>CAIMWA010000546.1 GCA_903845045.1 uncultured delta proteobacterium | reverse complement strand
GCTCGTCGCGGCGGCTGCGCTTCCGGTAGTTGTCGAAGTCCGCGAGGGTGCGCAGGAGCTGGTCCTTCAGCTTGTCGCGCTCGGCGGTGATCGCGGTCAGCGAGTCGACCTGCGGCGCCGGCGGACGCGCCGACGGGATCGCGTCGTCGCCGCCCTTCGCCTCGCCGCTGGAGCTGCCGCCGTCGGCGGGCTTCGCGCCCTCCGTGGACGTCGCCCCGGGGTTCACGGACTCGTTCTCGTCAGCACTGTTCTCGTTGCTCGCCATGACCGACCTTCGGGCGCGGAACACCCCCGCGCATGGAGCGGTTTGTGTACCACAACTCGCCTTTGCGATGCGTCAAACACGTCACGCTTCGCCCTCGCCCGCGTCGCGTTCGGCGCGGGCACGGTGGGCGCACCACGGAGCGCACGCGCAGCCCTCGCAGCGCGGTGCCCGGGCGATGCACGTGTAGCGTCCGTGCAGCACGAGGCGATGACCGAAGGCGATCCACTCGTCGCGCGGGACGAGGGCGCAGAGGGCGGCCTCGATGCGCACCGGGTCTTCTTCCGCGGTGAGCCCGAGGCGCTGCGAGACCCGGCGCGCGTGCGTGTCGACGGTGATCCCAGACGCGATGCCGAAGCCAGTGCCGAGCACCACGTTGGCGGTCTTGCGGGCCACGCCGGGGAGCGCGGTGAGCTCCTCGACGGTGCGGGGCACCTCGCCGCCGTGGCGCTCGACGAGGAGCCGGGCGGCGTCGCGGATGTGCTTCGCCTTGGTCTTGAAGAACCCCGTCGGACGCACGATGGACTCGAGCTCCGCGAGGTCCGCCGCGGCCATCGCCGCCGCGTCGGGAAACCGCGCGAAGAGCGTCGGCGTGACCTTGTTGACCCCGCGGTCCGTCGTCTGCGCCGACAGGATCGTCGCGACGAGCAACTCGAAGACGGTGCGGTGATCGAGCTCGCAGCGGGGCTCGGGGAGCGTCGCGGCCAGCGCGCTGCGCACCGAGGCGGCGCGCGCGAGGAGCGCGGCGGAGGGCCGGCGCGGACGGGTCAGTGGGCGAGGCCCTGGACGCGGGTGACGAACGCGGCGTCGGCGATGCGGCCGACGAGCCGCTGCCGCGTCTGCGCGGTCACGGTGTTCCACTGCGCGCGCTCGGCGTCGGTGATGGTGGTGATGGTGATGCCGCGGTTGGCCATGGACCGCACGGCGAGGTCCTCGTCGCGGCGAAGGTTGCGGATGAGCAGCTGGTGCGCCTGCGTGGCCGACTCGCGCAGCGCGGTCTGCTGGTCCGCGGGCAGCGACTCGACGGCCTGACGGCTGAACACCGTCGCGCCGACGACCACCGAGAGGTTGTCGTCGAGCATGTGCGTCGCGCGCGTCGACCACTGCAGCGACACCGCCGCCACCGGCGTCGTGAGGAACGAGTCGATGCGGTTCGTCTGCAGCGCGCTGAGCACCTCGGGGAGCTGCAGCGGCACCGGACGCACGTTGGCCACCTCGTAGAAGGTCGGCATCACGAGGTCGTCGCGCCACACGTACGGGTGCGTGTTGCGAAGGTCGCTCGGCGTGCGCACCGGCACACGCGAGAAGATGCGTCCGAAGCCCACGTCGGCCCATCCCATGAACGAGAAGCCCGCCGCCTCGAAGGCGTGCACGATGTCGGTGTTGGTGCCCGCGCGCGCCGCATCCAGCTGCGCGTACGTGTGGAACATGCCCGGCATCTGGAACGTCAGCGTCGGGCGGTGCACCTGCGACAGGCCCACGGCGGTGACGGCGCCGCCGTCGAGGCGATGGTTGCGGATCTTCTGCACCACCTCGCGCTCGTCACCCTGCACGCCGCCGGGGTAGATCCGAAGCCCGAGGGCGCCGTTGGTGCGCCGCCGGAGCTCGCGGTTCCAAGCCTCGAGGCCGCGCATCCAGGTCGAGCCGGCGGGGGCGAGCGTCGCGACGGAGAGAAGCCGTGGGGCCGGCGCCGTCTGCGCGTCGGCGCCTCGCACCACGGAGAGGACCGTGAGCGCGCCGAGGACGAGTCCCGAGACGATGAACGGAGAACGCTTCATGGTGGGTAGGCTTCCTGCGAAGGGGCGAAGGGGCGAAGGAATCAGTGCGCCGCGGGCGCGGGGGTTGCGGCGGGCGCCTCGGGCGTGGCCGCGGGAGCCGCCGGGGCATCCGCCGCCGGGACCGCGGGAGCATCGGCGGCCGGAGCGTCGGCGGCCGGGGCGTCCGTCGAGGGCGTGCCCGCGCTGTCGTCGGCCGGAGCGACGAGGTCCTCGATCTGCGAGAGGTAGCGGCGGGCGCGGCGCTTGGCGATCTGGTTCGCGAGGCGCTGCTCCGGCATCACGTCGCCGGCGTCGATGACCTCCTGGAGGAGCCGCGTGAACAGCGCCCGGTCCTGCACCATCACGGCGTACACGCGCGCCATCATCACCTTGTAGGTGAGGAAGTTCGGGTACCGGTGGATGGCCTCCTCGAAGAGCTGCCGCGAGCGCTCGGGCTCGCCGCCGAGGGAGGCCGCGGCGCGGGCGTAGTACGACGCCATGGCGATGCGCGGCGCCGAGTAGTTGAAGTCCGGATCGACCTGCATCACGCGCTCGAAGATCGCGATGGCGTACGGGAGGTCGGCGAGGACGTCGGGGTTGTCCTTGTTGAGGCTGATGTGCCGCGCCCAGTTGTAGCCGAGCCAGAACAGCACCGGCACCTGCGCGCGCTCGTCGAAGCGCTGGAGGTACGCACGCCACGCGTCGACGCCGCGATGCACGGCCGCGGCCGAGCCTCCGTCGGTGCCGTCCATCATGGTCAGCGTCTCGAAGCCGACCTCCTTGCCGCGCGAGTACGCGATGGAGGCGCGGTTGGCGTAGTACGCCATGCGCGCGTCGTCGTTCGCGAGCTCGGCCTCCTCCATGCGGTCTTCGAGGAACGCGAAGCCGAAGGACCCGAGCGCGCGCATGAGGTTCGTGCGCAGCAGCCGGTTCTGCGGGACCACCAGCAGCAGCCCCTCCATCTGCGTGATGGAGTACGGCAGCGACGCCTCGGCGATGGCCGGGTCGGCGAAGGACTGCAGCGCGGGAGACGCGCGGTCCATGACCCCGACGGTGCCGTTCGCCGCGATGCGCTCGAAGCATCCGTCGAGAGCAATGGAGAACCCCGCGATCAAAAGCCCCTTGGTCAGTCCACGCATGATCGTCGTCGGGGGTAGTCCCTTTGCACCTTCGCTGTCAACGCGCGGCTGCGAGGTTGTGCGAGCCCCCGGGAAGGTGGTGTGCTCGGCGCGATGTTCCGACGGATCGGACCGCTGCGCTGCGCCCTCGTGGGGCTGCTCGCGCTGCGCCCCGCGGCGGCGACGGTGCTGGCCGATCGGCCCCTCGATGCGCGGCTCGCGGACGCCGATGCGGTGGTGCTGGCGACGGCTCCGGCGGGTGCTTTGCGCGCCTCGCATTGGCTCGGCGGCAGGATCTTCACCGACGTCGCAGTGGACGTTCTCGAGACGCTGCGCGGCGACGTCGGACCCGGTCGTCTCACGGTGCGCCTGCCGGGCGGGATCGTCGCTGGCATCGCGCAGCGGGTCGAGGGCGCCCCGGTGCTGGCCGCGGGGGGCGCGTGGGTGCTGCTGCTCCACCGCGGCGACGACGGCTTCATGACCGTGCAGGGCTTCGCGCTCGGCGCGCTCCCGGTGACGCTCGACGCCGCGGGCGCGCCGCGGGTGCTGCCGCCGCACACCGAGGGCCTCACGATGGTGCGCGACCCGCGTGCGACGACGTCCGTGACGACGGCGCTGGAGCTTCCTCCCGAAGGCATCGCCCTCTCCCGCTTGCGTGCGTTCGCGCGGGCGCTTCGCCGCTGATCGGAGCGCCGCCGCCGATGCGCCTCGTCGTCCTCGCCGTGCTGAGCCTCGCCCCCGCCGCAGCGGACGCGTACTGCCGCACCGAGGCCGACCGCGACCAGACGAACCCGACGGCTTGCCCCACCGGCGGCGTGCCCCTCGCCTGGGCGCGGCGCTGCACCGGCGTTCGGATCAACCCCACGGTGCTCCCGTCACGGCTCACGGCGACGGAGTTCCGCGCGTTCCTCGGCAGCGCCGCGGCGGCCTGGGGTTCGTTCACGTGCGACGGCGCGGCGACGGGACCGGCATTCGCGCTGGCGGTGCTCCCGGACCTCGCCATGGACGCGGGCTACTCGGACACGCTCCCGAACGCCAACGTGGTGCTGTTCCGCCCGCGCTGGGGCGACGATGCGTTCCATACGCTGGACGCCGCGGCGATCACGGTGGTGACGTACACGTCGTCGCGCGGCGAGATCCTCGACGCGGACACGGAGATGAACCTGCGCTCCACGACGAACCCGCAGGGCTTTCTCTTCGCCTCCGACGGGAGCACCGCGGCGGCGGACCTTCCGACGATCCTCACGCACGAGCTCGGGCACACGCAGGGCCTCGCGCACTCGTCGGATCGCGCGGCGGTGATGTGGTACTCGGCGGGCCGCGGCGAGCAGCGGCGCGTGCCGACGGCGGACGATCGCGCGGGGCTCTGCGCGGTGTATCCGCCCGCGGCGCCGGCGGCGTGCGACCTTGATCCCGGTCTGCTGGTTTTCGAGGGCTCGGGGCTGACGTGTGCGACGAGACCCGGCGCCGCCCACCATGGCGCGGCGTGCGCGGGCCTGGCGCTGCTCGTCGTCGGCGCCGCACGCCGGCGTAGGGGCCTCGGATCTTGAAGCGCTGCGTGGCGTTGCTCGCGATGCTGTCCCTCGGCTGCGCCGGCGCGGCGACGGCGGCCTCGCGTCGCGGTCCGTCGCAGCGCGCGCGGTACGCCGTGCGGTGGCGCGCCGAGGTTCCGCAGGGCGCGCGCTACGCCGTGGACGTGTCGCTCTCGCGCACGCGCACCGTGCACGCCGAGCACCGAGGACAGCCGGCCTCGGAGCGCACCGAGCACGGCGAGGCGTCGGCGCGCGCGCGGGTCGAGGTGCTCGAGCGCGACGACGCCCACGAGCGGCTGCGGTACACCGTCGAGGCCGTGCGCGACGCCGGCTACTTCGCGCAGGGCGTGGCGCTGCGCGCCGGCGACGTCGTCGACATCGTGAACCGCGCGGGTCGCTACGAGGCCGCGGACGCCAACGGACACCCGCTCGACGCCGCGGCGCTGGACGGCTTCGGGGGCTTCTTCGAGCTCGGCTGGGACCGGCCCGGCGACGACGACGAGGCGTACTTCGGCGTGCTCGAGGCGCAGCGCCCGGGCGCGCAGTGGAGCGTGCACCCGCCGTACGGAGGGCACGACGACGTCACCGGCGGCACGGTGCGGTTCGTCGAGGCCGTGCGGTGCGCGCCGGCGGTGTGCGTGTCGTTGCGCGGCGACTTCGAGGTGCGCGTGCGCGACGCCGCGCCGCTGCCGCCGATGGAGCTCGAGCGCTCGCCGACGCGGGCGACCTTCGAGGTGCTGCTGCCGGTGGATGCGTCGGTGCCCGTGCGGCGCCGCGTGGACACGACGCGCGAGGAGTCGACGCTGCGCAACCCGATCCGCGGGACGCGGACGGTGTCGGTGACGACCTACGCCACGACGCGGCAGGAGACGCCGCTGCCGTGAGCGCGCGCTAGGGCTTCGACGGACGGCCCGACGGCACCGGCGGCGGCTCGCTCGGCGTGAGCTCCACGGTGAGCCCGGCGTACTCGTCGGGCGACGCGCCGATGGCCTTCGCGAAGCGGACGATGAAGTCCGACTCGTCGAGGTCGTGGACGTCGTCGCTCTCGGTCACGCGCGACACGAAGCCGAGGGCCTCGCGGCGCTGCGTGGCGTCGCGCAGGTCGAGACCCGCAGCCGCGGCCGCGAGGTCGAAGTCCGATGCACGGAACGCCTGGAGGCGCTGCTCGAGCTGCGCGTCGATGCCTCCGCCGGCGAGCTCCGCGAGGATGTCCCGCACCGCACCGCGCTCCTCGAGGAGCGTCTCGCGGTCCACCGCGGCCGCTGCGAGCAGCACGTCGGCCAGATGCTGCAACTGATCTTTGCTCCACTTCGACATCGCGAAACCTCTCACCTTCCGCGGCGGATCATCGCGCAACGCGCCCGCCCCGGCTACGGCTTCGTCACCGAACGTGCGCAGCCCGGTACGAATCGCGGGGGAGGCTCAGCGCGAGGCCGCGGCGTGCCACGTCCGGCCTTCGTCGCGGGACTCCAGGAGCTGCAGCGCCCCGGGCACGGTGACCGCCAGCAGCAAGCGCTCGGCGTCGCCATAGAGCTCGACGTCGAGGCCCATGGCGCCCCGCTGCGCCGCCGCGGCATCGAGGACGACGCGCTCGGGCTCCCAGTCGCTGGCGCCGCGGGCGCGACGCTGGACGGCGACGACGGTGCCTGCGAGGCGCGCCGCGACGAGCCCGCCTCGGGGAGGGCGCTGGAACCGCATGGGCCATTCGGAGTGCGGCCGCGCGCGCCCGCCCTCGGTGGGCGTCGCGTACGACGGAAGGTCCAAGGGCTGCGGCGCCCTCGGAGCGGCGACGGCGACGCACCCCGTGGTGTCGCACCAAAGCACCGGGGCCGCCCGCGGACGCTCGCGCCCGTAGGCGAGCACGCCGCGCGCATCGCATCGAAGCGTGGGCTGGTCGTCGAAGGTGCTGCCGGCGTGCGGCTCCTCGTGCCACCGCTCGTCGACGCCGCGCTCGCCCACCTCGCCGGCGCGCCATCCGTCGCGGCCCGCCACCACCAGCCACACGCTGCTCCCGGCGCGGCACATCGCGAGCCCTGGCCTTCGCGGGCCCTCGTTGCGCCACGACGGCGGCACCGTGACGGGCTGCACCGTCGCGCGCGGTCCATCGACGGCGCGGGCCACGCGCACCGTCGCGCCGTCGCCGTCGGCGGCCGTGTACGCGGCGAACACCGAGCGCAGACCGTCGGCCACGGCGACGGACTCCGGCGCGGCCGTGACGTCGCTGCGCGCGGGCGCGAGGCGCACGGCGGCGGACGCTCCCACTCGATCGACGGGGAGCCGCGCGAGGACCGGTCCTTGCCCGCGCACGGACTCGCCGAGCCAGAGGGACCCGTCGCGCACGACGCCGTCGAGCAGCACTCCCGACACGTCCGCGCGGGCGGGCGGAGCGGCGGCGCGCGCGCGGCCCACGACCGCGTCGACGCCGTCGAGGAGCACCGGCGCGAGTCCGTCGGCGGCGCCGTCCTCGGCGAGCACGCGCAGCACTCCGTTGGGGCCGACGGACCACGCGCGGGCCTCGGCGTTGGCGCGCACCGTCGCGACCGCGGAGCTCCCGCGCCAGGTGACCATGGAGAGCGACGGCGCGGGCCCTCCCACGAGGAACTGCGCGGGCGTGCCGAGGGGCATGGGAAAGAGCCCCGGCACCTCGAGCGAGGTCGGCACCGGCAGCGGCGCGACGACCGGGGCGTGCAGGGCCGTCGCCGCGACGGCGCGGGCATCGCCGGTGGCGAGGGCGAGCTCGGCGGACGTTCGCGCGAGGAGCTCCGCCACGACGTCGAGGTCCGTCTCGGGATCGCCCGCGCGCACCTGCCACACGAGGCCCACCCGCGACATCGCGCGCGTCAGCTCCGACGCGCGGCGGGCGAGCTGCGTGCGCGCCGCGCCGGGTCGACCCGTGGCATCCACCGCGGTGCCGTCGATGGCGAGGGCGCGGGCGACGGGCAGGCATCGGTCCATCCACGACGGCGCCACGTCGAGGGTGGTCTCCATGGCGAGGCGGCGCAGACGCCGTCGCGTCTCGTCCGCGCGGTCGACGTGTGCCGCTCCTTCGTCGCCGACGAGGCACACGGCCAGCGTCGCGAAGCGCTCGCGCTCCAAATGCCCGGCGCGCGAGGCCGTGCGACGCCGCCAGTGCTCGACGCCGTAGCCGAACACCCCGAGGGCGGCGACGATGAGCGCAGAGGTGTTGGACCGGTGGCGTCGCATGGGCTGAGCGTTGCAGCGTAGCCGACGGGTTGCGCCCGCCGCCACGCGCGGCGTGTGGTAGACGCCGCGCACGCCGTCATGGACACCGCCGAACGTCTCTCGTTCCTTCTCCGCGACATGGCGCGCGACGCTGCCGCGGTGCTGCGCCGCGGGTACCGCACGGGCGTCGTCGCCGAGTGCAAGAGCGCCATCGACCTGGTTACTCCGTGGGACCGCGCCAGCGAGGACGTGCTGCGCACCGCCGCCGAGAGGCACCTCCCGGGCGTGACGTTGATGGCCGAGGAGAGCGCCGGCGCGACGATCCCCGACGGCGCGGTGCTCTGGGCCGACCCCCTCGACGGGACCACGAACTTCGTTCACGGCCTGCCGTTCTTCGCGGTGTCGCTGGGCCTCGCCGACGGCGCGTCGCTGGTCGCCGCGGCGGTGGTCGCGCCGGAGCTGGGCCTCGAGTGGCGCGGGGCGCGTGGGGCCGGTGCGTTTCGCAACGGTTCGCGGTGCCGCGCGAGCGCGACGACGGAGCTCGGGTCTTCGCTGCTCGCGACGGGCTTTCCGTACGACAACCCGACGAACCCGCGGAACAACTTCGCCGAGTTCGCGGCCCTCACGAAGCGCTCGCGCGGCGTGCGGCGCTGCGGCAGCGCGGCCCTGGACCTCTGCTTCGTCGCCGACGGCACCTTCGACGGCTACTGGGAGCGCTTTCTCAAGCCCTGGGACGTCGCCGCCGGCGCGCTCCTCGTGGCCGAGGCGGGCGGACGCGTGTCGGACTTCACGGGCTCGCCGGGAGACTTTCGCAGCGGCTGGCTCGTGGCGTCGAACGGCACGCTGCACGACGACCTGCTCGGCGCCCTGCGTGACGCCGCGCCGGTGCTGGGGTAACGGTCCGATCCCGACGATGACGCGGGCACGGGCAGTCTCGAGGGCGTTCGTGGTGGCGGCGCTCGCTGCGGGGTGCGGCGCGCGCACGGGGCTGCGCGTTCCGTCGGTGTCGCAGGACGCCTCGGTCTTCATCGACGTTCCGGTGTTCGCCGACGTGCCCGACGCCGCTTGCCCGGGCGACGGCCTCGTGGCGCCGCGGGTGCTCGCGCTCGCGTCGGCGCATGCAGCGCTCGCGGTGGCTCCGGAGTGGTCGACGCCGCGCGCTGCGAATACCGCCGACGGCGCCGGCTGGACCCTCGCAGCTCCAGCAGACGGCGTGGCCGCGCTGGTGGCGGCGACGGCGGCGCTCTCGCTCGTCGACCTCGCGGCGTTCGCCGAGGACGCGGTGGTCGCGGCGACCGGCGCCGTGCCCGTGCTCGTCGGACGCCATGGCTCCGTGGCCGGCGGATGGACCCTGCAGCGCAGCGTGTTTCGCGTGGCGCAGCCGGGGACGGCGGCGGCGCTCCGAGACCGTGTGGGCGCCGCGCTGCACCTCGCGTCGGGCCCCGCGGACGCGGGCTTCGCGACGGCGTCGGCGTTCACCGTCGAGGTGACCACGGCGCTGCGCGCGGACCGCCCCGCGGACGCCGGCGTGGTGCTCGTCGCGGTGGCGCCGGAGACGCTCTTCGCCGACGCGGCGGCGACGGCGGTGCGCGTCGACGACCTCTTGAACGGCACCGGCCTGGGCGACGCCGACGGGTCCCTCGAGGCCTCGTGCGCCGCGGTGGACGCGACGCGGCCGGGCACGGCGGACTTCTTGTGGCTCGTGGACACGTCGTACTCCATGGGCCCGCACCAGGAGCGCCTGGGCACCGTGGCGCAGCGCTTCTTCGACGACCTGCGCGCGGCCGGCGTGGACTTTCGCGTGGGAGTCATGAACGCGGGCAGCGTGCCTCCGGGACCGGACCTCGACGCTCCGGGCTTCGCGTGGATCGACGGCGCCTCCGTGGGCGGCGCGCAGCGGCTGGCGTGGACCGTGACCGAGGACCCCTTCGGCGGTGATCCCCTCGACACGCTGCAGCCGTATCCCCTCGCGGGCATGCGCGAGGAGCCCCTCGCGGCGGGCGTGCTCACCACCGAGGCCATGGCGCGGCGCGCGCCCGACCCGACGCACGCGCGGGACTTTCGCCCCGGCGCCGTGCGCGTGGCGTTCTTCGTGAGCGACGAGGCAGGCACCAACGACGACGTGCGCTACTTCGCCCGCGACCTCGTGCGCTGGGGCGCTTCGCGCGACGATCGCGTGCGCGCCGTGACGGCGTGGTACCGCAACCAAGGGTTCCGCACGTACGCGCTGGCGACGATCTTTCGCAACCAGCCGTGCCCGTCGACGACGAACTTCGTGCCGTGCCTCGTGTCGGCCAACGGCGGCGCGACGATCCCCATCGGCACCGCCACCGAGGCCGAGATCACCGCGGCGCTGCACCAGATCGCCGGCGCCGTGGCGGGCGCTGCGAGCGAGTTCGCGGTGCCCTTCGCGCCGGTGTCGTCGACGCTGCGCGTGCGCGTCGACGGGGCGCCGGTGCCGCGCTCCCACGCCGACGGCTTCGACTACGACGACGGCGCGCGCGCGCTCTCGTTCTATGGAAGTGCGCATCGGCCCCGACCGGGGCAGACCGTGCGCATGGCGGCGTTCCGCTGGCGCTGACCGCGCCGCACGGGAGGATCACGATGCTCGCTCCGAGGGTTCCTGGATACGTTCCGGTGTTGGGCAACCTGCTGGGGTTCCGCAGCGACCCGCTCGGAACCATCGTGCGGGCGGTGCGCGAGGCCGGCGACGTCGCCCGAGCGTCGTTCCCGCGGCACCAGGGGCACTTCCTGTTTCACCCCGACGCCGTGCGCTCGGTGCTCGTCGACCACGCGAAGGACGTCAGCAAGGAGACGCCGGGCTTCGACGCGCTGCGCCTGCTGCTGGGCAACGGACTCGTGACGAGCGAGGGCGCGTACTGGCTCCGGCAGCGGCGCATCGCGCAGCCGGCGTTTCACCGGCACAAGATCTTCGCGCTCGGGGCACGCATGGTGGAGCTCACCGAGCGCACCGCGGACGAGTGGCAGCGCGCTGCCGAGGCAGGACGCGCGGTGGACGTCGCCGAGTCGATGACGCGGCTCACGCTGCGCATCGTGGGCGACACCATGCTCGGCCGCGACGTGGAGCGCGACGCCGCGGACGTGGGCCAGGCCCTCGGCTGGCTGCTGCACGACCTCAACCGCCGCATCGTGCGCCCGTGGACCCCGCCGCTGAGCTGGAAGACCCCGGCGAACGTGCGGTTCCTCGCGGCGCAGGCGACGATCTTCAAGGTCATCGACGAGACCATCGCGGCGAAGCGTCGCGACCCGTCGGCGCCGGGCGGCGAGCTGCTGCGCATGCTCCTCGAGGCGCGCGACGAGGAGACCGGCGAGGCCATGGACGACGCGCAGCTCCGCGACGAGGTCGCCACGATCTTCGGCGCGGGGCACGAGACCACGGCGAACCTCCTCGCGTGGACGTGGTCGTGGCTGTCGCGGTCGCCGGAGGTGCGCCGCAAGCTGCACGCCGAGCTCGACGCCGTGCTCGGCACGCGCGCGGTCACCGCCGACGACTACCCCAAGCTGCCGTACACCCGCGCGGTGCTGAGCGAGACGCTGCGCATCACGCCGGTGGTGTGGCTGCTCTCGCGGCGCCTCAAGACGGCGCTGCAGGTCGGTCCCTACGAGCTGCCCGCGGGGTCGCTGGTGTTCCTGTCGCCGTACGGCACGCACCGGCACCCGGCGTTCTGGGAGAACCCCGAGGGCTTCGACCCGGAGCGCTTCGTGGGCGAGGCACCGCCGTCACGCCCGACGATGGCGTACTTCCCGTTCGGGGCCGGTCCGCGCAAATGCATCGGCGACACCTTCGCGCTCGTCGAGGCGACGCTGGTGCTCGCGACGCTCGCGCGGCGCTTCGAGGCCGATCTGCTTCCTGGGAAGGTTCCGGTGCCGGAGCCGGTGATCACGCTCCGGCCCCGGGACGGGATGCCGATGAAGATCCGGGCGCGCTGATCAGGTCGCGCCGGCGGCCGCGCTCGCGCCGGCAAGCTCGTTGAGCTCGCGGCGGGCGCGCTCGGCGGCGTCGGCGTTGCGCGTCTGGCGCTTGAGGGCCTGCAGCGACCCGCGGTCGCCGAGCATGCGGAACGCGCGGAACGCCTGGTCGCGCTTGTACGTGTCGGTGCCGAGGGCCGACTCGCGGAGCAGGCGGCGCACGTCGACGGCCGTCACGCCGATGGCGTTGTCCCAGCCCGAGCGGAGGCGCACGGTGAGCCAGTTCGTGGCCCACGCGAAGTGGTGGTTGTTGCGCCCGAGGTCGAGGATGCCGGCGACCTCGATGCGGCGCGCCACGCGACCGTCCTCGAACATCGGCGCGGTGAGCGCGAGGAGCGACCAGTTCTCCTGCACCGTCGCGTTGTTCGCGCCGCCGGCGGCTCCGCGCGGCGAGAACTCGTTCTGCAGCATGCCCGCGAGCTCGTCGTTGTGCAGCAGCACGTCGACGAGGGCGTTGGCCGCGCGGGCGTTGCCGCCGAGCACGATGGCGATGGCGGCGGAGACGCGCACCGCGGCGTCCTGCGGCTCCGTGGTCTGGATCAGCGGGATGAGCGCATCGCTCGTCGCGGTGTCGGCGCCGAAGCCCGCGGCAATGGCAGCCCCGCGCATGATGTCGGGGTTCGTTCCGCGGCGCAGGTACGTCGTCACGAGCTGCGTCGCGATGGCCGGCGTGCAGCGTCCGCGGAGCGCGTAGATGTAGAAGACCCGGGCGTCCTCGGCGAGGTGCGTGTCGGCGGCCTTGGCGGCCATGTCGGCGAGCGTCGCGTCGTCGGCGATTGCGGCGAGCGTGTAGCCGGCCTCCTCGCGCAGCGAGCGGCGGTCGTTGGCGTCCTCGACGATGCGGCGAAGGTCGCGAACGACGGCGGTGCGCGTCGCCGGAGGCAGCGGCGTCGTGCCGTAGCCCAGCCACGCCAGCGCGCGAATGGCCGTGCGGCGGCGGATGAGAACCTCCTCGTCGCGCACGGTCTCCTCGGCCATGTGCAGCCCCGCGGGCATGCGGGCCATGGGGAGCACGCGTCCCACGCAGTCGGGGTGGTGCAGCGCGCAGATCGCCACGGCGGCGCCCTCCATCGCGTCGGGCTGCGCGAGGAACGGGAGCACCACCGACGCCACGCTCGGATCGCCCGCGCGCGAGAGCGCGATGATCGACGGCGTGCGCACGAAATCGCCGTGCGGATCGCGGATGATCGCGAGGAGGCCGTCCTTCGCGCGGGCCGAGGCGCCGGGCACCGAGCGGATGAGCTCGAGGGCCATCTTGGCCTCGGACGTGGAGTTCGGGTCGAAGGCCGTGAGGGCGTGCGTGGCGTACGCCATGAGCCCCTCGACGGAGCGCGGATCGCCGATCTCGGCGAGGCCGAAGACGGCGTTGCGCTTCATGCCCACGGACACCTCGTCGGTGCCCGTGGCGGCCTGGAGCGCCTCGAAGAGCGCGTCGCCGGCGTCGGGGTCGTGCTGGTCGCGAAGGAGCCGCGTCGCCGTGGCGCGGGTCGGCAGGTCCGTGGCGCCGTGGATGATCACGCCGAGGCCGCGGGCGCCGGAGCTCGTGGCGAGGGCCGCGAGCACGCCGTCGCGGGCGTCGGCGTGGGCGTTGAGGAACCCGACGATGGCGTCGGCGCCGCGCGGATCACCGGTGCGTCCGAGGCCGATGGCCGCCTCGCGCTCGACGCTGAGGTCGTTGCTCGGGTCGCGCACGAGGACGAGCAGGTCGTCGAGCACCTCGGGGGTTCCGACCTCGCCGAGGGAGAGCGCCGCGAGGCGGCGCGAGATCACCGACGGCGACGTGACGAGCTCGTGCAGGCGCTGGCGTCCGGCCATGCGCGCGACGAGGGCGGGGTCGAAGATGCGGCGGCCGTCGAGGTTCGTGACGGTCTGGAGCTTGTTCTCCTCGAGGAGCTGGCGCACCACGGGCCACGCCTGGGGCTCTTCGAGCACCACGAGCGCCCACGCGACCTCGAGCTTCTCCGTCGCCGGGTCCGCCGTCGGGAGCACCGCCATGAGCGCCGAGCGTGCGCTCGCACCCGCGGGGAGCCCGATCTCGGCGAGCCCGAGGGCCGCCTGCTTGCGCCCGGCTCCGACCTCCGAGAGGCCCTCGATGAGCATGGGCACGCACTCCGGGTCGCGGAGCTGCGCAAGCAGGCGCCGCGCGGACTGCTTCACGCCGCGGGACGTCGTGTGCGCGTAGAGCTCCCGCACGAGGCGCGCGGTCTCCGCCGGCGGGAGGTTGCGCTCGGTGATCGCCGTGAGCTCGGCGCGACCGCGGGCCAGGCCGTCGCTCTCCGTCGACGCCTCGCGGGCGGAGTTGAACATGTAGTAGCCGGTGCCGCCGGCAGCGCCGAGCGCCGCGAGGACGACGACCCATCCGAAGGGGCTCACGCGTCGGTTGATCTTCCGCACGGCCTCGTCGTCGGTGAGCGACGCGTGGGCGTCGCCCGCGGGCTCGTCCGGCACGTCGGGCACATCGGGGAGATCGTCGAGGTCCGGATCGCTCTGGGACATGCGGGGAGAATCCTCCAGTGAAGGGGTGCGGCGGGCGCGAGGCGCGCGGACTCTAGTCCAGCCCTCGCGGAGAACACAACCGAGCGCCGGGCGGCGCGCGCACCGCAGGAATCGCGTTGCGCGGGGGCCTGCGCGGGCCGACGATGCGCCGCGATGAGACCAGACGTCCGGCGCGGGGCCACGGAGCTCGAGGGCGGTGCGGAGTTCGTGCTGTGGGCGCCGTCGTACGGCGACGTCGAGATCGAGCGCGTCGACGTGCGCGCCGACGGCCTCGCCGACGACCTGCTGCGCTGCGAGCCCGACTCCGACGGCCACTGGACCGCGCGCTCGCTCACCGTGGCGCCGAAGGTCCTCTACGACTTCCTGGTGCACGCGCGGGTGAAGTCCACCGGCGAGCGGTACGCGCGGGTGGTGAGCGACCCGTACGCGCGCGAGGTGCACCGCGATTTCCGCTCGGTGCTCTCGGTGGGGTCGAACATCCCGCCGCCGACGCCGTTCGTGCGTCCGGCGCTGCGCGACCTGCTCATCTACGAGCTCCACGTCTACAACTTCACCGCCGAGGACCCGACGGTGCGCGGCACCGTGCGCGGCACCTACGCCGGCGTCATCGCGAAGCTCCCGCACCTTCGCAGCCTCGGCGTGAACGCCATCGAGCTCATGCCGGTGTTCGACTACTCGGACCCGTGGCAGGTCGGCGTGCGCTGGAACTACATCACCGCGTGCCACCTGTTCGCGCCGCACCGCGGGTACGCCGCGCACGAGGGCGAGGCGCGGCGGGAGTTCCTCGAGCTGGTGGAGGCCTGCCACGCCGAGGGCATCGCGGTGATCATCGACGCGGTGTTCAACCAGGTCTCGCGGCGCATCTCGTACGCGCGCATCTACGACCCGCGGCACGACCCCCGGGAGCCCACGGACACCCGCAACAACCCGCTGCTCGGCAACTTCGGCGGCACCGACCCGAACCCCGGCTCGGAGCCCTACCGCGACAAGGACTGGGGCGGCGTGGACCTCGACTACACGCGCCCCGAGGCGCTGCAGTTCGTGCGCGACGTGATGTCCGTGTGGTTCGACGAGCTCGGCGTCGACGGCATGCGCTTCGACCACACCCTCGGCTTCTACCGCTGGAAGGACCAGTCCATCGGGGCCGGCGCGGTGGCGGCGGCGGCGCAGGAGATCGGCGGCGGCGACTGCTACCGCATCGCGGAGCACTTCTCGAACGAGCACAACGAGCTCGAGCTCTTGAAGGACGGCGCGTTCAATTCGCTGTGGGCCAAGGGGTTCTACTACGCGATGGACGACGCGATGCACGACCGCGGCCTCGCGCACCTCGAGCACCGCATGAACATCCGCGCCGAGGGGTTCCCGGAAGAGAAGCCGCCGGTGGTGTTCCTCGACAACCACGACGACGAGCGGCTCTCGAACCGCGGCGGCAAGCCCTGGTGGCGGCTGCAGCCCCCGACCATCGCGCTGCTCACGCACCCCGGCGTGCCGATGCTCTACATGGGCTGCGAGTACGCCGAGGACGATCGCACCCGCTACACCTCGGGGCTCCCGCGCGAGCTGAACCCCCTCGACTGGGCGCAGACCGAGGCCGCCGCGCCGCTGCTGCGCCTGCACCGCGCCATGGGCTTTCTCCGTCGACGGCTGCCCGCGCTCCGCACCGCGGGCACGACGCCGATCTGGCGTCACGAGGCCGAACGCGTACTCGTGTACGGCCGCGGCGAGGGCGAGCCGTCGGTCATCGTCGCGCTCAACTTCCACGACGCCGCGCAGCGCGTGCGCATCCCGGTGCCCGCGGCCGACGGCGTCTGGCGCGAGTTCCTCTTCAACCTCGCGTTCACGTCGCGCGACCGCGAGATGCACTTCCACGGCGCCGACGACGTGGTGCACGACCGCATCCTCATCCCCGGGAGCTACGCCCACATCTACTGCCGCGAGAAGGTATGGACCGACGCCGAGTGGGTGTCGCTGCTCGCCGTCGACCGCACCTGAAACGAGGCCTCCGCGAGGCCGTTGACGCGGGTGCGGGAAAGCGTTCCTATCCGTGGCCCGCACGGGCCGCAGAGCGCCGCCGCGCAGGGAAATTGCACCGAGGGACGATGGCGACGACACCGATCGATCCAGACCGCAGCGAGACCGTCTTCGAAGATTACAAGGGCTCGTATTCACGGGACCAGGCGCTGGCCGAGGCGAGCCGCTGCCTCTACTGCTTCGACCCGCCGTGCGTGAAGGCGTGCCCGACGGAGATCGACATCCCGCAGTTCATCCGCAAGATCGCCACGGAGAACGTGCGCGGCTCGGCGCGGACGATCTTCGCGTCGAACATCCTGGGCATGAGCTGCGCGCGGGTGTGCCCCGTCGAGAAGCTCTGCGCCGGGGCGTGCGTGTTCAACGACCTGCACCAGGCCCCGATCCAGATCGGCAAGCTGCAGCGCTACGCCACGGACACGGCCTACGACGCCGGCTGGCGCTTCTTCGACGCGGGGCCCGACACCGGCCGCTCGGTGGCCCTCGTCGGAGGCGGTCCGGCGAGCCTCGCGTGCGCCCACGAGCTTCGGCGCCACGGTCATCGGTGCACCGTCTTCGAGCAGCGCGCCGTCGCGGGCGGGCTCAACGTCACCGGCGTCGCGCCGTACAAGATGAAGGCCGACCGCGGGGCCGACGAGGTCGCGTGGGTGCTCGGCATCGGCGGCATCGAGGTGCGCACCGGCGTCACCGTGGGCGTCGACGTCACCCTCGCCGAGCTCGCTACGGACCACGACGCGGTGTTCCTCGGCATCGGCCTCGGGGCCGACAGCGCCCTCGGGGTGCCCGGAGAGAGTCTCCCCGGCGTGCAGGGCGCCGTGGCCTTTCTCGAGGCGATGAAGCTCTCGAAGGTGTCCGTCGCGGGCGTTCGCCGCGCGGTGGTGGTGGGCGGCGGCAACACCGCCGTCGACGCCGTGCGCGCGCTGCGGGGCCTCGGCGTCGCCGACGTGACGATGCTCTACCGCGGCGACGAGGCTGCGATGAGCGGCTACGCGCACGAGTGGGCGGCGGCCAAGGTCGCCGGCGCGCGGGCCGAGTGGCGCGGCGTGGCCACGGGCTTCGACGCTGGGGCCGACGGACGCGTGGCGGCGGTGCGGTGCCAGCGCCTCGACGCGCAGCGCAAGCCCGTCGACGGCGACGTGTTCACGCTGGCGGCGGAGCTCGTGCTCGTCGCCATCGGCCAGGCCAAGCTCGACGCGCTGGTGGCGCCGCTGGGCCTCGACACCAAGGGCGGGCGCATCGTCACCGACGCCGACGGCGCGACTTCGCGTCCCGGGGTCTTCGCCGGCGGCGACGCCCGCAACGGCGGCAAGGAAGTGGTCAACGCCGCGGCGGAGGGCAAGCGGGCGGCGACGGCGATCGATGCGTTCCTCCGCGGGAGCGCGCGATGACGGACCTTTCGAGCAACACCGGCGGCATCCGATCGCCCAACCCCTTCTGGCTGGCCTCGGCGCCCCCGGCGAACTCTGGCGCGCAGGTGCAGCGGGCCTTCGACGCCGGCTGGGGCGGCGCGGTGTGGAAGACCCTCGGGACCCCGATCCAGAACGTGTCGAGCCGCTTCGGCGCGCACCACGTGACGGGCGCGCGGCACGTGGGCTTCAACAACATCGAGCTCATCACCGACCGGCCCCTCGAGGTGAACTTTCGAGAGATCGAAGACACCAAGAAGAAGTATCCGAAGCACGCCGTGATCGTGTCGCTGATGGTCGAGAGCCGCGACGAGTGGCGCGACATCATCAAGCGCTCCGTCGACACCGGCGCCGACGGGCTCGAGCTCAACTTCGGCTGTCCCCACGGCATGTGCGAGCGCGGCATGGGCTCGGCGGTGGGCCAGGAGCCCAAGGTCAACCAGGAGATCACCTCGTGGGCCGTCGAGTACTCGACGATTCCCGTGCTCGTGAAGCTCACGCCGAACGTCGCCAACATCGTTCCGCACGGCCTCGCGGCGAAGCGGGGCGGCGCGCACGGCGTCTCGCTCATCAACACCATCAAGAGCATCATCGGTGTCGACATCGACCGCTTCGTGCCGGAGCCCCGCGTCGGCGGACTGAGCACCAACGGCGGGTACTGCGGCCAGGCCGTGAAGCCCATCGCGCTGCACATGGTCGCCTCGCTCGCCCGCGAGAAGGAATTCGGACTTCCCATCAGCGGCATCGGCGGCGTGGCGAACTGGCGCGACGCCGTGGAGTTCATCCTCCTCGGGTCGTCGTCGGTGCAGGTGTGCACCGAGGTCATGCTCCGCGGCTACCGCATCGTCGAGGACATGATCGAAGGCCTCGAGGACTACATGCGCTCGCACGGCTTCGCGACGCTGGACCAGATGGTCGGCAAGGCCATTCCGCAGTTCAGCGAGTGGGGCAACCTCGACCTGAACTACGAGACCGTCGCCAAGATCGACGCGCAGAAGTGCATCGGCTGCAACAAGTGCATGATCGCGTGCGACGACGGCGCGCATCAGTGCATCCACCACGACCCGGCGGGCTCGAAGGTGCCCGTGGTCGACGAGGCCGAGTGCGTGGGCTGCAACCTCTGCAAGATCGTGTGCCCCGTGGAGGGGTGCATCACCATGGCCGAAGTGCCCAACGGATGGGCGCCGGCGACGTGGAACGACCACGTGAACCAGGGTCTGGCGCTGCGGCCGAAGAAGGGCGCCCACTGAGGAGGCTTCTGCGATGACGACGGAGAAGAAGCGGATCGTCCGCTGCGGGTTGATCCAATGCAGCAACCCCATCAACGACGAGAGCCGTCCGGTGGCGGAGATCCAGAAGGCGATGCTCGAGAAGCACATCCCCTTCATCGAAGAGGCCGGCGCCAAGGGCGTGCAGATGCTCTGTCTGCAAGAGATCTTCAACGGACCGTACTTCTGTCCGAGCCAGGACTCGCGCTGGTACGCCGCGGCGGAGACGGTGCCCGGGCCGACCACCGAGATCATGCAGGAATACGCGAAGAAGTATTCCATGGTGATCGTGGTGCCGCTGTACGAGCGGGAGATGGCCGGGGTGTTCTACAACACCGCCGCGGTCATCGACGCCGACGGCACGTACCTCGGAAAGTACCGCAAGCAGCACATCCCGCAGGTCGGCGGCTTCTGGGAGAAGTTCTTCTTCAAGCCCGGCAACGGCGGCTACCCGGTGTTCGAGACGCGCTACGGCAAGGTGGGCGTCTACATCTGCTACGACCGGCACTTTCCCGAGGGCGCGCGGTGCCTCGGGCTCAACGGCGCCGAGATCGTGTTCAACCCGTCGGCGACGACGGTGGGCATGTCGCAGTACCTCTGGAAGATCGAGCAGCCCGCGCACGCCGTGGCCAACGGGTACTTCGTCGGCGCCATCAACCGCGTGGGCACCGAGGCGCCCTGGAACCTCGGGCGCTTCTACGGCACGAGCTATTTCGTGAACCCCCGCGGCGAGACCGTGGCGCAGGCCTCCGAGGACAAGGACGAGCTCATCGTCGCGGACCTCGATTTCGGCCTCATCGACCAGGTGCGCGCGACCTGGCAGTTCTTCCGTGACCGCCGCCCGGACGCCTACGACGAGATCGTCGAGCCCTGAGCGGCGCGCCTCGCCCCCACGACACACCAGAGAGACACCGAGGGATCCCATGACGACGACACTCCTTCGCGGCGGCACCGTGGTGACCGCCGAGGGCGAAGCCCGCGCCGACGTGCTGTGCGTGGGCGAGACCATCGCGGCGGTCGGTCCGAACCTCGACACGCCGGTGGGCGCGCGGGTCATCGACGCCGGCGGGGCCTTCGTGCTGCCGGGCGGCATCGACCCGCACACGCACATGAACCTCCCGTTCATGGGCACCGTGACCTCCGAGGACTTCTTCACCGGAACGAGCGCCGCGGCCGCCGGCGGCACCACGACGATCATCGACTTCGTCATCCCGGACCCCAAGGAGCGGATCCTCGACGCGTACCGCAAGTGGCGCGGCTGGGCCGAGCGCGCCGCGTCGGACTACTCGTTCCACGTCGCCATCACGTGGTGGGACGAGACCGTGCATGCCGACATGGGCACGCTGTGCCGGGAGCTGGGCGTCAACAGCTTCAAGCACTTCATGGCGTACAAGAACGCCATCATGGCCGACGACGAGCTGCTGGTGAACAGCTTCACCCGCGCCCGCGAGCTCGGCGCGCTGTGCACCGTGCACGCCGAGAACGGCGAGCTCGTGTACCGCCTGCAGAAGGAGATCTTCGAGCGCGGCATCCATGGTCCCGAGGGGCACCCGCTGGCGCGCCCGCCGGCGGTGGAGGGCGAGGCCGCGAACCGGGCCATTCGCATCGCCGAGGTGCTCGGCGTGCCGCTCTACGTCGTTCACACGTCGTGCATCGAGTCGCTTCAAGCCATCGCCCGGGCTCGGAGCGAGGGTCAGCGGGTCTTCGGCGAGGTGCTCGCGCAGCACCTGCTCATCGACGACTCGGTGTACCGCAACCCCGACTGGGACGCGGCTGCCCACTACGTCATGAGCCCGCCGTTCCGCTCCAAGGAACATCAAGACGCGCTCTGGCGCGGCCTCCAAGCGGGCACGCTCCAGACCACGGCCACGGACCACTGCTGCTTCTGCACGCCGCAGAAGCGCGCGGGCCTCGAGGATTTCCGCAAGATCCCCAACGGCACCGGCGGCGTCGAGGACCGCATGGCGGTGCTCTGGCACCACGGCGTGCGCACCGGGCGCCTCACGCGCAGCGAGTTCGTGGCGGCGACGTCGACGAACGCCGCGAAGATCTTCAACCTCGCGCCGCGCAAGGGGACGATCCAGCCCGGCGCCGACGCCGACCTCGTGGTGTGGGACCCGAACGCCACGCGCACCATCTCCGCGAAGACGCACCACCAGAAGATCGACTTCAACATCTATGAGGGCATGGTCGTCGTCGGCGGTCCGGCGGTGACGCTGAGCCGCGGGCGCGTGCTCTGGTCCGACGGCGCGCTGCACACCGTGCAGGGCACCGGCAAGTACATCGATCGCCCTTGTTTCCCGGCGTATTGGGAGAGCCAGCGGCTGCGCAACGAGGGCCGCGCGCCCTCGGCGGTGCAGCGCACGCTCCCGACCCCGTAGACCCCCTTCGGCCTTCGCATCCACGTCGCAGCACAGGAGTCTTCTTCATCATGGATCTGCATTTTCCCGCGACCGGCTATGACTTCACCACCTACGTCTCCGCGAAGAACTGGATCGGCGGAGCGTGGTGCGACCCCGTGC
>CAIMWA010000545.1 GCA_903845045.1 uncultured delta proteobacterium | reverse complement strand
GGTGGCGGCCGCCGCGCCGGGGCACGTCGCCCCGCCGACGCCCGGTCCCGCCCGGGACGTGCACCTGCCGGCGCGCCGCGAGACCACCCTCGCGAACGGCCTCGCGGTGCAGTTCGTCGAGTACCACACGCTCCCCGTGCTTCACCTGAGGCTCGTGGTGGGAGCTGGTTCCGCGAGCGACCCGGCGAACCTCCCGGGCGTCGCATCGCTCACCGGCGACATGTTGCGCGAGGGCACGACGACCCGATCGAGCGCGCAGATCGCCGAGGCCATCGAGTTCGTCGGCGGCTCCCTCGAGGTCACGACGACGGCGGACTACACCGTGCTGTCGGTGAGCGTGCTCCGCGACCACGCCGAGGTGGCCCTCGGGCTCCTCGCCGACGTCGTGGCGCACCCGACCTTTCCGCAGGTCGAGATCAACAAGCTCAAGCGCCGCGAGGGCGATCGGCTGCAGCAGTCGCGCAACGATCCGGCGTGGCAGACGCGGCGCGCCTTCTTCGAGGCGCTCTACGGGGCGCAGCATCCGTACGGCCACTACGACATGACGCCCGCGTCGCTCGCGCGGGCTTCGCGCGCCGACCTCGTGGCGTTCCATCGCGCGCGCTTCGTCTCGGGGAACATGTTCCTGACCGCCGTCGGCGACCTCGCGCCGGAAGCCCTCGACGCGCTGCTGCAGCGCACCCTCGGCACCATCCCGCGGGGCACCGCGCGCGCTCCGGAGCTCGCCGAGCCCGCGGCGCGGGCCGCGCGGCAGATCGTCCTCGTGGACCGCCCGGACTCGGCGCAGAGCGTGATCCGCATCGGCAACACGTCGCTGCGCCGCGGCGACGCCGACTGGGTTCCGCTCACCGTGGCCAACCAGGTGCTCGGCGGCGGCGTCTCCTCGCGCCTCTTCATGGACCTCCGGGAGCTCCGCTCGCTCTCCTACGGCGTCTACTCGCGCATGGGCGAGAACGTCGGCACGAGCCAGTGGTTCGCCGGCGGACAGGTTCGCACCGCGGTCACCGGCGACGCGCTGCACGCGCTCTTTCGGCACCTCGAGTGCGCCACCACCGAGGCTGCGCCGGAGGCCGAGCTCGCGACGACGCGCTCGTACCTCACGGACAGCTTCGCGCTCTCCATCGAGACGCCGGGCAACGTCGCCGACCTCATCTCGGCGATGCGGATCTACCACCTGCCCGCGGACTACTACGACACGCTGCGCACCCGCGTGACGGCGGTCGATCCCGCGGCGGAGCTCGCGGCCGCGCGGCGCTACATCCACCCGGACCACGCCCTCGTCGTCGTGGTGGGAACGGCGACGGCGCCGGTCGAGGTCGGCGCGCGCTGCGAGGCGGCCGCGGCCCTTCCAGCCGATGCCACCTTCGCGCAGCAGCTGCAGGCCTGCCAGGGACGCCACGAGGGTGCCCCGGCGCGGCAGACGCAGCCGTTGCAGGACGTGCTGCGCACCTTCGGTCCCGTGCGCGTGATCGACCTCGACGGACACCTCGTGCGCGAGCTCGCGGCGACCGCGGCGGTGCCCGCGCCGCTTCACGCGCGCTGCGAGGAGCTCGCGACGCCTGCGTTGCAGTCGGTGGCGCACGGCGCCGAGAGCGCCGGTCACTGAACGGGCGCCGCGGCAGCCGTCGCGGCCCCTCGCTACTTCTTCTTGGCGAACGCTTCGGCGAAGGTCGTGTCGTAGGCGCCGGCGCTGAACTCGGGGCTCACGATGACGCCCTTGAGGAACGCGAGGTTCGTCACCAGCGGCGCAACCTCGACGCCGGCGAGCGCCTCGGAGAGCTTCGCGATGGCGGCGGCGCGGTCGGCCGCGTGCACGACGATCTTCGCGATCATCGGGTCGTAGTGCGGGGTCACCTTGCCCGGCGCACGAACGCCGGCGTCGATGCGCACCGCGCCCGGGACCTCCGCGGGCCACGCCAGCGTCAGCACGTCACCGGGCTTGGGGATGAAGCCCTTCGCCGGGTCCTCGGCGTAGAGGCGCGCCTCGAGGGCGTGGCCGCGCGGGGTCGCCGCGACGAGCTCCGGCGCGAGGGGCTCGCCGAGAGCCACGCGAAATTGGTGCTCGACGAGGTCGAGGCCCGTCACCATCTCGGTGACCGGGTGCTCCACCTGGATGCGGCAGTTGACCTCGAGGAAGTAGAACTCGCGCCGGGCGGAGTCCCAGATGAACTCGCACGTGCCGGCGCCCACGTAGCCCGCCGCCTTGCCGATGCGCACCGCCGCGTCGAGGATCTCGGCGCGCTTGGCCGGGCCGTCGCCGTCGGCGAAGGCGGGCGCGGGCGACTCCTCGACGATCTTCTGGTGACGCCGCTGCAGCGAGCACTCGCGCTCGCCGAGGGCCACTACGTTCCCGTGCGTGTCGCCGAAGATCTGCACCTCGATGTGCCGCGGACGCTCGACGTAGCGTTCCACGTAGACGCGGGCGTCGCCGAACGCCTGCGCCGCGCGGTCCGAGCACGACTTCATGGCGCGCTCGAGCTGCGCGTCGTCGCGGACGATCTGCATGCCGATGCCGCCGCCGCCGCCGACGGCCTTCACCAGCGCCGGGTAGCCGATGCGCGCGAGGATCGTGCGGGCCTCGTCGACGGACTCGACGGGCGCGTCGGCGCCCGGCACCGGTTGCACACCCGCGGCGATGGCCGTGGCGCGGGCCCGCATCTTGTCGCCGAGGCGATCGAGGGCGGCGGGTGACGGTCCGATCCACGTGAGGCCCGCGTCGATGACGGCGCGGGCGAAGTGCGACTTCTCGCTGAGCAGGCCGTAGCCGGGGTGCACGGCCTCGCATCCGGCAGCCTTGGCGGCCTCGAGGATCGCCGGGACGTTCATGTAGCTCTCGCGCACGGCCGCAGGGCCCACGAGGCGGCTCTCGTCCATGGCGGCGGGGTGAAGGCCGTCGGCGTCGGCCTCGGAGTGGATGCCCACCGGCGACACGCCGAGGCGGCGGCAGGTGCGGGCGATGCGGGCGGCGATCTCGCCGCGGTTTGCGATGAGGATGCGTCGGAACATGCGGGCCTTATAGCCCCGCCGCGACGGATGCGGGAGGGTCGTGTTACGCACCGCGGCCATGCGAACGATGCTCCTGGGCGCGTGCGTCGGGGCCCTCGCGGGATTGGGGTGCGACGGCGCGACGCCCGCCCCCGCCGACGCCACGGTGGACGTCGTGCGCGACGCGACGACGGCGCTGGACGAAGCCTTCGATGCGACGCCGGACGCGGTGCGCGTATGGGTCCCCGATCCGTTCACCCCGACTCCGGCGACCCGGTCCTACTGCGGCAGCACGAACGATGACGCCGTCGAGGCGCGCATCACCGCGGCGCTCGCGGCGCTGACCCTCGAGGAGAAGCTCGCGATGATGGCGGGCGCGGCCGTCGTCCCCCTCGACCGGCGATGGCGCGTGCCGGGCAACGACCGCCTCGGGCTGCCGGGCCTCGGCATGCTCGATGGACCGCGTGGCGTGAGCGCCTTCCTGCACGTGCCCTCGACGGTGTTTCCCGTGGCGATGATGCGCGGAGCGACCTGGGACCCGGCGCTGGAGACCCGCGTGGGGGCGGCGCTGGCGCAGGAGATCCGCTCCGTGGGGGCCGACACGGTGCTCGCGCCGACGATGAACATTCTGCGACACCCGCGCTGGGGGCGCGCTCAAGAGACGTACTCCGAGGACACCGAGCACCTCGGGACCATGGCCGCAGCGTTCATCCGCGGCGTGCAGTCGCAGGGTGTGCTCGCGAGCGCCAAGCACCTCGCGGCGTACAGCATCGAGAACACGCGGCACCGCGTCGACGTCGCCGTCGACGAGCGCACGCTGCGCGAGGTGTACCTCCCGCAGTTCCGCCGCGCGGTGCAGGAGGCGAACGTCGCGTCGGTGATGAGCGCGTACAACCGCGTGAACGGCGCGTGGTGCGACGAGAGCGCGTTCCTCCTGAACCAGGTGCTGCGCGGCGAGTGGGGCTTCGCAGGTTTCGTCGAGTCCGACTGGGTGCTCGGCACGCACGGCGACGTCACCTCGCTGCGCGCGGGCCTCGACATCGAGATGCCGGTTCCGCTGCACTTTCGCGCGCTCGGCCCGGCCGTCCGCAACGGATCCCTCTCCGAGCACGAGGTCGACGCGGCGCTGCGACACATCCTGCGCGCGCAGCTCTGCTACGGCCTCGACGCGCGCCCCCACGTCTCCGACGACCCCTCGCTCCGCAACACTCCGGAGCACGTCGCGCTGGCCCGCGAGGTCGCGCAGCGGGGCATGGTGCTGTTGAAGAACGACGCCGTGCGCGGCGCCCCGGCTCTCCCCCTCGGACCGTCGGTGCACGACGTCGTGGTGCTCGGGCGCAACGCGACGCGGGCGAACCTCGGCGACCTCGGGAGCAGCAACGTGACGCCCTCGACGGTGGTGACCGCCGTCGACGGGCTCTCGATGCGCGCGGGCGTCACGGTGCACGCGTTCGACGGGACGGCGCTCGATGCGGCGGCGACGACGGCGGTGCGCGCTGCCGACGCGGTGGTGATCGTCACGGGCATGGACGCCGACGACGAGGGCGAGGCCGAGGTGGGCGCCGGCGATCGCGCGTCGCTCGCGCTCCCCGCGGGCGAGCTCGCGCTGATCCAAGCGGCGACGGCGCTCAACCCACGGGTGGTGGTGGTGCTCGAGGGTGGCGCGGCGATCCTCACGCACGGGTGGCGCGACGCGGTGCCCGCCGTGGTCTTCGCGTTCTACCCGGGCGCGCAGGGCGGACTCGCGCTCGCCGACGTGCTCTTCGGCGACGCGGCGCCGTCGGGGCGCCTGCCGTTCTCCATCCCCGAGCAGGAGTCCGATCTCCCGCCCTTCGACGACACGTCGGACCACGTCACCTATGGCTTTCTTCACGGGTACCGGCACCTCGGGAGCAACGGCGTCGCGCCCGCGCACGCCTTCGGCGCTGGGCTCTCGTACACGTCGTTCGCGTACGCGAACCCCGGCGTTTCGCAGTCGGCGATCCACGTCGGCGACCTGGTCGATGTCCGCGTCGACGTGACGAACACCGGCACGCGTCGCGCCCTCGAGACGGTGCAGGTCTACGTGCACGCGCGCGCTTCGTCGGTGCCGCGGGCACCGCGCGATCTTCGCGGGTTCACGCAGGTCGACGTCGCCGCCGGCGCGACGGTGACCGCGCACGTGTCGTTGCGCGTCGACGACCTTCGTTATTGGGATGCGAGCGCGCACGCGTGGGTGCTCGAGCCCGGCACCTACGACGTCATCGCGGCCCACGACTCCGTCGCCGACGGGGTTCGGACGACGCTCCAGGCGCAGTGACCCGATGCCTTCGCGGCGGACCGTCGGCATGCTCACGACGAGCCTCCCGCACGAAGGCGACCCGGGGGCGGGAGCGTTCGTCGCAGCCATGGCCGCGGCGCTCGCGCGACGAGGTCACCGCGTCGTGCTCGTCGGCTCGGTGCCCGCGACCGCATCGCCGTGCGCCGCTCCCGGAGTCGACCTCGAGGTGGTCCGCGACGTCGACGGCGGCGTGTTCAGCGGAGCGGGAGCTCCCGAGCGTCTGCGCTTCGACGAGGGAGTTCCCCGGGCGCTCGACGCGTGGCGAGGGGCGCGCGTCGTCGGCGCGCTCGCCCGTCGCGCATCGAGCGTCGCGCCCCGCGTCGACGCGTGGGTGAGCCACTTCGTGCTGCCGAGCGCCCTCGTCGTCGCGGGGGTGGCCAGGTCGCGGCCGCACCTCGCGGTGGTGCACGGATCCGACGGGTGGCTCCTCGCGCGGGCGCCGAGGGTCGCGCGGGATGCCGTGCTTCGCTGCGCGTCGGCGTGGCGCTTCACGCACCCCGCGCTGCGCGATGCGGTGCTCTGCGGTTTGCGCGCTCCCGACTTCGTCGAGGTCGCGCCCATGGGCTTCGACGGGACCGTCGCGGTGCCGGGCCTTCGCGACAGGGTCGTGAGCATGGGGCGTCTCGTGTCGCTCAAGCGCTTCGACGTCGCCGTCGACGCCATCGCCGCGGCGTCGAGGACGGAGC
>CAIMWA010000544.1 GCA_903845045.1 uncultured delta proteobacterium | reverse complement strand
GCTTCCGTGACTGGGGCTACGCCCTCGCGGCGCGCGAGTTCCGCAACGACATCGTGACGCAGCGCGAGAGCTGGATCCTCGGCAACAAGGAGGCGAACGCGGACCTCACGGCGCTCGAGAACGCCAAGCTCGTGGAGCCGGGCTTCGACATGGCGCCGCCGGACTTCCAGGCCGAGCTCGTGGCCGAGGTCGAGACGGCGATGAAGCTCTGGGAGACGCACGGCGGCGGCAAGTGGAAGTCGAAGCTGATGGTGAAGGACTCCATCGCCGACATCACGCTGCAGCAGGTGCTCACCCGCGCCGAGGACTTCGACGTCATCGCGACGCTGAACCTCAACGGCGACTACCTCTCCGACGCGCTCGCGGCGCAGGTGGGCGGCATCGGCATCGCGCCGGGCGGCAACATCAACTACGTGAGCGGCCACGCGATCTTCGAGGCCACGCACGGCACCGCGCCGAAGTACGCGAACCTCGACCAGGTGAACCCGGGCTCGGTGATCCTCTCCGGCGAGATGCTGCTCCGGCACCTCGGCTGGAAGGAGGCCGCGGACCTCGTCATCAAGGGCATGGACGGCGCCATCGGTGGCAAGCGCGTCACCTACGACTTCGCCCGCCAGATGGAGGGCGCGACGAAGGTGAAGTGCTCCGAGTTCGGCGACGCGGTCATCGCGCACATGTGATCTGCACTCGGCCGCCCCGGTGCCGATGCCGCACCGGTGCGACCTCGCCGCAGCGCTGACCGCGGGCACCAACGCCCACGATTGCGGTTGCGCCGCTCCCCCCTGCGCCGGAAGGTGCGCCCCATGAGATGGCTCCCCAGCGTGCTCGTCGCGCTCGCAACCGCGGCGTGCGGCGCGCGCACCGGCCTCGACGTGCCCGACGTGGCGACGTTCCCCGACGCGCAGCCCGACGTGCACGACGCGGCCGACGTGCTCGACGTCGTCGACGTGCCGCGCCCCGTGTGCCGCGACGGGAGCTTTCCGCTGGAGCAGCGGGCCGCCGAGGTGCTGCTCGTCATCGACCGCTCGGGCTCCATGGGCGAGGGTCTCGCGCGGGGCCTGCGAGGCGCTCCGTCGAAGTGGTCGCTGCTCCGCGGAGCCCTGGCGACGACGCTGCCCGTCTACCAGGACCGCATCCTCACGGGCTCGCTGTTCTACCCGGAGAGCGGCGCCGGCACCCGCGGCGGAACGTGCCTCTTCGCGAACATCCCCGACGTCGACATCGGGCCCGCGACGGGCAGCGCGGCGGCGATTCTCAACGTGTTCGACGGAACGAACCCCGGCGGCAGCACGCCCACGGCGGCGGCGCTGCTGCGGGCGTACACGTACTTCGTGCGGCACCCCGATCGGGCGCGCGGGCAGTACCTCGTGCTCGCCACCGACGGCGGACCGAACTGCACCGCGAACCTCGACCCGCGCACCTGCGTCTGCGTCGGCGGCCCCATGGGCCTGGGAAATTGCGGCCGCGACACCGACGGCACGCGCTGCCTCGACGACCGCCGCACCGTCGACGAGATCGCGCAGATGGCGTCGAACCCCATCGCGTCCATCCCGACGTACATCATCGGCCTCGCCGACCCGACGGACCCGACCTTCGCGACGACGCTGCGCAACATGGCCATCGCTGGAGGGCGTCCCCTCGTGACGGCGACGGGACAGCGCACCTACTACGACGTCGAGCAGCCCGGCGACCTCGAGCGCGCGTTCACGTCCATCCAGGACGCCATCGCGCGATGCAGC
>CAIMWA010000543.1 GCA_903845045.1 uncultured delta proteobacterium | reverse complement strand
GGTGCTCGTCTCGACGGGCGAGGCCATCGCGGGCCACCAGGTGCGGGTCGTCGATCCGCACACCCGGCGCGTGTGCGAGCCGGCGGTCGTGGGCGAGCTCTGGGTCCGCGGTCCGTGCGTCGCCGCGGGGTACTGGGGGCGCGACGAGGAGTCCGCCGCGGTGTTCGGTGCGCGGCTCGACGGCGGCGACGAAGGGCCGCATCTCCGCACGGGCGACCTGGGATTCGCCCGCGACGGGCAGATCTTCGTCACCGGCCGGATCAAGGACCTCATCATCATCGCCGGGCAGAACCACTACCCGCAGGACCTCGAGCGCACGGCGGAGGGCTGCCACCCGGCGCTCCGTCCCGGGACGAGCGCCGCCTTCGCCCTCGACGTCGCGGGCGAGGAGCGCGCCGCGGTGGTCGTCGAGCTCGACGCCCAGGCCGACGATGCCGCGATGGACGCCATTCGGAGTGCGGTGGTCGCGGCGGTCGCTCGGGAGCATCGCCTCTCGCTCTACGCCGTCTTCGTGACGCCGCGCCGTTCGGTGCCCCGCACGTCGAGCGGCAAGGTGCAGCGCGGTGCGTGTCGCACGGCCCTGCTCGACGGCACCCTCGAGGTGCTCGCGGGCGCGGAGCACATCCGCGCGGCGACGGTGCGCGCGCGGTGACGGCCCAGGAGCTTCAGCCCACCGCGGGCAGCAGCGCCGCGAGGTGCGCGTCGAGCTCCGTCGACAGGGCCGCGACGATGGCCTCCGGCGCCGAAGCCTCGACGTACGGCAGCCGCACCACCGACGCCCACGGGAGCGTCGCACCGAGCTCCACCGCGAGGCCGTCCGCCGCGTCGGCGCGGGTGCGTCGCTCCAGGTCGAGCACGTCGAGCACCTCGAGGATCGACGGCGCCACCCCGCGGCCCTCACGCAGCGCCCGCACCCACGGCGCGGCCTCGGTATCGGCGCGGTTGAGCACCACGGCCCGCGGGCGTCGTCCGAGCTTCACCAGCCGCGCCGCGAGGAAGAGCACGTCGTCCCGCGCCGCCGCGGTCGGTGCGGCCACCAGGGCGTAGGCCACGCGCTCGCCCAGCAACAGCTCCGAGGCGCGCTTGGTGAGCGCCACGAAGCGCTCGCGCACCAGCGCGAGGTCGCCGAAGAGGTCGGCGGTGTCGCGCACGAGGTTGGGTCCGGTGACGCGCGCGAGCAGGTGCTCGACGTGGCCGGTGCCCCACGAGAGCAACCCCCGCGGCGCCGTCGCTCCGCCGGACCGCTGCGCGAGGCCCGCGAGCCATGCGACGGTGCGACCTCCGAGCAGCGACGCGAGGCGCGCGGGGTACGTCACGAAGTCGATGGCGTGCCGCGAGGGCGCCGTGTCGATCACCACGACGTCGAAATCGCCGTCCGTCGCGGCGCGCGCCACGAGGTTCATGGCGACGAGCTCGTGCACCCCCGCGGCGGCGTCGGCGAGGCCGATGTAGAGCTTGTTCGCGAGCATCCGGGCCTTGGCCTCGGGCTCCTCGGCGAACAGGTAGTCGATGAAGGTGCCCATGGAGCGCCGCGGGTCGGGCATGAGGGCCCAGAGACGTCCGTGGGCGGCCGGCAGCGGCACCGGCGTCACCACGTCGGTGATGGGAACCCCCATGGCGCCGGCGAGCCTTCGCGCCGGGTCGATGGTGACGATGAGCGTGCGGTGACCGCGCGCCGCGAGCGCCACCGAGAGAGCCGCCGACGTCGTGGTCTTGCCGACGCCGCCGCCGCCCGCGCAGACGATGACCCGCGGGTCCTTCACGCGGCACCCTCGGCGCGGAGCCAGCGGGCGACGTCCCGCGCGGTGGGGTCCGCGGGCGCCAGCGGAACGCGCCAGATGGCGTGCGGCCCGTGCGCGAACACCTCGAGCGCCGCCATCGCACCGGCGCTGGACGCGGCACGCGCCTCGAGCAGCGATACGAGCGCCGCGGCCGGCGGAGCGAGCGAGCCGCCAGCGTGCACGAGCGCGCGGGCCTCGACGAGGCACTCTTCCGCGAGGGGGAGCGGCACGCGGTTGACGACGATGCGCGCCACCTCCAGGCCCGGGTCCCGCGCGATGGACTCGCACAGCTCCAAGGTCTCTTCGAGCACGAGGCGCTCCGGCAGCGTCACGACGACGATGGACGCACACCCCGGCGCGACGAGCTCCCGCGCGACGCGATCGCAGAGGTCGAACATCGGACCGGACCCGAGAAAATCCCGTCCCTGCTTCGCGGTGCGCAGCCACGCCACGGCGTGCCCCGTCGCCGGCATGTCGACGACCACGCGCACCCCGGGCCGCGCGGCCACCACCTGGCGCACGGACTCCAGCATCGCGAGCTCGCGGATCGCCGGCGCGGCCTTCAAGAGAGGCCGCATGGCGAAGTTTCCCAGCGCCATCTTCGCCACCGTGGCCGACCCGAAGAGCGGCGTCGACGCCCGCTGGATCGCCTCCGCCGCCTGGATCACCACGTGCTCGACGCCCTGGTGCTTGGGCCCGAGCGCGCGGCGGCCGGACTCGCCGTCGCTGAACTCCACGAGCACCGCCAGACCGTGCGTCTCGGCCTCGAGCGTCGCGAGCGCGGCGGCGACGGTGGTCTTGCCGACGCCGCCCTTGCCCATCACCAGCACCGCGGGCGCGAGGCTGCGGGGTGGCAGGCGAGGCGCCGACGCTCGGCTGCCTGGCGCGGGCGTCACTCGTCGGGCCTCGCGGCCATGGCTTCCATCACCTCGTGCATCATCAGAACATACGACTCCCGCACGAAGCGCACATACCGGGGCGAGTCGAGGCCCGACGCGCGCACCAGCGCCTCGATGCCGTCGGTGCTGCGGCGCCAGGTCGCGGCGACGTCGGCAAAGGTCCAGTCGCCGGTGGTGACCGGCGTCGCGCGGTCCGAGCGCGCGTCGGCTTCGTAGTCGAACCAGTCGTCCATCACCTGCACGAAGAGCGAGACGTCGTACATCCACGCGCGGGCGCCCTCGCCCGCATGGCGCACCACCGGGAAGAGCAGCCCGTCGATGGTGCCCTCGACGCCGGCGAGGCGGTGCCCGAGACCCGCGGGATCGGGCTCGCCGAGCATCGCGCGCACCTCCGCGCGGATCCAAGCGAACATCCGCTCCATGGCGCGGTCGAAGGCGACGCGCTCGTCGGGATCCAGGCCCTGGGCCATGGCGACGGCGAGGGCGCGGGTGAGCGCGAGCGCCGGGTGCGTGGGCCGCGAGCGACCGGCGATGATGGCCTCGAGGCGGGGTCCGCGGAGCGCGGGTGGGTCGTCCATGCAGTGGTCGAGGGCGTGGTCGACGACGACGATGAACGACGCGATGAGCGCGATGCTCCGGTGCTGCCGCGGGTACGCGAAGCGACCGAGGAGTTCCATGGCGCCGCGGCCGAGGAGGGCGAGCGCCGGGAGCGGCAGCGGCAGGCGGTTGCCCGCATCGGTGACGAGGCGCACGAGCATCGGCCGCCGCGGCGCACAGAAGAGCGCGGTGTACGGTGCCGACGCGTAGAGGTCGCAGGCGCCGATGCGAAGCTTCTCCGCGAAGGGTGTTCCTCGCATGTCGGGCCACGTGGCAGCGATGAGCGGCTCGACGTGGAGGTCGAAATGGCGCCGCGCGGTGGCGCGAATGCCCTGCGCGAGGTGGCGCACCGAGCGATCGGGCTCGCCGAAGAGGGCGCGCACCGCAGCGACGCGCTCGGCGCGGGAAGGCAGCGCGGAGGCCACGCGCGAAGCGGCTTGGGGGTCGGGCACCGTGGTCGTCATCGGGTCGTGGGCGGCCTTCAGCGTCCCGGTGATCGCGCGCCGGTCGGGCGCTCCCGGAGGCGCGGTCGTTGAACCCCTTTCGGCCAGTGCCGTCAATGCGTGCGCAGCGGATTCGATGGCCCCAAGGCGGCGCGGGCAACCGAACGCAGCGCGCTTCGTCGCGAAGGCAAAGTAACCCGCGGGGAGCGGGAGGAGTATACGCTGCGGGATTCAACGAACCGAGGGCGACGATGGCTCCACCGAAACCGCAGGACGACATCACGCCTCCGGTGCTCTATTTCAACCGCCGGGCGATCATGCGGGGCGCGGCCGTGGCGGCGAGCGCCCTCGCGACGGGCGGGCTGTACCGGCTTCTCAACGCGAAGTCCGAGGCGGTCGTCGCGACGCGTCGGCTCGCCGGCGTGACCCAGGCCACGCCGCGGGACGCGCACGCCCTCGGCTACCCCGTCGACGAGCCCATGACGTCCTTCGCGGACGTCACGCACTACAACAACTTCTACGAGTTCACGACGGACAAGGACGGCGTCGCCGACAGCGCAGCGGGCTTCTCCACGGCGGGCTGGCGGATTGCCGTCGAGGGGCTCGTGCGTCGTCCGCGCGTGTTCTCCATGGCCGACCTCGCGGCCCTCGGCGCGCCGGAGGAGCGCGTCTATCGCATGCGCTGCGTCGAGGCCTGGTCGATGGTGATTCCCTGGGCGGGCTTCTCGCTGTCGAAGCTGCTCGAGGCCGTGGAGCCGACGGCCGAGGCGCGCTTCGTGGCCTTCGAGACGCTGCACGACCCGGCACGCATGCCCGGTCAGCGCGTCGCGTCGCTCGATTGGCCCTACGTCGAGGGCCTCCGCCTCGACGAGGCGATGCACCCCCTCACGCTGCTGGCGACGGGCCTCTACGGCCGCGAGCTCCCACCGCAAGACGGCGCCCCGGTGCGCCTCGTGGTGCCATGGAAGTATGGCTTCAAGGGAATCAAGTCCATCGTGAAGATCTCCCTCACGGCGACGCAGCCTCCGTGCACATGGAACGTTCGAGCGCCGGGCGAATACGGCTTTCTCGCCAACGTGAACCCGCAGGTCGACCACCCGCGCTGGAGCCAGGCCACGGAGCAGCGCATCGGCGAGACCGGGCGCCGTCCGACGTTGATGTTCAACGGCTACGCCGAGCAGGTCGCGCATCTCTATGCGGGAACGGACCTTCGTGCCCACTTCTGAGGCGCGCCCCGCCGGGCCCGTGATCGACGGTCCCTTGCTGAGGTCCATGGCGCTCGCCGGCGGCGTCGTGCCGCTCGTACTTCTCGGGTGGGACGCCTGGCACCACCGCCTCGGCGTCAATCCGGTCAACTTCGCCATTCGCACCACGGGAATCCTAGGCCTCACGGCGCTGGTGCTCTCGCTGCTGATCACTCCGCTGCGGCAGGTCACCGGCTGGGGAGCGCTCGTCGCCGCGCGCCGGCGCATCGGCGTGCTCGCGTTCGCGTACCTCGCGGTGCACTTCACGCTCTTCTTCGCGTTCGACCGCGCGGGGAGCGTCGCCAGCACCGTCCACGAGATCGTCGTGCGGCGCTACCTGCAGATCGGGACCGTCGCGCTGCTGCTCCTCGTGCCGCTGGCGGCGACGTCGACGGACGCGATGGTCACGCGCCTCGGCCCGCGCACATGGAAGCGCCTCCACCGGTTCACGTACCTCGCCGTCGCGCTCGGCGCGCTGCATTACATCCTGCTGGTGAAGTCCGATCGCCGGCAGCCCCTGGCCTATGCGGCGGTGCTCGTCGCGTTGCTCGGGTATCGCGTGGTGCGTCACTACCTCGATCTACGCGCCGCGGCCCGCCGTGCCGTCGCTGCGCCGCCCGCCACGCGCCGCGCGTTCTGGACCGGTGAGCTGCGCGTCGCGCGGGTCTTCGACGAGGCACCGGACGTGCGCACGCTCCGCCTCGTGGCGGTGGATGGCGGTCCCCTTCCGTTCGCCCCGAGGCCCGGGCAATACCTCACGGTCGCGCTGAACATCGATGGAAGGCCGGTGAAGCGCTCGTACACCCTCGCGTCGTCGCCGGCGCGCGGGGACCATTGCGAGATCACCGTGAAGCGCGCGGCGAACGGCTACGCGTCGCACCACGTTCACGCGGCGCTCGTCGAGGGCAGTCGGGTGAAGGTGTCGGGTCCGGCGGGGGGCTTCGTCTTCGATGGCGAGGGCGCGACGCAGGTGGTGCTGCTCGCGGGCGGCGTCGGCATCACGCCGCTGATGTCGATGGTGCGCTACCTCACGGACCGCTGCTGGCCGGGAACGATCTACCTCGTGTTCTCGGTGCGTCGCGCGTCGGACGTGATCTTTCGCGACGAGCTCGCCTACCTCGCGGCGCGCCATCCGCAGCTGCACGTCACCGTGACCCTCACGCAGGAGCCCGCCGACTCCGCCTGGCGCGGCTCGCGCGGGCCCATTTCGTCCGAGCTCCTGCAGCGCGTCGTGCCGACGTTGCGCGATGGACCGGTGTACCTGTGCGGTCCCGACGCCATGATGACGGCGATGCGCGCGCGGCTCGCGGAGCTCGGCGTCGACGGCGCGCGGGTGTTCACCGAGGCCTTCGTTTCGCCGTCGTCGGCAGCCGCCTCGGAGCCGGCGGACGGGGTCGTCGACGCGCAGCCCGCGGCGTCGAGCGACGGCCTCGTGACCATCGACTTCGCGCGGTCCAAGCGCTCGGTGGAGGCCGCGGACGGCGCGACGGTGCTCGAGGCGGCGGAGTCGGCGGGCATCGCGATTCCCTTCGATTGCCGCGCGGGCATCTGCGGTCAGTGCAAGACGAGGCTGCGGGCCGGCACGGTCGCGATGGAGACGCAGGACGCGCTCACCGCCGACGACCGCGCGAAGGGGCTGATCCTCGCGTGTCAGGCGCGCCCGGCGGGCGCGGTGACCGTCGAGGCCTGAGCTCCCCCGGGGACGGTTTCAACAAGTTGCCATTCCGGTGTGACCGGAATTGCAGAAGTCATTTTCGCTGGAATTCAAGCATCTCTCGAGGGCGCAATTCCGGTGTGACCGAAATGTTGAAATGTTAAAACCGTCCCCCCCACCCACCGCTCGATCTCGCCGAGCAGGATCCCCTTGGCCGAGGGCCGCTCGGCGAAGCAACGCGGGTCCCCGAGCAGAGCCGCGAGCGCCTCGTCCGCCGCGTCGAGGAGCGCGTCGTGCGACATCGTCCGCGGTTCGCCGCAGACCGGCAGCACCACGGCGCCGGCCCGCGCGCTGCGATCGCCGCGCACGAGGTGTTCGTGCTGCGCGTGGCCGAAGAGCAGCACCCGCATCGCCCCGTCGCGGACCTCGCCGGCGAGCCATGCGCAGTCGCTCTCGTCCACCGCGCGATGCGTCGCTGCCGCGCGCGCCTCGTCGACCACGAAGAGCACCGCGCCCTCGTCGAGGAGCGCGAGGGCGTCCTGCTCGGGTGTGCGGCACGGCGGCAGGCGCTCGAAGCGCTCTCCGACCCGCGCCCGGTGCACACGGCACTGCCGCGCGCTGAGCTGCCACTTCGCGCGCGGAAAGCTCGCCCAGACAAGGGCGTTCAGCAGGTCATGCCAGTCCGTGGAGCGCGTCGGGACCTCCCTCCGCAGCGCGATGCGCCCGTCGTAGAGCGAGTCGAGGGTGCGCTCGCCGCCGCGACGCGGCCGTCGTGAGCGTCCCGGGTCGTCGACGAAACGCACGCCCGGAGCCGCTCCCCCGGCGCGCACCGTCTGCGGCGCGATGCGAGCGTCGAGCGTAGCCAGCGAGGGCCAGACCGCGCAGTCGCGAAGGCTCGCGGCCGCCGTCGCAATGGACGCGTGCAGCGACGAGTCGCCTGCGAAGAGCGGTCTCCAAGGCGGACTGCGCGGGCCGGTGGGCATCGGTGGGGCTCCGCGCGGCATCATCCCACACCGCCGATCGCCCGGAGACACCGACGTGCGCCGATGGCACGTGCAGCGCGGGAGGCGCCCGTCGGGGAGCCCCGGGCCGCACCGCGGGCCGTGCGCGAACGATGGTACTGTCCCGGCGCCCTCGTCATGCTGCGCTGGTACACCGGAGACCCGACCTACGACACCCTCCTGGCCGTCGCGCTCGTCTATGCGCTCGGCGTCTTCGCGGCGAGCTGGTTCCTCCCGGCCCCGTACGGGCGCTTCGCGTCGAAGAAGTTCGGCCTCAGCTTGAACCCGCGCGTCGGGTGGTTCCTCATGGAGCTACCCTCGACGCTGAGCTTCGTGTTCTTCTTCTCTCGAGGCCCGCACGCCCGGGAGACCGTCCCGATGCTCTTCGCTGCGATGTGGCTCGTGCATTACGGCAACCGGGGCTTCTTCTTCCCGTTCTCCATTCGAACCGCGAAGGGCGAGCGCGGAACGTTCTCCCTCATGGTCGTCGCCTTCGGCTGGTTCACCACGGCGCTGCACGGGTATTTCCACGCGGACTTCTTCGCCCGCCTCGGCAATCGCTACACCCCGGCGTGGCTCGCGGACCCGCGGTTCCTCGTGGGCTTCGTCGTCTACTACGCGTGCTTCGCGGGCAACCTCCACAGCGACGCCATCGTGCGCAACCTGCGTTCGCCCGGCGACATCGAGCGCGGCGAGAAGGTCTACCGCATCCCGCATGGCGGGCTCTTCCGCTGGGTGAGCTCGCCGAGCTACCTCACCGAGCTCGGAGCCTGGGCGGGCTTCGCGCTGTGCACATGGTCCGTCGCGGGCGTGTTCATCTTCGTCGTGAGCCTCGGAAACCTCGTGCCGCGCGCCGCGGCGACGCACCGCTGGTACCGCGAACGCTTTCCCGAGTACCCAAGAGAGCGCCGCGCGTTGATCCCCTTCGTGTGGTGAGCGCTCGGGGTACGCCGCTTCACGCGCTCCCATCGACGCCTGCGCGCGCTTCGGCGGCGATGCCATCGCCTGACGCTCGTCGCGGCACCCCTCGACGCCCTCGCAGAAACCGATAGCCTCGCGGCGTGCGCACGCCGTCGCAGCGCTCCCCGATGGTGCTGGCAGTCCTCGTGTTCGGACTTGCCCGATGCGAGCCCGACGTCTACGGAACGCACGAGGGGCAGCGGTGCTACGGGCAGTGCGATCCCGGTCTGTCCTGCACCGACTACCATGTACCGTCGGCGCTCTGCGTTCGGGACGGCACCCACGGTGGCGTGTGCCGCGCGGCCGCTCCCACGTGCGACCCGGGGCTCGCGTGCGACGGGACGAACTGCGTGACGGCGCTCGGCATCGGCGACGCGTGTCCCGTCTACGGCGCGACGTGTCCGGCGGCATCGTCGTGCGCGGGAAGCTGTACGCCGGACGGAGCGCGGAACGGCGCGTGTCGTGTCGGAACACCCGCGTGCGATGCCGGGCTCGCGTGCTCGCCGCGCCCGGGCGAAGCCCACGACGTGTGCGTCTCCGCGGCGGGACCGGGCGAGACGTGTTCGCTGGACCACCGAGGTCCGGAGTGCGCGGCGCCGGACGTGTGCGTCCCCACGCGCGCCATCGGAGCCTTCGTCTGCGGTCCGACCACGTACGTCGAAACGGTGATCGAGAACCCGGTGTTCATCGACGCGTGCGACACGTCGCAAGACGAACAGGCGACGCACGAGATCGTTGCGGGCGCCTGGGGGCCCTTCGTGGACATTCCGTTCCCGTTCCAATTCTTCGGCGGGACGTTCCGCACGGGGTGGATCTGGCCGAACGGCACCCTCGCGTTCGGCGAGGTCCCGGCCGCCGCCGCGCCGTTCGCGCAGGTCGCGGGGTACCGGACGTTCTGCACCGTAGTGGGATCTTCGTCGGCGTTTTTTCGTCTTTCGTGCATCGGCAACGACGAAGACGAATTCGACCTGGACCGCGTCTGCGTCGCGACCGTCGGGGCGAGTCCCCATCGCGTCCGCGTGGTGGAGTGGTTCGGCGACCGTTCGGCGGCGCGTCTCGAGACGATCCTGCACGAGTCGACGAACGCCATCGACCTCCTCTTCGATTCGGCGCGTGGGCCGCAGAGCCCCCGACGGTCCTCGCACCGCATCGGCATCTCGAACGAGTTCGGCACGGACCATCTCGAGCACGTCGGCCCCGTCCCGCCGTCGCGCGGAGTCCGCTTCGCTCCGACCTGACAGAGCCACGTCTCGAACGTTGACCGCCCCAGCGCCCAGCGGTATGCGCCGCACACCCGCCCCGGAAGGCGATCATGGACCCGACGCAGGGTTCGCATCATTGCCCGGGCATCGCAGAGCAGGCCCGAGAGTGAAGCGTCGAGCGTCCGTGGGTTCGATTCCGAGGATCATCGCGATCGGTGTGCTGGGCGCGCTCGCGGGTTGCAGCGCGGCGAGCTCTCCGCAGTTTCCCGACGACGCCGGAGCGCGACCCGTCGACACCGGGGCGGTCACACCCTTCGACGCGGACCTCGGGCAGGACGCCGGCGATCCCACCGATCTCGCACAGCCTCCCGTCGACGTCCCTCGCGGAGGCTGTGTCGCGACGGTGGCGCGCAACGGCGAGAACACCGACGCGCTGTGCTCCAACGGCGTCGACGACGACTGCAACGGGTACATCGACTGCAACGACTTCAGCTGCAGCCGCAACGCCGCGGTGACCGTCTGCGCCGCGCGGCGCGACGGCGGCGTCGTCGATGCCGGGACGGTGGTGGACGTCCCGGCGCTCGACGTCCCGCCGGGCAGCATCGGAGCCAACGGCGGCGCCGTCGACCTGCTGAACTTCGCGGCCTTCGGAGACATGCGTCCGCCGACCCCGAACGACACCGCCGGGTGGCCCACGGCCATCGTCAACTCCGTCATCGCGGGCGTCGTCGCCGAGCATGCCCAGTTCGCGGTGGCCACCGGCGATTACATGTTCGCGAGCACCGTCCCGGCGGTGACGGCGCAGGTCAACCTGCTGATGAACGCCGAGCGCGGGTTCTCGGGTCACATCTTTCACGCCATGGGCAACCACGAGTGCACCGGCGCCGTGGCGGGCAACTGCTCCATGGCCTCGCCGACGCCCGAGCTCACCGCGTACCTCACGCACCTGGCACCCGGATATGGCGCTCCGTATTACGACTTCGTCATCACGACGCGGCTCGGCGACGCGCACTTCGTCATGGCAGCGCCCAACGCGTGGGACGGAACGCAGCAGGCCTGGCTCGGCCGGGTGCTCGCGCGCCGCTCCATGTACACCTTCGTGGTCCTGCACGAGTCGCCGGACGCGCTCACGCCGCCCGCGGGGGCTGCGGCCATCGAGCAGATGGTGCAGGCCTCGGGCACGCCGGTGACGCTGCACCTCTATGGACACACCCACGAGTACCGCCACGGGCGTCCGAACACCGTGGTCTCGGGCAATGCGGGCGCGCCGCTCGCGAACGCCGGCGGGTCCTACGGCTTCGTGATGGTGTCGCAGCGGGCCGACGGGAACATCGTCGTCACCGCCTACGACATCGGGTCGCCGCCGATGGTGGTCGACTCCTTCGTCGTCACGCCCGCAGGCGCCGCGTCGCGGTAGCGCCCGCGCGCGTCACCATCGGCGGCGAAGCTGGGAGCGGCTCGTGAAGAGCAGCCTCGTCGCGAACATCGCGGACAGCGCGCCGGCCACCGCCGCCACGGCGACCAATTGGTACATCACCACGATCTGGTAGCGCACGGCCTGCTCCGGCGCGGCGCCGCTCAGGATCTGTCCCGTCATCATGCCCGGGAGCGCGACGAGGCCGACGGTCACGAGTCCATTGATGGTCGGGATCATCGCGGCCCGCAGCGCCGCACGGACCACCGACGCGAGCGCCTGCCGCGGCGTGGCCCCGAGCGCCAGCCACTGCTCGACGGTGGCCGCCTCGGCGTGCGCTTGCGCGAAGATGCGCTCGAACACCTGCGCCACCACGTTCATCGCGCTCGAGAACATCATCCCGCCGATGGGCACCACGTACCGCGCGTCGAACCACGGCGAAGGGCGAACGATGCACGCGAACACCGGCACCAGCGCGACGAGCGCCGCCGCCCCGATGGCGACCAACGCCCTCGGCGCGAGCACCCTCGCCGACGGACCGTGCTCCACGCGCCGCGCGGCCGTCACCGCCGCCGTGCCGAGCATCGCCGCGAGGGCGAGCGCGACCGAGGCCCAGTGCTCGTGCGAGATGAGGAGCAGCAGCACGTAGCCGATGACGATGAGCTGCACCGCCGCACGCAGCGCGCCTACGGCGAGCTCGCGCTCGAGACCGAGGGCCTCGCGACGCGAGAGGAGCATCGCGACGACGACGAGGCCCGCCGCGAGTCCCAGCCTGGAGAACGGGATGCTCAGGGGGTGCACGGGTCCTCCGGGCGCGGGTCGATGCGGCCGTCGGCGACGACGTAGCGCGTACCGCCGAGCGCCTCGGCGTGCTCCCGCGAGTGCGTCACCACGACGACGCTCACCCCCTCGCCGGCGAGGTCGCGTACGAGGCCGAGCACCGTCGCCGCGCTCGCGGGATCGAGCGCCGCCGTGGGCTCGTCGAGGAGCAGCACGCCCGGGTCGTTGGCCAGCGCCCGGGCGATGGCGACGCGCATCTGCTCCCCGCCGGAGAGCGATCGCGCGGCCCGATCGAGCAGCGCAGCGTCGAGGCCGACACGACGCGCGAGCGCCTCCACATCGGCCTTTGCGAGCGATCGTCCGGCGAGCTTCGGGCCCGCGCGAAGGTTGTCGGCGACGGTCCCGTCGAACATCGGCGGCTGCTGGAAGACATAGGCCACGCGCCGGCGCCACACCTCGGGACGCATCGCGAGCGCGTCCTCGCCGTCGAGGAGGCGGCGGCCGCGAAGGGGCTCCGTGAGCCCGGCCAGCATGCGTAGAAACGTGCTCTTTCCGCAGCCCGAAGGCCCCTCGAGCACCGCGATCGCGCCGGGGCGCACCGCGAGCGAAGCGTCGCCGAGCACCGTGCGCCCGTCGAAGGCAACCGCCAGCCCCTCGGCGACGAGCCGCGGGGTCAACGGGGTGCCGGGCGCCATCGCAGCAGCGGGGTTCATCGGCCGCAGGCTCCCACATCGAGCCTACGGCGTCGTGAGGTCCCGCGGAGGCGAAGCCGCAACGGGCTCCGCCCCGATCCGAACGCTACTTCCGGTCGCCGTCGTGGTCGACGTCGCCGCTCGCAGCCGAGGCCGCGTGCACCGCCGCCGGAGAGATGTTCACCTTCAGCGCAGGCTCGCCCGCCGGCGACGGGGGGGGCGGGGCCGGCTTCGCCGCAGGGACCGGCGCGGGCGCCACGGGAACCGTCGGAATCGAGGTGTTGATCTGCATCAGATGCTTCCGTTCACGTTTGCATCGTCGAGAGTGACGATCGCGGGAGACTCGAACGGCCCGCTGGCAACGAACGTGATTCGTCGGTGACGAATGACGAATTGATGAAGGTTCCTCGCTGGCGCGGTCATGGGTGCAATGAAGACCACCGAGGAGTCGACGCCGCATGGTCGGCACCGGCGACCCGTGGTCTCCTCCGCTCGTGCGCAACGCGCCTCGACGCATCGTCTCGGTCCCCCTCGCCACGGCGCTGATCGCCGGCGCCGGCCTCGGCTGCGACTACCGTTCCTCCGCGACGAGCCCCGATCCGGGATGGGACGCCGGGGCGCAGGACCTTGGTGATCCCGGGGTCGACGCCGTCCGCCTCCCGGACGTCACCATGACGTGGCACGCGCCGGACGGTGGCGCGTACGTTGGCCCCCATGGCGGAAGCGTCGACCTGCTGCGCTTTGCGGCCTTCGGCGACGTTCGACCGCCAAACCAGGACGACACCGCGAACTATCCTTCGGCCATCGTCGCTTCGGTGATGGACGGCATCGCGACGCTCGGCGTGCCCTTCGCGGTGGCCTCGGGCGATTACATGTTCGCGGCCACGCGGAACGAGGCCGGCGTGAACGCGCAGCTCGATCTCTTGTTGGCCGCGGAGTCCCGGTATGCCGGGCGCGTCTTCCACGCCCTGGGCAATCACGAGTGCACCGGCGCGACGGCGTCGAACTGCCCGCTCGGCAACGAGACCCCCAACGTCCGCGCGTTTCACGATCGGCTCGCGAGCGACTACCCGATGCCGTGGTTCGACTTCGTCGTGCAGACGTCCCGCGGCGACGCGCACTTCATCGCCACGGCGCCCAACGCGTGGGGCCCGCAGCAGGCGGCGTGGCTGGCGTCGGCGCTCCAGCAGCCCGCGCTCTACACCATCGTCATCGCGCACGAGGAGCCGGGGCCGTCGCAGGGGCCCGGCAGCCTGCCCATCGAAGACGCCATTCGCGCGCGCCCCGGCGGCGTGACGCTGCGCATCTACGGACACTCGCACACCTACGATCATCCGGCGGCGAACGCCGTGGTGACGGGCAACGGCGGCGCCCCTTTGTCCAATGGACGCGGCGCCTACGGCTTCGTCGGCGTGGTGCAGCGCGAGGATGCAAACCTCGTGGTGACGGCCTACGAGATCGGGACGTCGCCGATGGTCGCCGACTCCTTCGTGCTGACGCCGGGCGGCGCGCTCACGCGGTAGCCGGGCTGGGCGCTCCGACGACGCGAAAGCGGACCTCGCCGACGCCTTCGACGCTCCCGACGACGACGTCGCCCGGGAGGAGCGGTGCGACGCCCGCGGGCGTGCCCGTGAAGATCAGGTCACCGGGCGCGAGCGCGATGTACCGCGACGCCTCGGCGATGACCTCCGGCACGGACCAGAGCATGTCCGCAATGTCGCCCTGCTGGCGCAGTTGTCCGTTGACGGTGAGCTGGATGCGGCCCTTCCCCGGGTGGCCGATCCCGGCGGCCGGCACGATGGCTCCGATCGGCGCGGAGCGGTCGAAGCCCTTGGCGAAGTCCCACGGCCGGCCCTTGTTCTTGGCGGCGGTCTGAAGGTCGCGGCGGGTCAGGTCGACGCCGACGCCGTAGCCGTAGACGTGCTCGAGCGCGCGGTCCGCTGCGATGTCCGCTCCGCCGCGGGCGATGGCGACGACCAGCTCGATCTCGTGGTGAAAGTCGTGGGTCATGGAGGGGTAGGGCACGTCGACGCCGCCGTCGATGACCGCGTCGGCGGGCTTGGAGAAGAAGAACGGCGCCTCGCGCTCTGGGTCCTGCCCCATCTCGCGAGCGTGGGCGGGGTAGTTGCGACCGACGCACAGGATTCGCCGCACGGGAAAGCGGTCTGCGATGCCGCGGACCGCGACGGAGGCGACGGGGGACGGGGGAAGCACGTAGCCGTTCATGCAGCGCGTTGTCGCAGGCGAGGCGCGCCGGGGTCAACGAGCGACGACGCCCCGAAGGTGCAACCGCCCATCGTTCCCCGGAACGTCCGGCGTCGAACTCGGGAATGGTGCTTCGAAAGACGAGTTGCCGCGGGGTGTCAGCGACGCGCAAGGGTCGGACGCGACTCGGAATTCGCGTCGAGCGACCTCGGATGCCATTGACGCGAAACAGCGCGACGCGTAGCCGTGGACGCAGTCTTTGCACGGCGTATTCCAGCGACGGGTGGTCGGTGGCCATGGCTGGCCTTCGCGTCGTGGCGCCGATGGATTCCGGCGCCGGCTCCTGCGCGTCGAGCGTCTGCGTTTGCCCGCTCGGCGACAGCACCAGCGGAGGCGGGTGCGTCAACGTCACGAGCGACACGCGCGACTGCGGCGCGTTCCGAGGAACGGTGCGCTGCGGTAGCGACGCGCGGTCCACGATAGACTCACCCGGCATCGGCCGGGGGCTCGAAGCGCTCCGGGTCCTCGAGGTACTCGCGAAAGGCCTTCAAGGCCTCGGAGAGGTGGCTTCCGTCGGCGTACCGATGGTCGATGGTCGCCGTGATCGGAAGGATGGGACAGGCCTCGATGCGGCCCCCGCGCACCACGGGCCTCTCGGCGATCTGGCCGACGAGCACGAGCAGCGGCACGGCATACATCCACGCGAGCGGGGCGAAGCCCATGGGGATGCCGAGCATGCCGACGCTGGTCACCATGGCGCTGCCGAAGGGACTCGCGGGGAGGCCGAGCGCCGGAACGGCCGTCGCGTGCGTTCCGGTGACCCACGCCATGGCCCGCAGCGCCACGCGAAGCACCGGCCGTGGGAGCACCTCGAAGGCACGCTTCGAACGCGCGAAGTCCGGGTCCTTGCCGGCCTTCATGCGCCCGCTGCGCTCCGAGAGTTCCACGGATAGCTCGAGCACGTTCTTGCGATCGGCGTGGCAGATCTTGACGCCGGAGAGGTCGCGCCCGCTCGCCACCGCCGTGATGAAGAAGACGTCGATGCCCTCTCGCGGGATCGCGCGGTCACCGACGAAGCGCACGTTCAGGTCGGGCACCGCCGACAGCGCCCGGGCGACGGCGCGGCCCACGAGGTGCGTCGGCGTCACGCGACCGCCCCGTGCGCGGGCCGCTTCGATGAAGGTCAGCATCCGCGTCGCGTCGACCTCCCACGCGCCATAGATCTGCGGATCGCTCGGGGCGTCCCAGAGCGCATTGGCGATCTTGCGCCACCCCGTGAGCGGTGTGCCGTTCATGGCCCCGCGGTGTCCCGCGCCTCGATTGCCCCATTGCAGTCCCGCCGCTCGCGCATCGTGGCCTCCGGGTGCGACGACGCAACGTGCATGCCCGCGAACGCGGGCGGGCGACGCGTACTTCAGAGTCGTCCTTCGCGCACCGTGTGCAGCCCGCGCGAACGACGCTGCGCATGCGCGGAGAGGCGTGGGGTACGGCCCCGCAGCGATCCGGGGCAGCGCTGATCTGCCGAAAGATCCCGGGTTCACGGTGCTTTCGGGAGCCCCCACCCCCGTCCCCGCCCCCACGAGTGGGGGCGGGGTGCGCCGAGGGACGCGCGAGCAATGGAGTGGTCGCGGGTGGCCTCGTGCCCCGCGCGATCGAGCTCGATCCCGGGATGGCTTGTGTCCGCGACTGCCGATCGTCGTCATTCTTCGGGCCTCCCTGGGCCCCCGCCGCGATCTTTCTTCGGGCCTCCCTGCCCCCACTACGTGGGGGCGGGGCCGGGGGTGGGGGCTTCCCGCGACCCCAAATCCGCAGCAATCCAAGCGTTCCGGTGCGAATGCCGGATCGCCGCTCAGGGCGACGACGAACCGCCGCCGCTCTGCGCCTGGATCACCCGCACCCGATGGTCCGGGCCGTCGTGCGCGTAGCCCGGAGCGTCGAAGAGGTAGCGCGCGCGGCTGCGCCAGTCGGGTGCGCGGGCGAGGTCGCGGGCGAGCCCCTGCCAGAAGCCGACCTGGATCGCGACGAGGCCGTTGGCATCGATCGGCGTCGTGACCCCGTACGTCGGCGCGTGCGTCTCGCGTTGCCAGGTGCCGAAGAGGCGATCCCAGAGCAGCAGCACCTCGCCGTAGTTGCGATCGAGATAGTCGACATCGCGGCCGTGATGCACGCGGTGGACGCTGGGCGTGACGAGGAGCCCGTCGAGCGGCCCCAGGCGGCCCACGAGGTGCGGGCTCACGTGCGTCGCGATCCCCCACATGCGGCTGAAGGCCTCCACCGTCAGCAGCATGAGCGGGTGCACGCCGAGCAGCGGGATCCACACGAAGAACCACGGGAGATAGATGAAATCGAGGGCCGATCCGCGCACCGCGGACGAGAGCCGCATCTCGTCGGCGGTGTGGTGCACGGCGTGGAAGCACCAGAGCGCGCGCACCTCGTGCCCCGCGCGGTGGGCCACGTAGAACATCAGGTCGTAGACGACGAAGGCGCCGAGCCACACGGGCCACGACGTGCCGAGCGTGGCGAAGCGGTGCGCGTGGCTCCAGGCGTAGAGGCCTCCGAAGAGCGCGCGGTCGGCGAGAAAGAGCAGCCCGAAGGAGAGCCCGCCGGACGCGAGGCTCGTGACGCCGCCGCGCACCGAGACGCGCTTCTGGAGCGCCCGAAGGACGAAGAACTCACCGAAGATGACGACGATGGCGAAGGCGTACGTGGCGGGCACCGCGACCCGATGGAGCGGAGCGAGGGCGGCGGCGATGGGGTCCACGAGCGCGGATCCTACGGGCAGTCGCGCCGTCCGTGGAACACGCGACGGGGGCTCCTTCGCGGCGCCGGCATCGGGGTCGGTGGCCGCCCGGCATGGCCGAGGTGTCCCGCGGTCGATGCGGCTTCGGCGCCGGGCCCGGTAGCGACGGCGACGAGAACAGCATAGCCTACGGGGAGTCGACCACCGGGGCGCCGATGCTTCAGCGAGGCTCACCCCCGCAGCCGTAACGACCCACCGAGGATCTCCCATGCGCGTCTGGCTTCCCCTTGTTGCCGCCACCCTGCTGACCAGCGCCTGTGGCTTCCCCACGGACCAGTACACGCTGGGCCCGGGCCCGACCACCGACGCGGGCGCCGTCGACCGCGCCGTCGTCGATGCGCCGACCACCGACGTGCCGAGGATGGACGCGCCGACCGTCGACACGTCGACGAACGACGTGCTCCCGACCGACGTGCTCCCGACCGACGTGCTTCCGACGGACGTGCTCGCGACGGACGTGGTCGATGGCGGCGTCGTCGACGAGTCCGTGGTCGACGGAGCGACGGGGGACGGCGCCGTGGCCGAAGCTGGCGCCGACGGTGGCTCCGACGGGGCCGCGAGCGACACGCCCGACGCGCCCGACGTGGCGTGCCCCGCGGGGCAGACGATGTGCGCCTCGGGCTGTGCCGACACCACCGTCGACGCGATGAACTGCGGCGCCTGCGGGGTGGCGTGCACCGGCGGCACGACCTGCGTCTCGAGCGCCTGCGCGTGTCCGACGGGCCAGACGCTCTGCGCCGGCGCCTGCGTCGACCTCAACACGAGCCTGGGCAACTGCGGCGCGTGCGGCATGGCCTGCACCATCGCCAACGGCACCGGCGTCTGCGGCGCGGGGCGCTGCGGGGTGATGGCGTGCAACCCCGGCCACGGCGACTGCAACATGCTCGCGAGCGACGGCTGCGAGACCGCCACCGACACCAGCGTCGGCAACTGCGGCGCCTGCGGACGCGCGTGCACCCTTCCCAACGTCGCCACGCCCGCGTGCGCGGCGGGGTCCTGCACCGTGGCCGCCCGTGGATGCACCGCCGGCTTCGACGACTGCAACGGCGTCGCGGCGGATGGCTGCGAGACGCCGCTGACCACCAACACCAACTGCGGCGCGTGCGGCATGGTGTGCACCGGCGCCACGCACTGCTCGGGCACGAGCTGCGTGAACATCTGCTCGAGCCCGCAGGTGCTCTGCCCGTCGGGCTGCGCCAACACGCTCACCGACAGCAACAACTGCGGCACGTGCGGCCGCATCTGCCCGTCGGGCCAGGTATGCGCCGGCGGCGCCTGCGGCTGCGCGGCGGGAACGACGCTGTGCAGCGGGACGTGCTTCAACACCGCGACGAACGCGGCCAACTGCGGCGCCTGCGGCCGCGCCTGCGGGGCGGGCCAGGTCTGCACGAGCAGCGTCTGCACGTGCACCGGCGCGGGGCTCACCGCGTGCGGGACCTCCTGCGCCAACGTGGCCACCGACACGGCCAACTGCGGGTCCTGCGGGCACGCGTGCGCGACCGGCTACAGCTGCACGGCGGGGCTCTGCGTTCCGCCCACCGGCGAGGTGACCTTCGCGGCGCCGGGAACCGTGAATTGGGTGGTTCCGGCGGGCGTGACGTCGGTCGCGGTGGTGGTCGTCGGCGGCGGCGGCGGCGGTCCGGTCAGCGGCAACGCCAGCGGCGGCGGCGGCGGCGCGCTCTGCTACCTCAACAACGTCGCGGTCACGCCGGGGGCTACGATCCCCGTCGTCGTCGGCGGGGGCGGCGGCGCGGGAGCCAACGGCGGCGACTCGAGCGTCAACGGCGCGCTCCTCGCGCGCGGCGGCGGGGCCGGCAGCACGGTGCTCGTCGGCGCGACCATTCCGGGCGGCGCGGGCGGCACCGGCACCGGCGGCACCTGCTTCGCGGGCGGCGCCGGCGGACC
>CAIMWA010000542.1 GCA_903845045.1 uncultured delta proteobacterium | reverse complement strand
GAGCTGCGCTCCGGAGCCCGAGCACGCGACGGCCCCGAGCACCACCGAGCTCACCATGACGTGGAAACGCGACACGCGCGGCACCATAGAGCGCCAACGGCCGGACGCCAACGGAGAATCCCGCGGATTCGTTGACGCCTTTGAATCGCGGTCGCTACGATGCCCGCAGCGGCATGCAGGGGCAACTCCCGGAACAACTCCTCGCGGAGAACCTCGTCACATCCGAGCAGCTCGAGACCGTGCTGCATCGTGTGCGCAGCGAAGGGTCGCGCCTCGAGGACGCGCTCATCGACTCCGGCGTGGTCAGCGAGGCCGACCTCCTGAAGTTCCTCGCGAAGCTCTATCGGACGCGCTTCGTGGCGACGAACAAGCTCGCGCGGGCGGAGGTCGACCGCGGCCTCCTCGAGGTCATCCCGCGCAAGCTCGCGGAGCAGCACCAGGTGTTCCCGGTGCTCTTCGATCCGAGCAGCAGCACGCTGTCGGTGGTGTCGCCGGACGCCGGTGACCCCGCCATCGTCGAGGCCGTGCAGGCCGCGTCGAAGGCCCGCGACGTGCGCGTCTACGTGGCCCGGCCCGCGGCCGTGCGCGCGGCGATCCTGAAGCACTACGCCGGGGAGCTCTACGCGTTCGCGCAGGTCGATACGACGGGGCGCGAGCAGTACCTCTCTATGATCGACCTGTACGCGCAGCACTCGGTGCAGTCGCCGCAGCCGGCCCCCGCGCCGCCGATGGTGCCGACGACGGAGCGTCGCGAGCGCGTGGTCACCGACGCCGACGTGGCCCGCTCGTCGCCGCGCAGCCTCGCCCACGGCGCGTCGAAGGGCGCGTTCGTCGAGCTCGCGACGGTGCTCGTCTCGCTGCTCGAGAACAACCGCGGCGAGCTCCGCGGCCACTCGCCCCTCGTCGCGCGATGGATGCGCAAGCTCGCGGAGCGCATCCGCCTCGCCCCCGAGGAGGTGCACGCCCTCGTCGTGGCGGCGCTGCTCCACGACGTCGGCAAGGCGGCCACGTACCACCTGACCGCGCTAAACGTGGCGATGTTCGACAACCATCGCCTGGCCGCGCAGAAGACCTTCCAGACGGCGATCAAGCTCTTCGAGGCGGTGCCCCTCGACGCGACGACGGTGACGACGCTCGCGACGATGTACGAGCGCTTCGACGGCACGGGCTTCCCCGAGAACCTTGCGGGCAAGGAGATCCCCCTCGGCGCGCGCATCCTCGCGGTGGTCGACACCTACGCGGACCTCACGCAGAACCCGAACAACCCGTACCGCCGGCAGCTCACCGCGTCCGAGGCCTGCGACGTGCTCGACCGGCACAAGGGCACGGTGTTCGATCGCAACCTCGTCGACCTGCTGCGTCAGGTCGTGTCGGGCGACGACCTTCGCGCGAAGCTGCTCTCCGAGCGCACCGTCGTGCTGCTCATCGACCCCGACCCCGAGGAGAGCACGGTGCTCGAGCTGCGGATGGTCGAGGAGGGCTTCGAGGTGCACCTCGCGCGCAACGCCGAGGAGGCCGCCGGCGTGCTCCAGCGCGGCTCCGTCGAGGCGGTGATCTCGGAGACGGACCTCGACGGCGCGTCGGGCATCGACCTGCTCGCCTCGGTGCGCGCCGACGCCACGTTCTCCACTACGCCCTGGGTGTTCCTGACGCGCGACCAGCGCCGCGAGGCCATCGCGCGGGCCTTCGAGCACGGCGCCAACGACTACGTGCTCAAGCCCGCGTCGCCCGAGGTGCTCATCGCGAAGGTGAAGCAGATCATCTCGCAGCGGCAGGCGCGCTCGCCGCGCGGCGTTTCGGGGTCCCTCGCCGAGCTCGCGCTCACCGACGTGGTGCAGATCCTGTCGCAGAGCCGCAAGACCGGTCAGCTCCGCATCCGCAGCGGACCGGACCAGGGCGAGGTGCACTTCCAGGACGGCTCCGTGGTGCACGCCATCTGGCAGGCGTTCCGCGGCGAGGACGCGTTCTTCCCGATGCTCGCGCTCACGTCCGGCGAGTTCTCGCTGGACCCGACGTTCAAGCCTCCGACGCGCACGATCCACGGCACCGCCGAGGCCCTCATGCTCGAGGGCATGCGCCGCCTCGACGAGGCGCGGAGCTAGTCCCTCGTCGAACGCCGCGCGTGGTGCGGCACTCGGCGCTGGAAAGCCCCGCGCGGGTGCGGTAGCAGAGGGCCGCCGGAGGAGAGACGCCGTGAGCACACCCATCGATCCCGCAGCGCCGCAGGACCTCGCCACGCGAGCGGTCCACACCCTGAAGTTCCTCGCCATCGACGCCATCGAGGCGGCGAAGAGCGGGCACCCCGGCCTGCCCATGGGCGCCGCCGACTTCATGTACGTGCTCTACGCACGCTACCTGCGGCACGATCCGTCGGACCAGCACTGGGCCGACCGCGACCGCTTCATCATGTCCGCGGGCCACGGCTCGTCGCTGCTCTACGCGCTGCTGCACGTTGCGGGCTACGACCTCTCCATCGACGAGCTGAAGCGCTTTCGTCAGTGGGGATCGAAGACGCCGGGGCACCCCGAGGTGCACCTCACGCCGGGCGTCGAGATGACCACCGGACCGCTCGGCCAGGGCTTCGCGACGGGCGTGGGCATGGCCCTCGCGGCGCGCATGGCGAACGCGCGCTTCCCCGGGCTCTACGACCATCGCATCTGGGCCCTCGTCTCCGACGGCGACATCATGGAGGGCGTCGCCGCCGAGGCCGCCTCCATCGCCGGGCACCTCGGGCTCGGGAACCTCGTCTACGTCTACGACGACAACCGCATCACCCTCGACGGCGGCATCGATGAGGCGTTCAGCGAGGACGTCGCGGTGCGCTTCGAGGCCATGGGCTGGCGCACGCAGCGCATCGACGGCCACGACCACGCGCAGATCGCCGCCGCCTACGACGCCGCGCTCGCGCAGTCCGCGAAGCCGACGCTCATCCTCGCGCGTACGCACATCGGCCACGGCGCGCCGAACAAGCACGACACCCACAAGGTCCACGGCGAGCCCCTCGGCAAGGACGAGAACCTCGCGACGCGCCGCGCCCTCGGCTGGACCGACGAAACCTTCGTGGTCCCCGACGACGTGCGGGCGCACTTCGCCGCGCGCGCCGGGAAGCTCGCGAAGGTGCGCGCCGACTGGACCGGTCACGAGCGCGCGTGGCTCTCCGCCAACGCCGACAAGGCCTCGCTCTACACCGCGCTCCGCGATCGCGTGGTGCCCGCGGACCTTCTCGCCCGGCTGCTCGAGAAGCTCCCGCCGACGAACGACGCGACGCGCGCGCTGGCCGGCGCCATCGAGCAGCAGGTCGCGGCGCTGGTGCCCTCGCTCGTCGGCGGCGACGCCGACCTCGGCGGCTCCACGAAGACGCCGATCAAGGACTCGCCGAAGGTCGCGCGCGATCACTTCGAGGGTCGCAACCTCCGCTTCGGCATCCGCGAGCACGCCATGGGCTCCCTCGCCAACGGCCTCGGGCTCTACGGGATGTTCATCCCGTTCACGGCGACGTTCCTCACGTTCTCGGACTACATGCGCCCGGCCATTCGCCTGGGTGCGCTGTCGAAGGTCCGCGCGGTGCACGTGTTCACCCACGACTCGGTGTTCCTCGGCGAGGACGGACCGACGCACCAGTCCATCGAGCACGTCAGCGCGATGCGGATCATCCCCGACGTCGACGTGTGGCGCCCCGCCGACGCGTCGGAGTGCGCCGCCGCCTGGTGCGCTGCGGTGTCGCGCGACGACGGGCCCTCGGAGCTGATCCTCTCGCGGCAGAAGGTGGAGCCTCTCCCAGGCGACGCCGCTGCGCGGGCCCACGGCGCCGCCCGCGGTGCCTACGTGCTCGTCCGCGAGACCGGCGATGCACCTTCGCTGGTGCTGATCTCCACGGGCAGCGAGGTGTCGGTGAGCGTTGCCGTCGCAACGCGCCTCGCCGCCGAAGACGGCCTCGCGGTGCGCGTCGTCTCCATGCCGAGCATGGAGGTCTTCCTCCGACAGGACGCGGCCTACCGCGCGTCGGTGCTCCCCCGGGGCGTGCGCACGGCCAGCTTCGAGGCGGGCCGCACGGACCTCTGGTGGCGCTTCGTCGGCCTCGACGGGCTCACCCTCGGCGTCGACACCTTCGGCGCCTCGGCCCCGGCTTCGGTCCTCGCCGAGAAGTACGGCCTCACCGCGCCGCAGGTCCTCGACCGCGTGCGCGCGTGGTGGCGCGCGGGCTGATCAGCCTCCGCCGTCGACCACGGCGTCCAGCGCCGCCCCGGCGTCCTGCGGCGGGGTGGTGACCTGCACGGGTCCCGCATCCAGCCGCACAGCGTCGACGCAGTACGATCGCCCCGCCGAGGTCACCTCGCAGCGCAGAGGCGCCGCGCATTCGCGATCCTGCAGGCACGTCTCGCCGACCTGCCGGGTGCCTTCGATGGAGCACCCCGCTGCGAGGGCGAGGAGCAACGGCCAAGGTCCCTTCGACGTCACGGGCGGCGACGCTAGCACGCTCCCGGGGGCCGCCGCGCGGGGCCTGCGCTGACCTATACTCTCGCCCGCGACGTGCGCCCGCGCGCGTCGTACCTCGAGGAGGACCCATTGCGTTCCAAGGCCATCACGGCGTCCGTCGTCACGCTGTCCATGCTGTCCGGCTTCGTCTTCGTGCTCGTCACCCCGATCATGTTCGCGCTGATGAGCTCGACGTCGGGCCTCGGGGCGGCGGTGATCCTGGCCCTCTGCATCGCCTTCACCGTCGGCATCAACGCCCTCATGTGGCTCATCAGCCCGTGGCTCATGGACCTCACGAACCGCTGGTTCTACCGGTGCCGCGACATGCCCTTCGAGGAGTTCGCGCAGTACCGCCCGGCGGTCGCGCAGTTCATCGCGGCGACTTGCCAGCGCCACGGCGTGGCCTTGCCGGCGCTCAAGCTCATCGACGACATGAACCCCACGGCCTACTGCTACGGCTCCACCGCGAACCGCTCGCGCATGGTGCTGACCCGCGGGCTCATGCACTACTTGAACGACGAGGAGCTCGCCGCGGTGTGCGCCCACGAGCTCGGGCACGTCATCCACCGCGACTTCATCGTCATGACCCTCGCGTCGACGATGGTGCAGGTGCTCTGGCAGATCTACGTCGCCGCGAAGAGCGTCCGCCCGCGCGGCAACGACAGCAAGGGCATCGGCGAGGCCGCCGCGCTCGTGGCCCTCGTCGCGTACGCGTTCTGGTGGGTGTCGCAGTACATGCTGCTCTACCTCTCGCGGGTGCGGGAGTACTACGCCGACGAGTTCGCCGGCGCCGAGACGCGCAACCCCAACGCGCTCGCCATGGCCCTCGTGAAGGTCGCCTACGGCCTCGCGCGGCAGCCCACCACGGACTTCTCCCGCAAGCTCATCGGCGGAACCCGCGCCCTCGGCATCGCCGACCCCGGCAGCGCGCGATCCACGGGCTTCGCCTACGCCGCCGCGCACCAGGGCGGCCACGCCATGGCCGGCGCCCTCAACGGCCAGCAGACCCCTGAGGTGCAGGCGACGCAGGACGGCATCGCGCGCATCGAGAAGGTGTTCCTCTTCGACCTGCACAACCCGTGGGCCGCGGTGCTCGAGATCGGCAGCACGCACCCGCTCACCGGCAAGCGCATCCAGGCGCTGTGCGCGCAGTCCGCGGCGATGCAGGTGCAGCCGCTGTTCCGCTTCGACCCTGTCGACGCCTACGGACGCCCGCTGGATTTCGTGCGGCTCCGCGGCAACTTCGCCCTCGAGGTGCTGATCTGGTTCGCGCCGCACCTCGGCGCCGCGGCGTTCCTGGTGCTCGGCATCGCCGGCGCCGTCGCGGGCTCGGCGATGCTCTCGGCCGCAGGCTTCAGCGGCGTCGTGCTCGGCGCGGGCCTCGGCATGACGCTGCGCGGACTGTGGAAGTTCCCGCCGCTGGGCCAGCCCACGCTCACCACCGTCATCGACCTGATGATGGATCCGTACGCGTCACCGCTGCGGGGCCGTCCGGTGGCGGTGCAGGGCACGCTCATCGGCCGCGCCGACGCGGGCAGCCGCTTCAGCGAGGACATGATGATGGAGGACCCGCAGGGCGGGCTCATGATGCTCAACTACGAGCACTGGCTCCCGCTCTTCGGCAACACGTGGTTCGGGTGGAAGACCGTGGCGCGGCTGGTCGGTCAGCCGTTCCAGGCGACGGGCTGGTTCCGCCGCGGGATCAGCCAGCAGATCGACCTCGACGAGCTGCAGACGCACGGCGAGACGGTGTCGTCGTACACGGCCTTCTGGGGCCGTCTGGGCGGTGTCGCCCTCGCGGGCTTCGGGGTGCTGGTGCTGGGGGCTTCGCTCTTCGCGGTGCTCGCGGCGGACACGCCCTCGCCCGCGCCTGCGCCGCTCGCTTCGGAGGTCCCTGCCGCCCCCGTCGCGCCCGCCGTCGAGGCGCCGGCGACGGGCGGCAAGTAGCACGCTTAGCCCGCCCCGGGATCGACCCGATGGGCGGGCTCGCGCGCCCCGATCACTCCTCGTTGCGGCTGTGCCGGAGGAACGTCGGGATGTCGAACTCCTCGTCCTTCAGCGTGCCGTTCACGAGCGCGCGGTTACGCGACGGCAGCGGGGGCACCGGCACCGCGCTGGGGCGGCCGTGCGTGCCCGTCATCGCGGGCTGCGGACGCTGCGAGGCGGTCGCCACCGGCGGCATGTACGCGCCGCGCGCGCCCGGCGACTGCGACTGCGCGATGGTGCGCTGGTTGAAAGCGGGAGCCGCAGCGACCGCGGCGCGGGCGTCGACCTGGAGCCCCTCGCGGCCGAAGCCCGTCGCGATGATGGTGACCTTCACCACGTCGCGCATGTTCTCGTTGATGCTCGTGCCGAAGATGATGTTCGCGTCCTCGGCGGCCGACTGCTGGATCATCTCCGACGCGTCGTTCACCTCGGCGAGGGTCATGTCCGGCCCGCCCATGAAGTTGATGAGCACGCCCGTGGCGCCGTCGACGGAGAGGTTGTCGAGCAGCGGCGAGCTGATGGCCGCGCGCGCGGCGTCCATGGCGCGGGTGTCGCCGCGGCCGTAGCCGATGCCCATGAGCGCCACGCCGGCGCCGGACATGATGGCCTTCACGTCGGCGAAGTCGACGTTGATGAGGCCCGACTGCTGGATCAGGTCCGAGATGCCCTGCACCGCGTTCACGAGGACCTCGTCGGCCTTCCGGAACGAGTCCGTCATCGCCATCTTGTCGCCGAGCGTGAGCAGCTTGTCGTTCGGGATGGTGATGAGCGTGTCCACGTGCTGGGCGAGCTCGTCGAGCCCCGCCTGCGCAAAGCGGCCGCGGCGCGTTCCCTCGAAGCGGAACGGCTTGGTCACGACGCCCACGGTGAGCGCGCCGAGGTCCCGCGCGACCTGCGCGATGACCGGAGCCGCGCCGGTGCCGGTGCCGCCGCCCATGCCCGCCGTCACGAAGACCATGTCCGCGCCCTGGAGCTGCTCCTGCAGGAGCTGGATGTCCTCCATCGCCGCTCGCTTGCCCACGTCGGGGTTCGCGCCGGCGCCGAGGCCCTTGGTGAGCTGCCGCCCGAGCTGGATCTTCACGTCCGCCGGGCTCTGCAGCAGCGCCTGCATGTCGGTGTTCGCGACCACGAACTCCACGTCCGTGACCTGCGACTCGATCATCGTGCGAATGGCGTTGCCGCCCGCTCCGCCGACGCCGACCACCTTGATGCGCGCCGGAACCGCGGCGTTGCTCGTGTTCTCGTACTCGAATGACAGACCCATTGCGATCCTCCCAGCGGTGCGGCGTCGGCGCGTGCGCGCTCGGTCCCCGCGTTGGTCACCGTCGGCGCCGTCCTGCGCCGGGCGGTGAGAACCTCGGACTCAGAAAACCTCGTTGATCCAGCTCCGGAACTTGCCCCAGAGGCGCGCGTCGCCGGCCGCCTGCGCGATCTTCTCGGACGCGCCTCCGGCCTTCACCGGCCCCTGAAACGTCGATCCCGACACGATCCCGCCGACGCCGCGCCCCGGGTGCGCCGCGCCGTACTTCACGAGCCCGACGGCCGTCGCCATCGCAGGGCTGCGCACCATCTCGACGAAGCCGCCGACGCCCGTGGGGCTGCCGCGGCGAACGGGGAGCTGGAGCACCTGCTCGGCGAGCTCGATGCTGCCCTCGAGGAGCGCGCCGCCGCCGCAGAGCACGACGCCCGCGTTGAGACGCTCCATGAGCCCGCTCTCCTGCAGCGTGTGCGCGACGCACTCGAACAGTTCCTCCATGCGCGGCTCGGTGATGCTCGCGACGAACTCCCGCGAGAGCGACCGCGACGGGCGTCCGCCGACGCCGGGAACCTCGATGGCGTCCTCGGGGTCGACCATGGCGCGCATCGCGCAGCCGTAGCGGACCTTGATGCGCTCGGCCTCGCTGGCCGGCGTACGCAGGCCCGCGGCGATGTCGTTGGTGACGTTGTCGCCGCCGATGGGGAGCACCGCGGTGTGGCGCAGCGCTCCGTCGGCGTAGATCACGACGTCCGTGGCGCCACCGCCGACGTCGACCAGCGCGACGCCGATCTCCTTCTCGTCCTCGGTGAGCACCGCCTCGGCGCTGGCCATCGGCGTGAGCACGAGGTCGGCGACGTGCAGGTTGCACCGCTCGATGCACTTCGTGAGGTTCTGCACGCTCGACACGGCCGCGGTCACCAGGTGCACGCGCGCCTCGATGCGTACGCTGCTCATGCCGACGGGCTCGCGCACGCCGTCCTGCTGGTCGATGACGAAGTCCTGCGGAAGCACGTGGACCACGGTGCGATCGAGGGGCATCGAGATGCGCCGCGCCTGGTCGAGCACGCGCTCGACGTCCTCGCGGGAGCACTCGTGGTTCGAGATCGACACGATGCCGTGCGAGTTCACGCCGCGCAGGTGCGATCCCGCGATGCCCGCGTAGACCGTCGCGATGTCCACGCCCGCCATCACCTTCGCGGCCTCGACGGCCTCGCGGATCGACTGCTGCGTGCTCTCGATGTTGACCACGACGCCCTTGCGCATGCCGCGCGAGCGGGCCTCGCCGACGCCGGTGATGTCCACGCCGTCGGCGCCGACCTCGCCTACGACGGCACGCACCGTCGTCGTTCCGATGTCGAGGCCTACGATGATCTCGCCGGCGTTTGCGGTGGGGCGTTCCATGACGCTTCGGTCCCTAGCCCATCGGATCGCGTCGAAACAAAAAAGCTGCACCGATCTTCGCAGCCCCATCGGCGCGCACACGCACGCACCCCGACGGCGTCGCGCAGCCCGCGCCGACGTCGGTTCCTCGGTGCGGGGTTCGGGTCAGGTGCCGCGCGCCGCGGGCGTGTTCGCGGCGGCGGCGATGGGGTGCGCGCGCACGCTGACGCGCTCGGGGTGACGGTCGCTCTCGAGGTGCACCTCCGAGGGCTCGAGCCCCCGGCGTCGCAGCTCGCCGATGACGACGCGAAGGCGCGTGAGCTTGGAGCGGTACGGGCCGCGTCCGAGCCAGACGTAGGTGCCGCCGAGCATCACCGCGAGGTCGCCGGTGTCCTCGCGGTGCACCTCCTGGAGCCGCGCGTCGGGCCCGAGCTGGGCGCTCTCGAGGTCGCCGACGAGCGCGAGCGCGTCGCGCACCTCCTCGCGGGCGCCGTCGGCGTTCTCGCGAAAGGCCTCGCGCGAGAGCCCGGTGAGCACCGGAAGGTCGATGGGATCGCCGGGCTCGGCGCGCTTGAAGAGCGTCCCGTCGGGCGCTGCGAGGTACAGCCCGCCCACGGCCACCAGCACCGCCGGCGTGCGCTCCTCGACGGCCACGCGCACGGTGTCTGGGAGCTGCCGGGTGACCGTCGCCCGCGCGATCCACGGCAGCGCCTCGATGGCGTGCGCCGAGCGCGCGAGGTCCAGCGAGAGCACGTTGCGCCCCGCGGCGAGGCCCCCGGCCTCGAGGATCTCCTCGCGCGAGGTCCGTCCCGCGCCGGTCACCTCGAGGTTGCGCGCGCCGAGCCGCGGCGTCGTCGTGAGCCAGCGATGGCCCCAGCGGCCGGCGACGACGGTGCCCGCGAGCAGCACCACCACCGGGAGCATCGAGAGCGACCGCCGCACCCGCTCCATGCGCCCCCGCCAGACGTCGGCGTCGAAGCGCGGGGCAGACCTCGGTGCGGGCTCGGCCTCGTCCGGCACCGCCGGTTCCGGAGCCGGGGGTTCGCGGGAGACCCGGACGTTCTGCCGCGGCGCGCGCGGCTCTTCACGGGGCGGAGCCATGGCGCGGTGCATACCACCGGCCTCCGGGGCCCCCGGAAGTTCCTGGCAGCCCGTCAGGTCGCGGCGTCGTCGAGGCCCGCCGTGCGGCGGTACAACGCCCGCACCGACTGGTTGATGTCGCCCGCGCCGAGCGCGATGACGAGGTCGCCCGGCTGCATCAGCTCCGCGAGACGGTCGGCGATGCGCGCCTTGTCGCCCTCGAAATGCACCGCGCGGTGACCGTGGGCCCGGATCGCGTCGGCGAGGCGCTCGCCGGTGGCGCCCTCGATGGGCTTCTCACCAGCCGCGTAGACCTCGGTCACGACGAGCACGTCGGCGAGGTTGAACGCGCGCGTGAACTCCTCGAAGAGGTCCCGCGTGCGGGTGTAGCGATGCGGCTGGAACGCCACCACGACGCGGCGGCGGAAGCCTCCCTTGGCGGCCGCGAGCGTCGCCTCGACCTCGGCGGGGTGGTGCCCGTAGTCATCGACGAAGGTGATGCCCTTCGCCTCGCCGACGACGGTGAAGCGCCGCTGCACGCCGGCGAAGTTGCGCAGCGCCTCGCGGGCAACGTCCATGTCCACGTCGAGCTCGTCGGCGACGGCGAGCGTCGCGAGGCAGTTCAGCACGTTGTGAAGACCGGGAACGCGCACCTCGAAGCGCCCGAGGTCCTCGCCGCGGCGGCGCACCGAGAACGACGTGCTGAGCCCGTCGAAGCTCACGTCCCGGGCGTTGTAGTCGGCCTGCGGGTGCGTGCCGTAGGTGACGTGGCGGCGCCCGACGCGCGGAAGGATCGACTGCACGTGCGGGTGGTCGAGGCACAGCACCGCGAGGCCGTAGAACGGGATGCGCTCGGCGAACTCGACGAAGGCGTCGAGGAGCTTCGCGTGCGTGCCGTAGTGGTCCAGGTGCTCGGGGTCGATGTTGGTGATCACCGCCACCGTCGGCGTGAGCTTCAAGAAGCTCCCGTCGCTCTCGTCGGCCTCGGCCACGAGGAGCTCGCCGGTGCCCGCGCGGGCGTTGGTGTCGAGGGCGTTGAGCTTGCCGCCGATGACCACCGTGGGGTCCAGCTGCGCGGCGCTGAGCACCGTCGACACGAGCGAGGTGGTGGTGGTCTTGCCGTGCGAACCCGCGATGGCGATGCCGTACTTCAGGCGCATCAGCTCGGCGAGCATCTCGGCGCGCGGGATCACCGGAATGCCCAGCGCACGGGCGCGGGAAACCTCGGGGTTCTCCGCGGCGACCGCCGACGAGTAGACGACGACGTCGGCGCCGGCGATGTGCTCGGCGCGATGCCCGGCGTAGGTGAGCGCGCCCAGGGACTGCAGCCGCCGCGTGATCTCCGTGGGCTTCAGGTCCGACCCCGACACCGTGTACCCGAGGGTGAGCAGAACCTCGGCGAGGCCCGACCTGCCGATGCCGCCGATGCCGACGAAGTGGATGTGGCGCACGCGTCCGCGAAACATGGCGTGCGGTGTACGTGAAAGCGTGGTGCAGCGGAAGCGCTCCGAGCGCGTGCGCCGCACCTTGCTCCGAGCCCGCGCGGACTTCATTCTCCGCGCCGCCATGACGTCCCTCCACGACCCCGACCTCGCCGCCGCCGACCCCGCCATCGCCGCCCTCATCCACGGGGAGAACGAGCGACAGCGCGACAAGCTCCGCATGATCCCGAGCGAGAACTACGCCTCGCGCGCCGTGCAGGAGGCGTGCGGCTCCGCGCTCAACAACAAATACTCCGAGGGGTATGCGCGCAAGCGCTACTACGAGGGCCAGCAGTTCATCGACCCCATCGAGGAGCTCGCGCGCGACCGCGTGAAGGCCCTCTTCGGCGTCGCCCACGCCAACGTCCAGCCGTACTCGGGGTCGCCCGCGAACCTCGCGGTGTACTTCGCGTTCTGCAAGCCCGGCGACACCGTCATGGGCCTCGGCCTGCCCCACGGCGGCCACCTCACGCACGGGTGGAGCGTCTCCATCACCGGCTCGTACTTCAAGAGCGTGCCGTACAGCGTGCGCCGCGACGACCACCGCATCGACCTCGACGAGGTGCGCACCCTCGCGATGCAGCACCGCCCGCGGCTGCTGTTCTGCGGCGGCACGGCCTACCCGCGCACCTGGGACTTCGCCGCCTTCGCCTCCATCGCCAAGGACTGCGGCGCCGTCCTCGTCGCCGACATCGCGCACATCGCCGGCCTCGTCGTCGGCGGCGCGCACCCGTCGCCAGTGGGCCACGCCGACGTCATCACCAGCACCACGCACAAGACCCTGCGCGGCCCCCGCGGCGGCATGATCCTGTGCGGCCCGGAGCACGCGCAGGCCATCGACAAGGCCGTCTTCCCGGGGCTCCAGGGCGGCCCCCACGAGGGCTCCATCGCGGGCCTCGCGGTCGCCGCGAAGGAGGCCGGCACCGATGCGTTCCGTGCGTACGCGCACCAGGTCGTGGCGAACGCCCGCGCCCTCGGCGAGGCCCTCGCGGCCCGCGGCTACGACCTCGTGAGCGGCGGCACCGACAACCACCTGCTCCTCGTCGACCTCACGACGAAGAACATCTCCGGCAAGCTCGCCGCGAAGGCCCTCGACCGCGCCGGCATCGAGCTGAACTACAACACCGTGCCCTACGATCCGCGCAAGCCCTTCGACCCGTCCGGCGTGCGTCTCGGCACCCCGGCGATCACGACGCGCGGCCTCGCCGAAGCGCACATGGAGCAGGTCGCGGGCTGGTTCGACCGGGCCGTGCGCGCGGCCGCCGACGAGGCTGCGCTCGAGGCCGTCTCCGCCGAGGTGAAGGCCTTCCTCGGCGACTACCCGGCCCCGGGGCTGTCGGTCTGAGCGCAGCCCTCAGGGCGCGCGGGTGACGAGCCGATCGACGGCGTGCACCGGCGCGTGATCGCCCTTCATCAGGTGCGCGATGGCGCCGAGCACGAGGCGCTGCTGCGCCAGCATCGACTGCCCCGCGAAAACGGGTGAGACGACGGAGATGGTGAAGTGTCCTCCGCCGCCGGCGGCCTCGACCTCGGCGTCGGGAATGCGAGCCAGCACGGCCTCGCGCAGCGCGGCGAGGATGTCCCCTTGGAAGTCGGTCTCGTGATGCGACATCGCGTCTCCTTCGTTCAGTACCGCGGCACCGTCGGGTCGACGGTGACGCTCCAGGCGTCGATGCCGCCCTGCAGGTTGTACACGTTGCGAAAACCCTTGCGCACGTAGTGCTCCGCGGCCTGGAGGCTGCGCACGCCGTGATGGCACTGGAACACCAGCGTCGTCGCGCGGTCGAGACCCGCGAGCTTGCGCTCCAGGCCCTCGTCGAAGAGCTGCGCGCCGGCGATGCTCGCCCGCTCCCACTCCTCGGGGGTGCGTACGTCGATGAGCTCGAAGGCCTCGCGCGCGTCGAACATCTCCTTGAGGCGCGTCGGCGGAATCTGCCGGACCTTCGCCGGCTCGTTGGGGTTCTCGAGCTTGAAGCCCTTGCCGCCCGGGCCGTCGAGGAAGCCGATGTGCAGCCCATCGCCGCGGAAGGCTGCGCCGGCGTCGAGGTGCAGCGTCACGCCGCCGAGGTTGACGATGAGGTCGCCGGGCTGCGGCTCGCCGAAGAACAGGTCGTGGTCGAAGCGCGCCGAGATCTCGAGGCGCAGCACCGCGCCGTCGGTGCCCATGACCTTGGACGCCTCGCGCAGCTCGCGAGCGGCCTCCTCCGAGGCGGTGATCGACGGCTGCCGCGGACCGACGGCGTCGGCGCCGAGGAGCTTCTGCAGGTCGCCGCTCGCGTGCATCTCGCGAACGATGTCGGCGCCGCCGACGAACTGCGCGTCGACGTAGAGCTGCGGGATCGTCGGCCACTCCGAGAACTCCTTGATCGCCTCGCGGAGCAGCGGGTCCTCCAGGATGTCGACGGTGTGGTAGCGCGGCAGCAGCCCGTCGAGGATGCCGACCACGCTCGCGGAGAAGCCGCAGCTCGGGGAGAAGCGCGTGCCCTTCATGAAGAGCACCACGCGGTGCTCCTTGATCAGTCGCTCGATGTCTTCGCGGATGCGTGCCTCGATCGCCATGTGCCTCCTGGTCCGGGTGCGGCCCTCGCGCCGCGCGACGCGCCGGATCGGCCTTCCTTTCCCACGGACCGCCCCGGGACACCACCTCCGCAGCGCCGCGACCGTTGCGGAGCGCCGACGGACGCGCGAAGCAATCGGGCATGCGAAGCGCGCTGGCCCTCGTCCTGCTCGTACTCCCGGCGTCGGGAGCGTGCCGTCGAAACGTCGCCGCCAGCGGTGCCGCAGCGCCGGCACCCGACGGCTCCGTCGCCCGCCTCACCGCCCCTGCCCCCGCGGCTCATCTCCGCGCCGACGGGCGCGAGGGAGACCTGCAGCTCCGTGGCACCTCGGGCGCGACGCTCACCTTCGCTGCGGCGGCGGACCCACCGGGCCATCGCCCGCTCCGCGGAGCCCTCCTCGACGCCCGCGTCGACGGCGGCCGCGGCGATCCGCTCTTCTTCGCCCGCGCGGCGTGGTTCGGCGCCGACGGCAGCGTGCATCCCCTCGTCAGCGCCGACGTGCGCGGGGTGCGCTGCGACGCCGGCGCCGGCGGCGTACGCGTGGCGGGGACCGTCGACGGCGTCGCCCTCGAGCAACGCTACTGCGCCCGCACCGACGGCTCCTTCGACGTCGAGACCGCCGCGCTCTCGCCGATGCCTCGCGGTGCGGTGCTCGGCGCGCAGGTCGATGCTGGCGCCGCAGCCGCCCTCGTCGACCGTCGCGGCGTGTCGTGGACCGACCGTGCTCCGACGCGCTCGCTCGTGTTGGCCGAGCACGGGCACGCGCTGGTCTTCGAAGGCCCCCCGATGGAGGTAGTGCGCGGCGAAGGCCCGGGCGCGCAGGACGACCTCAGCGCGTTGCTCTTGCAGCTCCGCTTCGGGGGAACGCTGAGCGTCCTGCGCATGAGCGTGGTCGCCGGCGATGCCCTCGACGGTCTCGCAGCGCTCTCCACCGCGACGCGCGCGATCACCCTCCGCGGCGGCCCGGCCGACGTCTCGCTGGTCGACGCCGCCGACGAGGTCGTCGCCCACGGGCGTCTGCGCGACGCGACCCCACGTGTGGTGCGCCTGCCGCCGGACCTCGCCACGCACGTCCGCTTTCGCGACGACGACGG
>CAIMWA010000541.1 GCA_903845045.1 uncultured delta proteobacterium | reverse complement strand
GGGCGCAACGAGGGATGCGAGGGCCACGGCGGGCGCAGCCACCATCGACGCGCCAGGTGCCTTGTCCGAGTAGAGGTGTCCGGCGCGCGGCGCGCGATCGCCGGTGACGAAATGGCCCTGCCAGCGCACGGTGTCGTCGATGCGCACGGTGTGCTGCTCGACGAGCGCGCGGGTGAGGGCGAAGCGGCTGTTCTGGTTCCAGCCGCCGCCCTGGAAGAAGTACGCGTAGGCGGGGATCAGCAGCGCGGCCAGCAGCCGGAACGTCGCGCGCGGCGCGGGCATCGTCATGGCGCACCTCGCGCGGGCATCGCCCAGACGCGAGCCTGGTAGCCCTCGGGGCTGTTGCCGACGAGGCCGAGGAGCCTTCCGCGCTGCGGCCCGACGACGTCGGCGACGGTACCCGGCGCCCACGGTCCGGTGACGATCACCGTCGCATCGTCGAGGCCCGCGCGCACCGCAGCCGGCGCTACCGGGAGGCCCTCGGGGACGAAGGTTCGCAGGCGAAGGTCGTCGCGGCCGAGCAGGCCCAGCGTGACGTCGGGCAGCACCGACACGAACACCGTCGCTCCACGGGGGATCAGCGCTCCGACGCGCGTGCAGAAGGCGTCGTAGTCGCCGTCGGTGCCGAGCTCCGACCATCGTTCGAGGAGGGCTTGCTGGCGCGTGAGGCTGCGCACGCCGAAGGTCGCGCCGACGCCCAGCACGACGACCGCGACCACGGTGCGCCGCGCGCCGCGAACGGTGACGTCGGCGAGCAGCGCCGCGGCCCCGAGCGCCACCGTCGGCAGGACGTAGACCGGGTACCACATCTCCATCGAGGTCAGCACCGCGAGGCCGAGCGCGGCGTGCAGCGCCAGCACCGGGCGCAGCGACGGACTGCGCAGCGCTCCCCAGACGAGACCGACGGTGCCGACGCACCACAGCGCCACCGCGGCGGCGTGGGGATCGACGACGCTCGGGTTCGACGCGTCGCGGTACTGGTCGAGGTTCATCGTGAGGGAGCTGCGCATCGACGCGAAGCTCCACGGATGCCGCGACGCCTTGCGTGCGAGCTGCGCTCCGAATTGCGCGACGAAGCTCGACGGGTCGCGAAAGATGTAGAGCCCCCAGAGCCCGAGCGGCGCCGCTGCGCCCTTCGCCGCTGCGCGCAGCGACGGCACGTCCCTTCGCAGCGAAAGGTCGGCGCCCACCACGGCGAGCGCCGCGCCCGCGAGCGGATGCGTCGTCGTCGCCAGCGCCGCGAGGAGGCCCGCCGCGAACGCAGCGCGAGGTGCTCCGGTGCGGGCCGCGAGCAGTCGTTCGACGGCGGCGAGGGCGAGGGCAAGGGCGAGCACGTCCATGCGTCCGACGCGCGCGGCGCGAAGAAAGACCCCGTCGACGGCGAGGAGCGCCACGGCGATGTTCGCGGCGTGCTCCGGGAGCCCGGCGCGTCGTGCGAGGCGCCACGTGAGCACTAGCGCCGCCGCGCCGGCGACGAGCGAGAACGCCCGCATCGCACCGAGGCCCACGCCGAAGACGGCGAACCACGGCGCGAGCACCACGAAGTACAGCGGCGGCATCCAGTACGTTCGCTCGGCGATGTGCGGGAGGTAGCCCGCCATGACGTCCGTGCCGAGGTGACCGTGGCGCAGGAGGCTCACCGCGGGGTTCGCGAAGAGCGCCTCGTCGGGCCATGGCGCCGGGTCGTGGCGCAGGAGTGCGACGCCGTAGACCGCCGCTGCGATCAACGCAGCGCCGAGCACGACCCGCGACACCACGGCCGCGCCGTCGGACCCTCGCGGCGACGTTCGCCGCTTCGTCATCGGGCGCCGCGTGCCTGCGCGCGGCACTCTTGCAACGCCGCGTCGGACTGCCGGCGCTGCTCGTCGTCCGTCGTCTCGAGGCGCTCCAACGTCGCGACGGCCTCGGGGCAGCGTCCGAGCTCCTGCAGGAGCCGTCCGAGGCGCAGCCGCGCGGCGGCGTTCAACGGGTCGTCCTCGAGGATCCGGCGAAGCGTCGCGACGCCGTCGTCCCATCGACCGAGGCGAAGCTGGATGCCCGCGAGAAGAAGCCGCGTCGACGACGGTCGGTAGCCCCGGTCCGCCGCCTGCGCGAGGAGGTCCGCGGCGCGCCCGAAGCTCGCGGCCGCCGCGGCATCGTCGCCGGCGCCGGCGAAGCGCTCGCCGTCCTCGTTGTGGAGCGCGGCGAGGCGGAACTGCGGCTGCCCCGGTCCGCGCGGGCTGCGGGCGCGCGTGGCCTCGACGAGGGCCTGCTCGGCGCGG
>CAIMWA010000540.1 GCA_903845045.1 uncultured delta proteobacterium | reverse complement strand
TCCCGCCCCCTGCGGTGCACGCCGTCATCCCGCTCCGCAGGGGACCGCCATGACCCCACGCACCGCGCCCGCACTGCTGCGCTCCCCGGCCGTGCTTTTCCCCGTGGTTGCCGCCCTCGCAGGCCTGGCCGCCCTCGCCGCGTCCTCCGGCGCGACGCCCGCGCAGTCCGCCGGCGGCGACCGCATCCTTCCCGGACGCGAGACCGCCATCGTCGCCATGGTGCGCGCCGCCGCGCCCCCGGAGCCCATCGCCGGCATCGCCGTCGACCACGCCGTGCTGCGCGTGCGCCGCGAAGGCCTCGACGACACCCTCGTCGTCGCCCGCCGCGCCCAGGAGCGCCCGGCCGCGGGGGAGTCCGCGATGGCCCCGGGCGTCACGCTGCGCTGCCCCGGGGGGTGCTCCGCCGCCGCCGTGGCCCGCGACGCCCCCTTCGCCGCGCGCCTCGCCCGCGCCCGTGACGAGGCCGCCGCGCGCATCTGGAACATCGCCGGCCCCTCGGTGCGCACCGCGCGCCTGGGGTGGAGGCTGCTCGTGGTGGGGCTCGGCGTGGCCCTCGCGCGCATGGCCGGCCTCGCGCTCCCGCGGATGCCTGCCGCCCGGCGTCGCGTCGCCCTCGGCGCCGCCCTCGCCGTGCTCGCCGCCCTCGCCGTCACCCTCGCCGTGGCCCACGTGCCGCTGCTCCCCGCGCACGACCACGACACCTTCATCGCCCGCGCCGACTGCGCCGTGGACCCTTCCTGCGAGCGCTCCCCGCGCGGCGGCTGGAGCCTCGCCTCGCTCGACGCCTACGGGCTCTTCCTCGGCGTGCTGCCGTACCGCCTGCGGGCGCTGAGCGTCGTGAGCCTGGCCTTCGCCGCCGCGAGCGCGCTGCTCCTCGCCGCGGTGGTCGCGCGCCTCGCCGCCCGCACGCGCCTCGCCCCGCACGCCGCGCTCACCGGGACCCTCGCGGGGCTGTTCCTCGTCGCGCACCCGGCGTGGGCGCGCGTCGCCGCAGCCGACACCCCGTGGCCCCTGGCCGCCACGGCGCTGCTCCTCGGCGCCCTCGCCGCGCTGCACGCCGACGACCCCGCCGCCCCGCGCTGGACCGCCGCCGTCGCCCTCGGATGCTTCGGCCTCGGGGTCTGCTCGAACTTCGCGCTCCTCGCCCTCGCGCCGCTGGCCGTGGTCGCGCCGTGGTGCTTCGCGCGCCGCACGCCGCGCCCGTCGGCGGTCACGCTGGCCGCCTTCGCCGCCGCCGCGCTCGCCTTCGCCGGGCCCGTGCGCGAGGGCATGCGCGCCGCCACGCCGTCCGCCGCGCGGCTCCCGCAGAACGCCCGCGCGCTGGTATTCCAGGCGCTGCACGGCGTCGCGTACCTCGACCCGCGGGTGACGCCGCGCACCTGGGCGGCGCTCGCGCTGCTGGGCCTCGCCGTCGTCGCCGCGCGGCGCATGCGGCCCTTCGCGGCGGTGGTCCTCGGGGCCGCGGCGACGCAGCTCCCGCTCGGGGCCCAGGTGCCCCTCGAGACGGGCTGGCCCACGTACTTCGTGCACGTCTTCGTGACGCACTATTTCGCCGCCGCTCTCGCCGCCGTGGGCGCCGCCACCGTCGTCGCGCTCTTCCCGTGGAGGCGCACGGTCCCCCTCGCGCTCGTCGCCGCCGCCGCGCTGCTCCCCTGGCCCCGCGCCCGGGAGACGCTCGCCTTCGCCCGCGAACGGCGGCCCCTCGCCCTCGAGGCCAGCGCCCTCTCGCACGCCTTCGACCGCCTGCCCCCGCACGACGTGCTCGTGGTCCCGCCGGACGTGCTCCGCGACCTCGGCGCGCCCCGCCGCGGCAGCGACCCGGTGGAGTGGGTGTTCCCCGCCGGCGAGCTGGCCTGGGTGTTCCGGCACCGCGGGCTCGTGCCGCCGACGGTGGTGCCGTCGGAGCGCTTCCTGCGCGAGCCGCCGCCGCCCGGCGCCCGGGTGCTCGTCTACGTCGGCAGCGCGTTCCGCACGTTCCTGCGCTCGGAGATGGAAGACGGCACGGTGCCCCCGTCGCTGGAGCGCCCCGAGCTCGCAGAGCTGCGCGCGCGCTACGCCCTCGACCCGGTGCAGACCTTCACGGTGCCCACGGCGCAGCACCGCTTCGCCGTGATGCGCGTGCTCGCCGACCGCGCGCCCGCGGTCACCCTCGGCTTCTACCGCCCCACGCCGCGCTGACGCCCGCCCGACGCGCATCCCGCTTGAACGTCGCGGGACATCCGCCTACCACGAGGCGATGGTGCGGAAGCTCCCGGCACGCGCGACGACGGTCCTCGGGACCACGCTGGCGCTCGCGCTGGCGGCGGCGTGCAGCGGCCGCGCGCCCCGACGCCGCCCCGACGCCGGGCGCACCGTCGACGCCACGGCCCGCCCCGCCGACGCCGCATCGTCCCGCGACGCAGGCCCGGCGGAGGACGCCGCGCACGCCCCGGCGCACGCCGACGATCGAACGCCGCTGGACCTCTTCGCCGTCGGCGCCGCCCAGCGCGTGCGTCCCGGCACCGCGGTGCAGCTCCGGCTCACGCGCTTCGGCGCCGGCGACACGCGCCTCGTCGACATCACCGGCGAGGCCCTGTTCCACGTGTTCCCGAGCACCGTGGGGACCATCGACCGCGCCGGGGTGTTCCACGCGACGAACCTCGGGCGCGCGGACATCACCGCGCAGCACCGCGACGCCGTCGTGCACCTCACCCTCGAGGTGTCGAGCGACATGCCCCCGGGCGTCGCCGTGCTCCCGACGCTGGTGGCCAGCGACGGGCGCGTCACGCGCAACGTGCACCTCATGATCTACCGCGACGGCACCCTCGGCCTCGACGTGCAGGCCGAGCGCCTCTCCGCCGCCCTCCGCGGGCCCCTCCGCGGACGCGCCCTCCCGCTCACCATCGCCGTCCGCGACGGCACGCCGGCACCCGACGCCGGCGCGCCCGACGCCGCCCTCCCGGACGCGGGCCCGGGGCTCCGCGGAACGTTGGAACTCCAGCGCTGGCTCGCCGGGCGCCTCGACGGACAGGTCACCCTCGCGATGCCCGCAGGACCGCTCGTGCTGCGCTTCACCGTGCCGCTCCCCGACGTCGGCCTGCTCTTCGGCCGGCCCCCCGCCGACGCCGGGACCGCTCCCGCCGGCGCCGCGCGATGATCCGTCGCGACCGCATCGTCCGCGCCGTCGTCGCACTCTTCGCCGCCCTGCTCCTCGCCACCGCCGCGCACTTCGGCGTGCACCGCGCCATCGCCGAGGCCGTGCGCGCGGGCATCCGCGCCGCCACCGGCGAGCTCCCCGACGTGCCCGTCATCGAGACCCACCGCGAGGCCGAGGTGCAGCGGCTCTTTCGCGAACACCCCCTCGGCAGCGCCGCGCGCCCCGGCTGGAGGCTCATGGAGCTGGCCATCCAGCCCCGCTCCATCGACGTGCGCGTCGACGGCCCGGAGCACCGCACCGCGCAGATGGTCCTGCGCCACGTCGACGACGTCGACGCCCCGTGGCGCCACAGCGCCAGCTTCGCCATGGTCCTCGCCGCGCACGCGGACCCCGACGGCGTACGCGCCCTCGAGGTCCTCGCCGACGACGTCGCCCGCGCCGACGACGGACACTTCTGGCGCACCCGCTCGGTGGTGCTCCTCGAGGGCACCGAGAGCGGCCGCGTCGCCGCCCGCACGCTCCGCGCCCTGCAGGACGGCGTCGCCCTCGCCGCGCTGCTCCTCGCCGTGCTCGCCATGGTGCTCTGGCGCGCGCTCCGCGACGAGCCCCGGTGGGTGCGCTGGACCCTCGTGGCCCTCACGGCCCTCGGCGCCGCGCTGCGCCTCGCCCTCGCGGTGCGCACCACCCTCGACGTCTGGCCCTACTCCCGGCTCCTCGCGCTCCCGCGCATGCTCTTCACGAGCCCCACGCTCGCCGCGATCACCGCCCACCTCGGGCTGCGCGTGCACCTGAACGAGCTCGTGCTCACGTACACCGCCGCCGCGTCGGTGCTCGCCCCGGCGGCCCTCTTCGCGCACGGCAAGGCCCTGCTCCGCGACTCCCGCGCCGCGCTCTGGGCCGCCGCGGCGATCACCGTGCTGCCCGCGCACATCCATTTCTCCCGCAGCGACACGGGGTTCATCCCCTCGGCGGTGTTCGCCTCCATGGCCTTCGCGCTCATCAGCCAGGCCCTGCGCGACCCCGGCACGCGATGGCGCCGCGCGGCCCTCCTCGCAGCGCCCGTGCTCGTGCTCGTCACCCTCGAGCAGCGCGCCCTCAACACCATGTTCCCCGCGCTCTACCTCGCGCAGATCTGGCTGCTGCAGCCCGCGGACGTGCCCTTCCGGCGCCGCGCCGTGGTCACCGCCGTGGTGCTCGCCGCCGCCGCGCTCTTCCTCTTCGGCGGCTTCGTCGAGAAGAACCACGGGCTCATCGCCGAGGCCCTCGGACCGCGCACCCTCGCCAACGCGTGGCACGGCCTGCGCGACCCGCGCTTCGACACCCTCATCAACCGCGACATCACCCCGCCGGCGCTGCTCGCCCTGGCCGTCGCCGGCCTCGGCGCCCTCGCCCTCGGACCGTCGCGCCGCCTCGTGCCGTTCCTCGTGGCGTGGGTGGCGATCTTCTACACGGCCAACAGCGTCGTGGTGCCCGCCACCGCGGAGATGCAGTCGCGCTACCACCTGCACCTCGCCGCGCCCTTCGTGCTCGCCGCCGGCGTCGGCATCCGCGCGCTCCTCGACGCCGCCGCGCGCCGCGCCCCGAGGCTCGGTCCCGCCCTCGCCGTGGCCGCCGCCGCGCTGCTCGCCGCGATCCCGTGGATGCACCGCGGCTACGAGCGCCGCGCGGACTTCAACGACCAGCGCGAGTACGCCTTCGTGCGCGAGGTGCGCGCGCGCGTCCCCCGCGGGTGCATGGTGCTCGAGCACGACCACCCCGGCGGCGGCCACGACCTGCGCTTCGGACGCATGACCCGGGTGCTCGACCGCGGCGTGCTGCGCGGCGAGGCGCGTCCGGTGCTCGCCACGGGCCCGTCGTCGCCGCAGGGCGACCCGCTCACCCCCGCCGCGCGCACCGCCCTCCAGGACCCACCGGACTGCCTCATGGTCTACCTCGGCCTCCCGTGCCTCGGCGTCAAGGAGCCCGGCGAGCCCGTGGCCCCCGCCTGCGCCGCGCTGCGCGCCGCCGCCCCCATGGACCTCGTCGCGCGCACCCGCTTCGCGAGCCGCCCCTACGACGAGAACGCCTCGCAGGGGATCATGCACCAGCCCGTCGACGTCGAGCTCGCGCTGTACCGCGTGCGCGTCGACGAGGTGCGCGCGCGGCGGCGCTGAGCGCGGGCGAATTCCGGCTTGAGGGCGGTCCAGGGGCGTGCGACCGTAGCGGCATCGTCCGCCTCCGCGCGGGGCGCTTCTCCGACCCCGCGACGACGCCGTCGCGACGCTGAAGGGCATTCACCTTGGACATCGGTTTTGCAGGCCTCGGCAAGCTCGGACTGCCGATCGCCCTCGCCATCGAATCGAAGGGGCACACCGTCGTCGGCTACGACCCCGCGCCGGGTCCGCAGGAGATCGTCCGCACGCGGCGCATGACGTTCCGCGAGGCGGGTGCGGAGCCGCTGCTCGAGCGGTCGCGCCTCGAGGTGCTGCCCCTCGCCGAGGTGGTGCGCCGGTCCGAGATCATCTTCGTCACCATCCAGACGCCGCACGACGCCCGCTTCGAGGGCGTCACGCGCATCCCCGCGGAGACCCGCGACTTCGACTACACCGCCCTCTGCGCCGGCGTCGCCGAGCTCTCGGCCATCATCGAAGACCTCGGCGAGGACCGCGTCGTCGTCGTCGTCTCCACGGTGCTCCCGGGCACCATCCGGCGGCACATCAAGCCGCTCCTCGGGCCGCACTCGCGGCTCTGCTACAACCCGTTCTTCATCTCGATGGGCAACGCCATCGACGACTTCCTCAACCCCGAATTCGTGCTCTTCGGCGTCGACGACGACCGCTCCGCGCGCGTCGCCGAGCGCTTCTACCGCACGCTCCACGCCGCGCCGTTCCGCCGCACGACGCTCGAGGAGGCCGAGGTGACCAAGGTGCTCTACAACACCTTCATCTCGACGAAGATCGCCTTCGCCAACACCGCGATGGAGATCTGCCACCACGTGCCCAACGCCGACGTCGACGTGGTCCTCGGCGTGCTGCGCGAATCCCACGGGCGCATCATCTCGGGCAAGTACTTCGGCGCGGGCATGGGCGACGGCGGCGGCTGCCACCCCCGGGACAACATCGCCCTCAGCCACCTCTCCGCCGGGCTCGGGCTGTCCTTCGACTGGTTCCACAGCGTGATGCAGCAGCGCGAGCGGCAGACCGACTGGCTCGCCTCCCTCGTCGAGCAGCACCGCGCCGGCCGCGAGGTGCTCATCCTCGGGCGCTCCTTCAAGCCCGAGTCGAACCTGCTCACGGGCAGCCCCGCGGTGCTCCTCGAGAACATCCTCCGCGAGCGCGGCATCACCCCGCTCGCCTGGGACCCGCACGTCGACGTCGGCACCCCCGCCCCGTCGGGACGGCCCTTCTGCTACTTCATCGGCACGCGGCACCCGGAGTTCCGCACCTGGCCCTTCGAGCCGGGCTCCGTGGTGCTCGACCCGTGGCGCTACGTCACCGCCCCCGACGGCGTCGACCTCGTCCCCATCGGCCGCGGCGCGCCGCTCCCCGAGGGATGACCGCGAGCCCCGTCGACGTCGGCGTCTGCGTGCCCGTCCTCGACGAGCGCGACGCCCTCGGCGCCCTCCTCGACGACCTCGCGCGCACCTTCGACGGCGGCCGCTACACCGTCTGCATCGTCGACGACGGCAGCACCGACGGCACCCGCGACCTCGTCGCCGACCGCGCCCGCAGCGACCCGCGCATCCACCTCCTCGCGCGCACCAAGACGGGCCCCGGGTGCCGCCGCGGAGGCGCCTCCCGCGCGGGCCTCGCGTGGCTCCTCGAGAACACCGCGCACACGCACTTCACCGACGTCGACGCCGACGGCGCGCACCGCCCCGACGAGGTCGTCCGCGCGCTGGGCCTCGCCGCCCGCCTCGGGGCCGACGCCGTCATCGCGTCGAAGTACGTGCCCGGCGCCGTGGTCACCGGCCGCCCCCTCGCGCGCCGCGCCGGCAGCCGCGCGTACAACCTCCTGCTGCGCGGGCTCCTCGCGCCGCACCTGCACGACTACAGCAACACGTTCCGCACGTACTCCCGCGCCGCCGCGGAGCTCACGCAGCGCTACGAGCCCCTCTTCGACACGCCCGTGTACATGGTCGAGATGGTGGCCATCTGGCTCTCGCACGGCCTGCGCGTCGTCGAGATGCCCACGACCTACGTCGAGCGGCGCCTCGGAGCCTCCAAGGTGGTCCCCGCGGACTTCGTGCGCGGCGCGTCCGGCGCCCTGCGCGTGGGCTGGGCCTACCGCAGCGGACGCTACCGCTGATCGTCCCGGCGCCGCGGCGCGCCGAAGAACGCCAGCCACGCCGCCCCGAGGATCACCAGCGACTCGAGCCCGCCCACGGTCATCGCCGTGGCGCGGGAGATGGTCATGGCCTCCATGGGCACGTTCTGGTCGAGCGGCGGCGGCGGCGGCGGGGCCTGGCCCTCGGGCAGCGGCGGCGGCGGGGCCGGGGACTGGCCCTCGGGCAACGGTGCGGGCGGCGGCGCCGGAGGACCCGCGTGCGGCGGCAGCACCGGCGGACCGCGGTACGGCGTCGGATCCTGGGCCTGCACGGCGACGGCGAGCGACGCGATGCAGCCGAGCACGGCGAGCGGGGTGCGGAGCCTCATGGCGGCCCCTCCGCGGCGCCGGGACCGGGGTCGATCATGCGCTCGATGAAGGGCACCGCGTCCGGGTCGCCCTCGATGAAGAACGGGGGGTGGCCGCGGAACTGGTTCCAGCACGCCGGCACGCCGAGCTCCCAGGAGATCGCGAGCTCCCGGGGCTGCGGCGCGCCGGGCCGCGTGTCGTAGCGCAGGAGCACCCGCCGGCCGCTGTCCTCGATGGTCGCGGGCACGCCGTCGACGCTGGCGATGACCCCGGGGCACAGCAGCGGGAGCCGCGGCATCACCACCCGCGTGACGGGGCACTCGGGGCGCGGATGCAGCGGGAAATGCAGCGTCAGCGTCTGCCGCGAGAGGTCGCGCCCGTCGGGGTTCGGCATGCCGGGGATGCCCTCGGAGTAGTCCTGGTGCCCGTCGTTGCGGATCGGCAGCGCGGTGTCCATGCACGTCTCCGGGGCGTCCCCGCGGCGCGTGCACGCGCGGAACGCCGTCCAGTCGATCCACGAGCACGTCGAGACGACCACCGTGCGGCCGTCGGCGGCGCGGCGCACCACCTCGGCCCCCGTCGGGAGCTGCATGAGCACGTCCGACACCGGCATCTTGAGCATGTACGCGTGCTCGAGGCCGCTCGTCGTGCCGCTCGCCCGCCACCCCGTCGCCCAGCGGATCGCCGCGCGCCGCGCCAGCTCGTCGGGGGTGAGCAGCCCGAGCTGCGCCTGCCCCGAGGTCCAGCCGCGGGCCCGCGCGAGGTAGCGCGCCGTGGAGAGCACGTCGGCGTACGAGTACGAGAGGTGCTCGATGGTGTCCGCCGGCTCGTTGAAGCCCGCGAAGACGAGCAGCGCCGCCAGCGGCAGCGCGAGCGCCTGGGAGCGCCGCACCATCGCCGAGAACCGGTCGATGCCCGCCTTGCGCGAGGGGAACCGCGTCTCCAGGCGCCCCAGCGCCCACCGCGCGGCGGCGTTGAGGGGCAGCATCGCGCCCGCCCCGACGCCCACGGCGATGGCCGCCACCACGTGGGCGAAGTACTTGTCCTGCACGTCGAGGCTGCCGCGCAGGTAGCCGGCGAGCACCGGCACGAAGAGCGGGAGGATCACCGCCGCGACCACGTCGAGCCGGCGCCGCAGCGGCGGCCACAGCGCGCTGACGCCCCACAGCAGCAGGGCCAGCGCGCTGAGCGCCGCCAGCGGGATCTCCAGCAGCGGCAGGCGGTTCATCATCCCCGGCGAGTGCCCGATGTGCCGCGTGAGCACGATGCGCAGGTCGACGAGCCAGGTGAGCGGCGAGAGCACGAAGGTCGACACCACGAAGGCCGCCATCACCAGCGCCGTGTGCTTCCAGCGGTCCTTCGGGAAGCGCAGCGTGACGATCACCGCCGAGACGCCGCACAGCAGCCCCGTGGCGTAGAAGTTCAGCATCACGCCGCAGAGCAGGCCCAGGGCGACGGTGGTGGCGCGCGTCGGCCGCGCCGTGGCGGTCTGCGCGAGCAGCAGGAACACCGCCCCGAGGAACGGCACCGGCGCCACGTCGGAGATCACGTTGAGCTGCGTCGGGACGCCGTTGCCGGCCACCATGATCAGCACCGCGAGGGCCGCCGCCACGGGCCCCGCGATGCGCCGCGCCGCCACCGCCACGAGCCCCACGCCCAGCGCGTTGAGCACGTGGAACGTCAGGAACGTGCCGTTGGCGTGGAGCCCCACGGCGTGCAGCAGCGAGCGCCAGTGCAGGTAGCCCGCGCTGTGGAAGATCCCCACGGTGGCGCCGGCCCCCACGGCGGTGCAGTGGTTGTCGACGAGACAGTCCCGCACGTAGAGGTTCTCGATGAGCGTGTCCTCCCAGATCGTGGGGGACGTACCCATCGAGTTGCAGAGCTGGCGGAAGGCTACGAGCGCGACGACGACGAGGTAGATCGCATCGGTGCGAAGCCCCGCGCGATCGGGCGAGGGCGCGAGGGCGTCGGCGTCTTCGGGACGGTCCGCGGACACGGCGCGAGCGATACCACGGGCCTCGCGCGCAGCGCCAGCCACGTCAGCGGCGCGCGCGGCGCCAGAGCGCGAGTTCCTGCACGAACGTGAAGGGCTCGCAGAACACGGGGTTGCGGTCGCAGCGCGGCACGTCGTCGGCGTCGCGCACGACGAGCGGCGTCCCGAGGTTCCAGTGCAGCGTCGGCTCGAAGGACCGCGGCTTCTCGGCCCGCAGCGGCGCCAGCGTGATGCCCAGCCACAGGGCCATGAACACCAGGTTCGGCAGCGGCCGCGAGGCCCAGCGCCCCAGCGGCGCGAGCGCATCCACCCTCGCCGTGACGTGGCCCCAGACCTTGGCGATGCGCGCGGCGACGAAGAGCGCCACGCCGTCGAAGAGCGGCACCAGGAGGTTCGCCACGGGCACCGGGAACACCTTCGCGAAATCGTCGGTGAACCCGAGGCCCCGCAGGAAGATGGACGCGTACACGAGCGCGACGGCGACGAAGGCCCCGAAGAGCACCTTGCCCCCGTCGGTCTGCGGGATCGTCGACGGGTCCGTGGCGAGCAGCGCCACCGCGAGGACCATCGGCGGGCGCAGCACCGTCGGGTTGTCGAGCATGCGCAGCACCAGCACCGCCGTGATCGAGATCGGCAGGATGCGGAACCGCGACTGCGGGACCATGGCGATGAGCACCATGAGCTCGGCCATGTTCGGCGCGAGGCTCAGCGTGTGGAACAGCCCGCCCACGTGCACCGACCCGGGCCAGAGGTACGACACCGCGCCGGCGACGGAGAGACCGATGGCCGACGGGTTGAGCACGTGCCGCCCCTGCCGGCGCACGAAGGTCTTCGTCGCGAACGCCGCGAGGATGCACAGCATCACGCCGTGCGGGTCGAGCCAGACGAAGAGGTTCGAGCTGAGCACCACCGGCAGCGGCGACGACCCGAAGCGCCACGACCCGAAGCGCAGGAACGAGAACGCCGCGTCCGCCGCGAAGCCCATGGCGACCTGCAGCACCAGCGACGGAACGTGGTCGCGCACCGCGGGCGAATACAGCGACCAGTAAGCGAACACGATGACCTGCACCGTCGCGGGGATGAGGTGCGGCAGCCGGATCTCCCAGCTCACCTTCCCGCGGCGCAGCACGCCGAGCACCACCGCGAAGGCCGCCAGCGCGGCGGTCGCCTGCTTCAGGATCCCGAGGTCCGGCACGGGCTGCCGCGGGTGCGGGTTCTCGGACATGCCCCCGTCGTGCGCGGCCAGCACCCCCGCGGCGTGGATGAGCGCGTCGGTGACCCGGTTGTCCGGCGTGAAGTTCGAGACCTCGTAGGTGTAGTGCTCGGAGCGCGCGCGCGGCGATCGCTCGGGGTCGTCGCGGCCGACGTGGAGCATGCCCGCGGTGCGCCCGTCCTCGTCGTCGAGCGTGAGCACGAACTCCTGCGACGTCGCCTGCGTGAGCCGGAAGTGCCCCTGCGCCGTCACGAGCGCCGCGAGCCGCTGCCCCTCGGCCGCGAACTCCGGGTTCACGCCCTCCGGAGGATCGGCCCACGCCGCCGGGGCCGCGAACAACACGACCAGGATCAAGAGCCACAGGCGCGCCACGTTCGAGCCTCCGCGAGAGGAGAGATGGATCGGACGGGGCGATCCTCGCGCGGGCCCTTCGCGCGGTGCAAGCGAAACACCTGCGCGCGCGCCCGTCGGCGACCCTTGACGAACCCCCCGCGATGAGGACAGACCGATCGCACTCCATGGGCACGACCGCACCGGCACCCCGTCGCTCCGGCCCTTCGCGATGGGCGCGCCTGGCCCTCGGGGCGATGGTCTCGGTGGCGCTCACCGAGGGGCTCCTGCGCGTCGGCATGACCGTCTGGGCGCGCCGCGCCCGCCCCAATTGCGGCGTACGCCCCGAGCTCCTCGCGCGGCTGCAGACGGCGTACGCCAACGACGGACCGAGCAACGAGGGCGGCACCGACGGCGTCACCTTCGACGCGCACCGGGGCTTTCGCCACCAGGCCAACCTGCGCGAGCTTCCGGTGCACGGCATCCCCGTCTCGACGAACAGCCGCGGACTCCGGGGGGCGCAGGAGTTTCCGGTTCCCCGGCCGCCCGGGGCGACGGTGCGCATCGCGGCCCTCGGCGACTCGTTCACCTTCGGCGAGGGCGTGCGCGACGACGAGACGTGGCCCGCGCAGCTCGCCGGCGCGATCCCCGGCACCGAGGTGATGAACCTCGGCGAGCGCGCCTACGCCCACGACCAGATGTACTTCGCGCTCCGCGACGTGGGCCTGTCGCTGCAGCCCGACGTGGTGATCCTGGGCTTCTACCCGAACGACCTCTGGCGCGACGAGCTGACCTTCTACTGCGCCGAGAAGCCCCGCTTCTCCGAGGCCTCGGGCGGCTGGCGCGTCGACAACTACCCGGTGCCCGCGCCCGCGCAGGCCTGGAGCGCCGTGCGCCGCCTCCCGCTCGTCTACGCCATCCCGCGGGTGATCGTGGAGTCGCTCACGCAGTCCCCGACCACCGACCGCAGCGGCGAGGAGCGCGGCGCCGAGGCCCTGCGGCGCATCCGCGAGGCCACCGTGGCGGCCGGCGCGCGGCTCGTGCTCGTGAACCTCCCGGACCACCCCGACCGCGGCCCCGAGGAGGGGTCGTTCTTCCATCGCTGGTGCGCCGCGACGCAGACCGAGTGCGTCGACGTGGCGCCGCTCTTCGTCGAGTTCGCGGGCAACGCCGACGGCGACGCGATCCGCGCGCGCTTCCAGGGTCCGCACGGCGACATCCACTACTCGCGCGAGGGCTACCGCGTCGTCGCCGAGGCGCTACGACGGCACTTCGCGCAGCACCCCCTCACGCGCGCCGGCGCGCGCCCCGCGGCCCCGTGACGCAGCCCCCCGACGGCGACCTCCGCGAGCCCCTTCGCGCCCTCTTCGACGCCCTCTTCGCGAGCCCCGCGGCGGCGGGCTACACGCTGCGGCACCTCGCCTTCGGCGAGACCCTCGAGGCCGTCGCCGAGAAGGGCGGCGCGTCCTTCGTGCTGTGGCTGCGCAGCGTGAACGACGACACCAACTCGTTCCGCAAGACCACGGCGTTCAAGATCGGGTACCGCGACGCCGTGCCCGACCCCGGGGCGTACAAGCTCCTCGACGCCCTCGCCGCGCGCCTCGCGACGTGGGAGCTCGCGCACTCCCCGCGGGACCTCGCGCAGCTCTTCCGCGCCCCGCGCCTCGCCGAGGTCGCCTCCCCCGCCGAGGCGAACGCCGGCCCCGTGGCGTCGCTGCTGGCCGAGGCCACCTTCACGCCGCTGCACGGCCCTTGGCTCGCCGAGCGCGAACAGAGGGTGCTGGAGCGCCTTCGGGCGATGGCTCCGCGGCCGTCGCGGGTGCTCCTCGTCAACGCCACCAAGGGGCTGCCGTACTACGCGTCCATCGGCGACTTCTTCTTGATGGTGAAGGAGGCGCACCCCGAGGTGGGCGTCACCAGCGCGAGCTACTTCGAGGAGATCTACCAGTTCCACACCGGCCTCGCGCGCAAGGGCATGGAGACGGTGTCCATCGCCGCGCTGGAGCGCTGGGGCGCCGAGGAGTTCAACCGCTTCGACGTGGTGCTGCACGTGGGCCCGAGCGACGTGCTCGCGCGGCTCATGGTCATGCCCGGCCTCACGGCCCGCCAGACGATGCTCGACCTGGCGTTCTACCACCAGCTCATCGACGCCCACCGCGACCCCTTCTACCGCGGCGAGGACCTCGTCCCCGACAAGCACCTGCAGCGCAACCGGGTCATCTGCTACTCGTGCCAGCCGGCGTCGAAGGTGCGCCGCGACCTCGCGGGCTTCTGCGACCTCGACCTCCTCGACTGGCGCTGGTTCTCGTACATCCCGCTGGGGTTCTCGTACTACGACTACTACCGCAGCGACCGGCAGCCCTTCGACGTGGCGCTGCTCGGCCGCGCGTCCCGCGACTACGGGCTCATCGACCCCGCGCAGGTGCAGGGGCTGCGGTTCCTCTTCGTGGGCTCCATGGCGAACGCCCCGGAGCTCGAGCGGCTCCGCGCCGAGGCCGACGTCACCGTGGTCCCGCCGGTGGACCAGGGGACCTACGCGCGGCTCCTCGCCCTGTGTCGGTGCACGCTGCTCCCGGTGATCGTGCCCGCGCACGAGCGGGCCCCGGGCGTGGCCAACGTGCTCATGTCCGTGGTCGACACGCTCGCCTCGGGCAAGCCCCTGGTGACGTCGCCGCACGACGGCCTGCGACGGCTC
>CAIMWA010000539.1 GCA_903845045.1 uncultured delta proteobacterium | reverse complement strand
CGCGGCGAGGCCCACAGCTCGTACTTCTGGTCGCTCAACGTCATGCGCCTCAACTCGCCGCAGAGCGCCATCCTCTCGGCGGTGATCTTCAACGCCCTGGTGATCGTCGCGCTCATCCCGCTGGCCCTGCGCGGCGTGCGCTACCGCCCCCTCGGCGCGGCGGCCCTGCTGCGAAGGAACCTGCTCGTCTACGGTCTCGGCGGTGTCGTGGTGCCGTTCGTCGCCATCAAGGTCATCGACGTTGCCGTCGGTGCGCTGCATCTCGCCTGAGGAGTCTCCAATGAAGATCCTTCGTCCGTGCCTCGTTCTCACCGCTGCGCTGCTGTTCCTCTGCTGTGTGGCCTATCCTGCGCTCGTGACCGCCGTCGCACACCTCGCGTTTCCGCATCAGGCGGAGGGGAGCCTCGTCACCGAGGGCGGGCGGGTGCGCGGATCGTCGCTCATCGGTCAGACCTTCGAGCATCCCGAGCAGCACCCGGAGTACTTCTGGGGACGACCCTCGGCCGCGAGCGTCGACTCGGCGACGGGCGTGACGTACTCGTCCGGGAGCAACTATGGCCCGCTGCACCCGGCGCTGCGCGACGAGGTCACGGCGCGCGTGGCGGCGCTGCGGGCGACCGGGGTGCAGGGACCGATCCCCGTGGACCTCGTGACGAAGAGCGCCAGCGGCCTCGACCCGCACATCTCCCCAGCCGCCGCCGAGGTGCAGGTCGAGCGGGTGGCTCGGGCGCGGCACCTTCCCGACGACGCGGTGCGCGCCCTCGTGTCGGCACACACGCTGCGATCGACCTTCGGCCTGCTCGGCGAGCCGCGGGTGAACGTCCTCGAGCTGAACCTCGACCTCGACGCGCGCGCGGCGGGCACGGCGGTCAGGTGAACGGCGGGGGGCCCATGCTCGACGGCATGCGCGGGGCGCGCCAGGGTCGCCTGAAGATCTTCCTCGGCATGGCCGCGGGGGTCGGCAAGACCGTGGCGATGCTGCGCGATGCGCAGCACCTGCGAGACGAAGGCGTGGACGTGGTGTGCGGCTACGTCGAGACGCACGGACGCGCGGAGACCGACGCCGAACTCACGGGCCTCGAGATGGTCCCGCGCCGAACGATCATCTACCGGGGCGTCCCCCTCGAGGAGATGGACGTGGACGCGGTGCTCGCGCGGCGCCCCGACATCGCCGTGGTCGACGAGCTCGCGCACACCAACGTTCCCGGGAGCGCCCGGACGAAGCGCTGCGAGGACGTGGAGGCGCTGTTGGCCGCGGGCATCGGCGTGCTGTCGGCGCTCAACGTGCAGCACCTCGAGAGCCTCCACGACCTGGTGCTTCGGGCCACCGGCGTCGACGTGCGCGAGCGCGTTCCCGACCGGGTGCTGCATCGCGCCGACGAGGTCGTCGTGGTCGACCTCGCGCCGGAGGACCTGCAGGAGCGGCTGCGCGCCGGGCGGGTGTACCCCGCGGCGCGGGTGGAGCGGGCGCTGCAGGGCTTCTTTCGCACTGACAACCTCGTGGCGCTGCGGCAGCTCGCCCTCCGCGAGGTCGCGAACAGCGTCGAGCAGCGCGCGAGGGACCGGGTCCGCGCCGGACGCGACGAGGACCGCATCGGGCCGCACGAGGTCGCCGACGCCGAGCGGGTGCTGGTGTCGCTGTCGTCGTCGCCCAGCGCCGCGCGGCGGATGCTCCGCCAGGGAGCGCGGCTCGCGGGCGGTCCGAACAGCCGATGGTTCGTCGTGTACGTGCGCACGCCCGGGGAGTCGCCGGAGCGCATCGCCACGCCGGCGCTCCGCTCGTTGACCGACGGCCTGAGCCTCGCGCGGGAGCTCGGCGCCGACGTCGTGCGCCTCGAGGGGACCGACGTCGCCGAGGCCCTCGCCCGCTTCGCGAAGGAGCGCGGCATCACCCACGCGATCTTCGGTCGCTCGCGCCGGCCTGCGTGGCGGGACCGGCTGCGCGGCTCGGTGCTCGATCGGTTCATGCGCCTCGCCCCCGACGTCGACGTCGTGGTCGTCGGCGCGCACGAGGACCCCGTGGCGGCCACCAAGGGTGGGGATCCGTGAGCCGTCGCATCGTCGTCATCGAGCCCGACGCGTCGGGGCGGGCGCTGCTCCATCGCGTGCTCGCCGCCGCGGGCTACGTCGTCGAGGCGTTCGCATCCATGGGCGAGGCGCGGCTGCTCCTCGACGACGGCGCCTTCGACCTTGGCCTCGTCGATCAGCTCGCCGGCGACGGCGCGCCGCTCGCCGAGGTGCGGCTTCTCCGCGCCAGATATCCGCGGCTGCCGCTGCTCGTCACGGGCACGATGCTGTCCGCGCCGGCGCTCCTCGAGCTGCTCAGCCTCGACGTCGCCGAGGCGCTGCCCAAGCCCTTCGCCCCGCCGGAGTTGCGAGACGCCGTCGCACGGGCGCTGCGCCGCGCGGCCCCGCAGCAGCTCGCGTCCCTCGAGTTCGCGGCGGCGATGGCGGCGGCCCGGCGAGCCCTCGCCGACGGTGACGGCACGCGGGCCGGACAGGCCCTCGCACGGGCGTGGACGGCGTGCCCCCTCGACGCCGAGGTCACGGCGCTCGAGGCCCTTCGCGCGGAGCTCGAGGGGCGCGACGACGATGCTGCCCGCGGATACCGCGCTGCCATCGCCCTCGGCCCCGACGCCCACGCCGCGGGTCCATCGCCGTACGAGGGGCTCGCGCGCCTCGCGGCGTACGGCGACGCGCGGCCCGTGTCCGCGTGGCCGTCGCGCTTCGCCGGGGTGCCGCTGCGCGTGATCGACGAACCGCTGCGCGACCTCGACGCCGGCGCGCCCACCGACGCCGACGGGCCTATCATCGACGTGATGACCCTGGCCCTCGACGAAGGCTCCGGCGGCGCCGCGCACCTCCGCGCTGGAGCGCATCGCGCCTTCGCGCTGGTCCCCTGCGACGCGCGCCCGGAGCGCCTCGGCGCCGCGCTCGCACGTCTCGGCGACGGACCGCTGCGTGCGCCACCGGGAGCGACCTTCGACGTCGGCCTCCTCGCGGCGGCGCGCGAACGCGCCCGGGAGCGCTGAGCGGTGGCGGGCGACGCAAAGGCGCGGGTGCTGGTCGTCGACGACGAGGCGAACATCCGCACGATGCTGCGGGTGTGCCTGGAGGGTGCCGGCTACGAGGTCGCCCTCGCGCCGTCGGGGGAAGCCGGGGTCGCGCTGGCCCGGCGCAGCCCGCCCGACGTCGCGCTCGTCGACCTTCGGATGCCGGGCATCGACGGCCTCGCGGTGCTTCGCGCCCTCGCGCTCGACGCTCCGTCGACGGGCGTGGTGCTGATGACCGCGCACGCGAGCATCGACAGCGCCGTCGACGCCGTGCGCGCCGGGGCCGTGGACTATCTCCCGAAGCCCTTCACGCCGGCGCAGGTGCTCCACGCCGTCGCGAAGGTGCTCGCGCGGGCGCGGGTGGAGCACGAGCTCGCGGAGCTGCGGCGCGCGGGGTCCCGCGTGCATCCGCGCTTCGAGTCGAAGAGCCCGGCGATGCAGCACTGCATGGCGGTGGTCACGCGCGCCGCCGCCACGGACGCAACGGTGCTGCTGCTGGGCGAGACGGGGACCGGCAAGGGCTACCTCGCGCGGCACGTGCACGCGTTGTCCCCGCGTCGCGAGCGCCCCTTCGTGACGTTCAACGGCGCCGTGGTGGCGGCGTCCCTCGTCGAGAGCGAGCTCTTCGGCCACGCCCGCGGAGCCTTCACCGGCGCGGACCGTGCGCGCGTCGGGCACGTCGAGGCCGCCGGCAATGGCACGCTGTTCCTCGACGAGGTCGGCGACCTTCCGCGCGAGGCCCAGGGCAAGCTCCTGCGCCTGCTGGAGGAGCACGCGTACGTGCGCGTCGGCGACACCGAGCCGCGGCGCTCCGACGCCCGCGTCATCGCCGCGACGCACCGCGACCTCAAGGCCGCCGTCGCGCAAGGCACGTTCCGCGAGGACCTCTACTACCGCCTCAACGTGGTGTCGGCGACGCTCCCGCCGTTGCGCGACCGCCTCGAGGACCTCGAGGACCTCGCGGCGTCGATCCTCGCCGACCTCGCGGCGCAGCACCGGCGCGGTCCCTTCGCCCTCGCGCCGGCGACGTTGGCGGCGATGCGCGGGTATCGATGGCCCGGCAACCAGCGCGAGCTCGCGAACGTGCTCGAGCGCGCGGTGATCCTCGCCGAGGGCGCCACGCTCACCGCCGACCTGCT
>CAIMWA010000538.1 GCA_903845045.1 uncultured delta proteobacterium | reverse complement strand
TAAGAAAGTGACTTGTCACTTTCTGTTCGTGCGGCTAGGTTCCGCCCGTGACCGTCGCCGACCGCCGCACCCAAGCCGAGCGCCGCAGCAGCACCCGCGCCCGGCTGCTGTCCGCCACCATCGAGAGCCTCGTCGAGGCCGGCTACACGCGCACCACGACCACCGAGGTCACGCGTCGCGCGGGGGTCTCGCAAGGGGCGCTGTTCAAGCACTTTGCGACGAAGTCGGCGCTCGTCGCCGCCGCCGCCGAGCAGCTCTTCGCGGACCTCATCGCGGACTTCGACGGCGCCTTCGAGCGCTCGACGCAGGCCTCGCCAGCGCCCGCCTCGCCGCCTGTCATCGTCGCGCTGCACCGCTTGTGGGAGGTCTTCTGCACGCCAGCGCTCCAGGCCGTCTATCGGCTCTACGTCGAGGCCCCCGTCGACGCCGAGCTGCGGGCCGCGCTGGTGCCCGTGGTGCGCAAGCACGAGGCGAACGTGCAGGCCCGCGCTCGCGACCTACTGCCGCAATTGGCGACGTCTCCCGCGCACGAAGCGCTCTTCGGTGCGGTGATGTTCGCGATGCAGGGCATGGCCGTGCAGCGCTCGGTGCACCTCGATGCCGCCAAGGAGGCGCGCATCCTCGAACAATTCGAGTCCCTCGCCGTCACGTTCCTGGGTGACGGCCGCCCCACCCACGCAGGAGCGACGACCGATGCCTGATCCCACCATCCTGGCGATTCCGCTGTTCGGGCTGAGCATGGCCATCGAGGCCTGGGTGCTGCACCGCGCGCGGCACGGCTACGAGCTCGCCGACACCGCCACGAGCCTCTCCGGCGGCGTGGGCAACCTCGTCGTCAAAGGGCTCACTCGCGGCCTGTGGCTCGCGGTCTTCTCGTTTCTCTACGAGCACCGCGTGGCCAACCTCGGCGTGGGAATCGGCGGCGCCATCGCGCTGCTCTTCGCCGAGGATTTCTGTTTCTACTGGTATCACCGCGTCAGCCACGTGGTGCGGCTGTTCTGGGCCAATCACGTCGTGCACCACTCCAGCGAGCGCTACACCCTCGCCACGGCTCTCCGTCAATCGTGGACCGCGCCCATCTTGGGGCTCCCCTTCTGGATGCCGTTGCCGTTGCTGGGATTCCGTCCCGAGCACGTCGCCCTCATGGGGGCCATCAGCCTGCTCTATCAATACGGGCTGCACACCGAGACCATCACGCGCCTCGGCCCGATCGAATGGGTCATGAACACGCCGTCGCACCACCGCGCGCACCACGGCAGCAACCCGCAGTACCTCGACATCAACTACGGCGGCATCTTCATCATTTGGGACCGACTCTTCGGCACCTTCGTTCCCGAGGTCGAGAAGCCGGTGTACGGAATCACCAAGCCCGTGCGTTCGTACAACCCGTTCTACGTGCAGCTTCACGAGTTCATGGACATTGCCCGGGACGTGGCCCGCGCCCGGTCGCTCCGCGAGACCCTGCACCAGGTGTTTCGCAGCCCCAGCGAGGTCCAGCCGGCGGTGGTGACCGAGGCCGCGTCCGCGTCGGTGCTGTCCTGAAAGCCCGAACGCTCGGCGCTCGCTACGCGGGGAGCGCGTCGGGCAATCCGCCATCCAGGAGCGCCCGGACGTCTTCTTGGGCCGCGAGCGCGGCGACGACGAGCGGGTGCGCGTCGGGTTCGTTGACGAGATAATCGACCTCGCCGAGCGCAGGCCGTATCGGGAAGGCGAGGCGCTCTTCGTCGAGCGAGAACCGCGCGTCGACGCCGGGACGGTTGCCGCGGGCGTCGAAGCGGATCCAGCGGCCGAGCGGTGCGAGGTACACGGTGTTGAGCGCATGCACGACGTGGCCCGCCGAGGCGTCATCGTCGCGGAGCGTGAGGCGCTGGTAGCAGACGCCCGCGGGCACGCCGGCCCGACGAAGGAGCGCGGCGGCGAGGTGGCTCTTCGCGTAGCAGAGACCCTCGCGGTGGCGGAGCACGTCCGAGGCGACGCAGGTGACGCGCTGCCCGCGGATGTCCCATGAATGGCCCACCTCGTCGCGCACGAAGAGGAACACGGCCTCGGCGGCAGCCGCGGGGTCGAGCCCCGCGAGGCGCGCGGCGACGAAGGCCGCGAGGATCGGGTGGTCCACGTCCAGCGTGGGCGTTGGCGCGAGGTAGCAGGCGAGGGGGTGGTCGGTGCGCAGCGCGGTCATCGGAGAGACGTACCGGAGTTCCGTGATCGCGGAAGCGGGAAGATGCGTGCTCGACGGTCGTCAGCCGAAGATCCGCTCGAAGAAGCCGGGCTTGTAGCTCGGGTTCGCACGGGCCGCGCGGGCGACCTCGTCGTCGCGATCCGTGCGGAGCTTGGCGATGGTCGCGGGGTTGGCGTCGGTGCGGCCCGCGACGACTGCGCGCACCGCCGCGTCGCGGTCACCGGCCAGCTCGTCGAGCGTCGCCGGCGGCGTGCCACCATGACCCGCCACGAGCGCACGCAACACCGCCGACGAAGCGCCCGCCCAGCGCGGAATGAGCGTCGGCGCCGCGCGCCCACCCAGAGCCTCACGGGTCTCCGCGTCGAGGTAGCGATCCACGGCCTCGGCCTCGTCGACGGCGAGCGTCGCGTCCGTCGCGAGCGCTTCGATCTCCGCCGGCGTCGCCTCGCCCGCGTCCATCGCCGCGACGAGCGCCGGGCGTGCGGCCGCGAAGGCGGCGGCCATCGCGACGGCGAGCGCCTTCTCCCGCGGCTTCTCGAGCCAGTACTTTCCCTTCTCCTGCGCCATCCACGCGTGCAGCCCGAAGAGAGCGCGCGCGTCGACGCGGTACACGAGGTACATGCGATGCCACTCCGGCTGCGGAAACAGCGCGAGCCACGCCGCATCGGAGAGGAAGTTGGAGGCTCCGCAATACCCGCATCGGCGCGTACGTCGGTGGTCGTCCATCGAAGGTGCGGCGAGCGGCGCTCCGCATTGTCCGCAAGGCACCACCGCGCCGTCGCGGCTCCCCTCGGCCGGACCGGCGCCGCGATCCTTGGCGTCGCCAACGATGCACGCGATGCGAGGGTCCCAGCGCTCCGTCTCCTCGTCGGGGGCGCGGACGGCGATGTCGTCGTGGCATCCCGGGCACGCGAGGGTCGTCGTCGAAGGTTCGGGAATCGGCAGCGCCGTCTCGCACGCCGCGCAGATCGGCGCCGCGACGCGACGCAGCTCCACCGGCGATCCCTGGCTGTCCCGCGCGTCGTTGCAGGCGGCCCCCACATCGAGGAGCAGCGCCGCCTCGGCGAGCGCGTCGTAGTAGCCGCCGAAGGGGTAGCGCAGGCCGCCGTCGCGGCTGTCCTCGGCCATCAACGCGAACACGAGAGGCGCGGTGCAGGTCCGGCACGCGACCACGTCGCGCAGGCCCGGAAGCGGCGTGAGCGTTCCGCATCCCTTGCAGCGCGCCGAGGCCTTCAGTTCGAGGATGATGTCGGTCATCGCGGCGCCAGCGTACGCCGGCGCGTTCGACCCGGGGGGACGGTTTCAACAAGTTGCCATTCCGCTTCGGCGCCTCGCAACCCCGCGAAAAAACAGGGGCCCAGGTGCCCGAAACGGCAAATGTTGAATTGTTGAAACCGTCCCCTGCACGATGCGTGCACGAGCCTCGGGGCGCACTACACTCCCAGCAATTCATGGGTGTGAGACCAGCGCAGCAGGGGGCCGCACGCGGCGTCCTCGGGACCATCGCCGCCGTGCTTTCGTCGGTCCTCTACCTCGCCTGGACCGCGCTCGTCGTCGTCGCGCCCGTCGCCGCGGCGTGGGTCGCCTCGTCCATCGCAGCGCACGCGGGCGGCAGCATGCGCGCCGCGGCGGCGTCGGGATTGCTTGTTTTTCCAGTGCTTCCCGTCGCTTGGGAGATGTTTGCGAGCTGGCGCCGTTCGCGCTCCGAGGCCTCGGCGAAGCGCTTCCTGACGCTCGTCGATCGCCTCGTGCTGCGCACGCTCGCCGTGAGCGCCGTGCTCCTCGGGGCGCTCGTGGCGCGGGAGCCGCAGCGCGTCTTCGTCGCCCTCAACGGGCGCGGCGACTGGATGCTCGACGGCCGTCACGACGCCCGCGCCGAGGCCGCCCGCCGCGCGATCTTCTGGGTCGCCGCGAGGACCGCGGTGATCCGTCGCCTCGCCGACCATGACGCCCTCGACCGCGACAACGCCCGCAGGCCGCCACCGCCGCCCACGCGCGACCTTTCGCCGGTCGTTCCGCCGCATCCTTCGCATGACCCGGCGCCCGTGGTTCCGCCCGTCGTCGATGCGCACCGCACGCCGGTACCGCCGGTCGGGGGCGACGCCCCGGCGCTCGTCGATGCGCACGCTTGGCCCACCGCAGGAGCGATCCGCGACGCCGTGCGCGCGCTGCCGGCTTCCGTGGAGACCTCGCCGTCCGCCGTGGGCCGCTACCTCGCCGCGCAGGAGCGGGACCCCTGGAGCCGCGCCCGCGCGGTGCACGACTACGTTGCCGATCGTGTGGAGTACGACGTCGAGGCCTATCGCAGCGGCGTGCATCCGCCGCAGGACGCGGACACGACCTTTCGCACGCACAAGTCCGTATGCGCGGGCTACGCGGCGCTCTTCGAGGCCGTGGGCCGCGCCGCGGGCCTCGAGGTGGTGACCATCGTCGGACGGGCCCGCGGCATTGTCGCATCGGGCATGGGCGAGGGCCACGCCTGGAACGCCGTGAAGCTCGACGGCCGCTGGCGCCTCGTCGACACCACCTGGGACTCGGGCGCCGTCGACGCCCGCGGCTTTCACAAGCGCTTCGACACGGTGTTCTTCGCGACGCCGCCGGAGGTGTTCATCGCGCGGCACTATCCCGACGATCCGCGGTGGCAGCTGCTGCCCGTCGTTCGGTCGCCGGGCGAGTATCTCCGTGCGCCGCTGCTCGACCCGGCGTTCTTCGTCTTCGGCCTCGGCCTCGTGCACCCCGACCGCGCCGAGAGCGACGCCCGCGGCGTCGTTGATCTCACCGTCGACGACCCGCACGGCGTGTCGATCCTCGTCACCGTGCGTGCCGAAGGAGGGACCCGGGAGGACTGCGAGGTCACCGGCACTTCTCGCGTGACGGCGCACTGCACCCTCGCGGGCCCCGACCTCCACGAGATCACCCTCTTCGCCTCGACGCAGCCGTACGGTGAACACTGGAGCGTCGGTTCGCTCCAGGTGCACAATCGATAGGACGGGTTCATGAGCACACGAGGAGATGACGGCGGCGCGGTCCGAGTTCTCCGGCCCCAGCGATGGATCGTCGTGTTGTCGGCAACGCTTGGGTTCAGCGTGGCGGTCATCGCGGCGCTGATCTACTTGGGCGGACCTCGCGACGTCGCTGCGGTGGCGTCCGCGATCGCCCTCGCGCTCATGGCCATCGCGTTCGAGCGGCGCAACGATCGCATCGAGGTCGGCGGCGACCGCGTGCTCACCGTCCTTCGAGGGAGGAAGCAGCTCTTCGATTTCGAGGAAGTCGAGCACGTCGAGACGGCGATCGACACCGGGGGCAGCGACTTTCCGTCCTTCACCTGGCAGGTCCTCGACCTGTCCCTTCGGTCAGGGCGCGCGGTGCGCATCTCGGGCACCGTCGCCGAGCTCAAGGCGCTCGTCGGCGTGCTCGCCGACACCCTGCTGCGAAGAGCGTCCGCACAGCTACGTTCGGGGGAGGTCCGCACCATCGCGGACCCGCAGAGGTTCCCGTGGAAAGCGGCGTTCCGCGGCCAGGGAACCACGTTGCTCTGTATGGTCGTCTGTGCGATGTCGACGCTGCAAACGGACCGGCGTTACGCGTTGGTCCAGATCGTGATGTTCGCCGCGGCGTTGATGTGGGGCTTCGCGAGGTTCGTGGCGACATGGCGGAGGTCTCTGGCCGCGCGCGGGGTCGCGGTGTCCGCGGAGGGCATCCGGGCGCTGACCGCCGTCGAGTCGCAGGCCCCGGTGCCGGGAACGTACCGGGCGTCGGCGATGGAGACGAGCGCCTGGATCCCCTGGTCGTCGGTCACCGGCTGCTCGAAGGACCGCTATGGCGTGACGATCCGCGCCGAGGGGCGCGAGCCCATCGTCGTGACGAACGCGGCGACGGATCTCTTCGTGCTCTCGCGGCTCATCGAGCGAAAGGTCGCGGAGGCGCGCGCTTCGGTCCTCGACGCGGCCGCGAGGGTTCGCATCGACGCGGAGGACGAGGTCTTGGAAGCGGAGGAGATCGACGAGGCCGCGCCGGGCCGCCGCACGGGATCGCGCTGAGCGACCCGCGCGACCACACCCTCACGCGTAGACGTACGGACCGCCCTTGGCGAGCGCGGCGCGGTACGCCGGGCGGGCGTGAATCTTCTCGAGCCATGCGCGGGTGTGCGGACGCGACGCGCCGAGGCCCGCGCGGCTCCGAGCGGCCTCCAGCGGAAAGCTCATCATGATGTCGGCGCCGGTCATCGCGGCTCCGGCGAACCACGGGCGGCCCGCCAGCTCGGACTCGATGTAGTCGAGATGCACCTCGGCCATCGGCTGCACGCGCTTCAGCACCGCCCCTCCCAGCAACGGAATCTTGCTGGCGACTAGCATCAACAGCAGCGGCGGCATCACCGATCCCTCGGCGTAATGCAGGAAGTGGCGATACCTCAGGACAGCGTCGCGGTCGGCGCCGGGGCCCAGCTTTCCGCCGGTCTTCTCGACGAGGTACTCGACGATGGCGCCGGTCTCCGCGACGACCCGGCCGCCGTCGTCGGAGTCCTCGATGACCGGTGACTTGCCGAGGGGGTGCACCCGCTTGAGCGACGGCGGAGCGAGCATGGTCTTCTTGTCGCGCTCGTAGCGCTTGATCTCATACGGCAAGCCGAGCTCCTCGAGCATCCAGAGGATGCGTTGCGAGCGGCTGTTTTCGAGGTGGTGCACGATGATGGTCATGGGGGCTTCCAGCTTCCTTCGCGGCGGACCGTAGCGCCTTCGTCGCGCGGGTGCCCACGGCTTCGGCCCATGCGCCCTCACAACCCGATGTCGACGCCGGCCCGGAGGTTGATGCCGACGAGAAAGGTCCGCGCCTGGTCCGTGTCGATGCCGTAGAGGTCGCGCAGGTCGAGGCCGACCCCGACGAGGGCCTTGGCGAAGGTGAATTCCATCGACGCGCCGAGGTGATACCCCACCGCCCAATGGTCATCGTGGATGCTCGCGCGAACGCGGTCGTTCAAGGCCTGCGCGTCGCCCGTCGCGACGTCGCCGAGGCCCGCGTCGGCGTACATCGCCGAGGCGCCCGCGGTGCCCGCGACCCACACACGCCGGTCGCCGCGGCGCATGCACGGTAGCTCGACGCGCACGGCGTAGCCGAGGTCGACGATGCCGCGGCGCCACGCGCTCTCGCCCGTCGCCCCGAGGGCCCGTCCGTCGGACCACGTGAAGCTCGCGTCGATGCCGTGGTGCAGGCACCGGCACGCCGGCCACGGAAACGTGAGGCGCGCGCCGAGGCCGACGGCGAGGGTGGTCCCGCGGTCGTAGCCGAAGGCGGGGAGGGTGCCGGTGGTGGCGTGGTCGAGGGCGCCGAACGTCGCGGCGAGCACGAGGTGCCTCTGCTCCGGCCGCGGGCGCTCCCAGGCCAGACTGATGTGCGCGATCTCGGGAACGGCGGGATCGGCGGCGGCCACCGAGGGGACGGCGAGAACGGCGAGAGCGGCGAGGGTGCGGCGCATCGGCGAAGGAGACCTCCTTTGGATGCGCGGGAAACGCTCGCCGACGGCGGGGCTTACAGTCGAATCGGCGCGGGACTCACGAACCGAGGAGGCCGCGGAGCACGGTCTCGAGCTCCGTCGTGCCGCGCTTGGTGCGGTGCGTGCCCTCGAAGGCCACGCGGCCGCTCACGAGGCCCTCGGTCATCTCGCGGTACAGCCCCGCGAGGCCCGGCGTGAAGCCGAAGCCCGTGAGCGTCGGCACCATGGCCTCGATGCCCGCGTCGTGGGCCTTCACGGGCTTGCCCGTGATGCGGGCGAGCGCCGCGGCGGCGTCGTCGAAGGAGTACTTTCGCGGCCCGCCCAGCTCGATGACGCTCGACTGCTTCGTGTGGTCGAGCAGCGTCGCCGCCGCCAGCGCGCCGATGTCCTTCGTCGCGATCATCTCGAAGGCGAAGTTCGTGGGCTGGAACGTCGGGAGGATTCCCTGCGCCAGCGCGCCGAGGGAGCCGCCGAGGTTCTCCATGAAGTACGCCGCGCGGATGAACGTCGCGACGGTGCCCGGAATCGCCCGCAGCGCCGCCTCGAGGGGGTGCAGCGCCTTGATCGGTCCGGTGCCGTCGGCGTGCTGCGCGCCCACCGACGACAGGAACACCACGTGCGGGATCTTGCTGTCGCGCACGGCCTTCGCGATGGCCGCGCCGGTGGCCTTCTGGTACGCGCCGAAGTCCGCGGCGCCCATGTTCGGCGGCAGCAGGAGGTACGCGCCCTTGGCGCCCGCGAGGGCCTTCGCGAGGGCCGCGGCGTCGCCCAGGTCGGCCACCGCGACGTCGGCGCCCTGGCGCTTCCACGCGTCGCCCTTGGCCGCGTCGCGCACCACCACGCGAACCCGCTGCCCCGCCGAGATCAGCGTCTCCGCCGCGACCTTGCCCGTGTGCCCGCTGACCCCTGCGATGACGTAATCCATGGCTCTCTCCTCGCGCGTACGGAGCCTCCATGGCCCGTCGGCGCGCGGAATCATGCGTCGAACGGGGTCATCGCGCCAATGCATGATAAAGATGACGGTCATGCGCACCGTGCATGTGGCCTCGCTCGACCTGAACCTGCTGCGGGTGCTCGACGCGCTGTTCCGCGAGCGCCACCTCACGCGCGCCGCCAAGGCGCTGGGCCTCTCGCAGCCCGCGGCGAGCCACGCGCTGGCGCGGCTCCGCGAGCACTTCGACGACCCGCTCTTCGTGCGAACCAGCGAGGGCCTCGTGCCGACGCCGGGCGCGGCGGCGCTCGAAGGCAAACTTCGCGCGGCGATGCGGGCCCTCGAGGAGTCCGTCACCGGTGCGCGGGCCTTCGATCCGGCCACCGCGCACACGGCGTTCACGCTCGCGACGGCGGACTACGGATCGTTCGTCGTGGTGCCGCCGCTGCTCGAGCGGCTGCGTCGCGAGGCCGCAGGCACCGAGCTCTGGGTGCGCTCGGTGCGCGACGACGTGTTCACGGACCTCGCGCGGGGCGAGTGCGACGTGTACCTCGGCCCCATCGCCGTCGGCGCGACGGCGCGCGGCATCCACACCCGCAGGCTCGTCGAGGAGCACTTCGTGTGCGTCGTGCGGCGCGATCACCCGCGCGTCGGCGAGACCCTCGACCTCGACACCTACGCGAGCCTTCCGCACGTCTTCGTCGCGCCCCGGGGAACGCCCGGCGGCATCGTCGACGTCGCGCTCGCGAAGCACCGCCGCAAGCGCCAGATCGCCGTCGCGGTGCCGCAGTTCCTCCTGGCGCCGCACCTGGTCGCGCACTCGGACATGGTGCTCACCATCGGCCGCCGCGTCGCCGAGGCCTTCGCGGCGATGCTCCCGCTGCGCGTGCTCGCGCCGCCCCTCGCGCTGCCGCCCTTCGCGATGGACCTCGTGTGGCACGACCGCACCCACGCCGACCCCGCGCACGCGTGGTTCCGCGAGAAGATCGCCGAGGCGGCACCGAAGGAGACCGCGACGACCGCGCCCAAGACCAAGGGCTCGCGTGGGGCGCGGCGGCGGTGAGGCCGGGGAGTCAGCTCCGACGCCAGGCCCGCACCGCGAGGCGCCATCGCACGAGGCGCCGCAGCAGCACGGCCACGCAGCCCGCGAGGCCCGCGAGCTCGATGCGCTGGAGCCCGTGGTCGAAGCCCAGGTTGCCGTCGTCGATGTAGACCGAGCCACGCAGGTAGCACTGCCGCTCGTCGTCGACGCAGCGCACGCGGAGCGTGTCGCCGAAGCGGAGCGGGAGCATCTGCGCGGCGGTGAGCTGGATGCGCCACGGCTCGGGCTCCGCGGCGTGCGGGTCGCGCAGCGTGTACTCGGCGTTGAACGCGTTGAACCGCCGGAACTCGCCGTCGAGCACCATGTCGCGCTCGGCGATGCCCGGCGCGTCGCCCCGCAGCTTCGCCATGGTGGCGAGCTTGTGGGTGGTGAACCCGAGGAGCCACGCGCACCCCAGCGTGACCAGCGCGAGCACCATCCAGGGCGGTCGCGTCGGCGGGGGCGTCGGCGGCCGCCACGGCTCGCGGTACGGGCGCTCCGCGAGCGGCGCGGGCGCGCGCGTCACGAACCCATCCGAGGAGCGCGGGCCGCGTGGGCGTTCATGCGCGGGAGGGTGCCGCAACGAGCGCATCGGCGCCACGGTCGGGGCGCCTTCGTCGGCGCGTCGCTTCAACATGGATTTCGCTCCGGGTCCTTGGTGCCGGCGGGCTGAAGCCCGCGGCACCGTGGGTGAAGCCCGTGCCACGGGCTGTCCACAGGTCTCACCCGGTGGATGCGATGGCGCTGCAGCCCGCCCTGCGGGCTTCACCCTGCCTGCCACGTGCTTCAGCGCGTGGCGAAG
>CAIMWA010000537.1 GCA_903845045.1 uncultured delta proteobacterium | reverse complement strand
GAAGCGCAGAGCCCGGACGCTTTGCTGCCGGGCGTGAGCGCGGCGGGTCAAAATGGCTGAACATCATGCAGAACTGAAGCTGTGGTCGCGGTCTCGCGATGTGTAGAAGTGGAAGGGCTGAAGCCCACGGCAAATAGGGTGAAGCCCGCAGAGCGGGCTGCAGCGCCATCGCACCCACCGGATGAGTCCTGCGGACAGCCCGGGTCACGGGCTTCACTCGCACTGCCGTGGGCTTCACCCCACCGCGACGAAGATGCTCGAGCGAAATCGACGTTCAGCCCGCGGCGGCCGCCCCCCGAGAGCCCCGGGGACACAGTTACGTTGTTGCATTCAGCCCGCCCCCCCCCCCGGGGAATGCAACAAGTTAACTGTGTCCCCACCGTCCCAGGATGCTCAGAGGAACACGAGCGAGCGCGGGTCCTCGCCGCGCCAGGCGTGCGCGAACTCGACGGCGACGAAGAGACCGCCGGCCACGTAGACGCGGAGCCCCTCGGCGAGGGCGATGCGCCGGGCGAGCGCCACGGCGCGAACGACGTCGGGCTCCACGGCCACGCGCTCGGCGCCGACGAGCGGCGCGAAGAGCCCTGCGACGTCGCGCGCATCGCGGCCCTTGTGGTGCGCCTGGGTGCACAGCACGCGTCCGAAGCGCGGACCGAGCTGCGCGACCATCGCCGCCGCGTCCTTGTCGACGCTCGCGCCGCACACGAGCAGCCAGCGCGCCGAGCCGTGCGCGGCGAAGAGTCCATCGGCGGCCTGCGCGACGGCGTCGGGCGTGTGACCGACGTCGACGACGCAGGTCGGATCGGTACCGACGGTCTCGAGACGTCCTGGCCAGCGCACCGCCGCGAGGCCCGCGCGCACCGCGCCCTCGAAGCTCCCATCGGACACCGTGCGCCCGGATCGCGCGAGCCAGGTGCGCAGGGCGAGCGCCGCGCAGGCCGCGTTGCCGGCCTGGTAGCGCCCGAGCAGCGGCGTCGCGAGGTCCGTCATGGCGCCGAGGGCGAAGCGCAGGGCGTCCGCGTTCGCTTGCACGGCAGACACCGGAAGCTCCCGCGCCGCGAAGCAGACGGTGCTCCCGACGAGACTCGCCGCGGTCGCGAGCAGGTCCTCGAGATCTGTCATCGTCTCGCCGGCGACGATGGTTCCGCTGGGCGCGCAGGCGTCGGCCTTGTCGAGCGCGATGAGCTCCCGCGTCGCGCCGAGCAGGGCCGTGTGCTCGAGGTCGACGGACGTGAGCACGGTCACCGGCGCGCGCACCAACCGCGTCGGGTCGAGGCGTCCGCCGATGCCCGCCTCGTACACCCCGAGGTTCACGCCCTCGTGCTGGAACCACCGCGCCGCCGCCGCGAGCTGCCCCTCGAAGGCGCCGAAGCTCCCGGCGCCGAAGCGCTCCTCGAGGGTGCGCACCGCGGCGGTCACGGCGGCCATCTGGGCCCCGAGCGCGGCGTCGTCGATGTCGCGACCGTCGACGCGCAGACGCTCGTTCCAGCGCAGCAGGTGCGGCGACGTGAACACCCCGACGCGCAGCCCCAGCGCCGCGCCCATCGCCGCGAGCATCGCGCTCGTGCTGCCCTTGCCGTTGGATCCCGTCACGACGATGGCGCGCGCGCTCAGGGCCTCGCGGTCGACGCCGCACGCGTCGAGGAGCGCGTCGACGCGGGCGAGGCACGGTCCGCGGCCGAACTTCGGGAGGTCAAACACCGTCGACGAGCCCCATGCGCGCGAAGACCTCGCCCCACACGCGCAGCACGAGGTCGTCGCGACCGAGGCCCTCGAGGCTCGCGATGGCCGGGTTGCCGTTCACCTCGATGATGCGCGGACCGTCGGCGCACACCATCACGTCGACGCCCGCCACGCGCAGCCCCGTCGCGCGCCGCGCCGCGTGCGCGATGGCCACGACGCCCTCGGGAACATCGTCGCCCTGCACGAGGCGCACGGTGGCGCCGGCGCTCGCGTTGCGGCGGTCGTCGAGGGCCACGGTCTCGCCGACGGACAGCACGTCGTCGCGGACCACGGCGCGTCCGGCGTTGGTGCGTGCGACGCGCGGGAGCACCGAGGCGGAGATCGCGTCGGCCGTCTGCCGCGCCGTCAGCTCCGAATGCAGCGCGCCCAGCGTGCGTGTGCCGTCGCCGCGCAACACGGGAGCGAAGCGCTGCATCACGAACACCGTGGCGTCGTCGACGACGAAGACGCGGAACTCGTCGCCCTCGAAGACGTCTTGCAGGAGCGCTGCGTCGTGGGCGGCGGCGACGCGCACGAGCCAGTCCTCGAAGGCAGCGCGGCCCGCGATGCGCTCGGCGAAATCACCGCGGGACCCCGCGAGCGGCTTGCAGAACGCGACCCCCCCGCGGTCGTCGAAGCACCGCCGCGCATCGTCGACCTCGCGCCCCGGGCGACGCTGCCCCGCGCGCCGTGCGTCGAGGAAGAAGCTCTCGCCGCCGAGGTTCGGAATTCCCGCTACGTCGAGGGCGATGCGGGTGAAGTGCTTGTCCGTGGCGAGGGCCATGGCGGTGGCGGTGTTGAGCGGATAGACGCAGGTGCGGCCGGTGGTGGCGATGACGCACGCGTGCGGAGGCGCTCCGATGCGCACGACGGTGCCGCCGTCGCCGTCGAGCCGCGCGAAGGGCACCCCGTACGCGGCGCACGCGACCTCGAGGTGCACCGCGGCGTCGGGGTACGGCGCGCGTCGGACGGCGCGCACCGAGGCGATGGAGGGCACGGCTTCGCGCACGGCGCCTCGCTTCTGCCTCGCGACGCGGCCGATGTCGAACGCGAAGTCCGCCGTCCGCCGTTGACGGACGCCACGGGGGCGCGTTCGATGGGCCCATGCTGCGACGCCCCAAGCCCGTGACGATGTCCACCGCGCTCCCCGCGCTCGCGACGCTGCTCGCGTCGTGCCAGCACGAGCCTCCGCGCTACGCCCCGACGGGCGCTCCGTCGGATCCTCCTCCGCCGCCGCCCGCGCAGTCCCAGGACGCCGGCGGTCCGACGTCGCTCGCACCGACGCGCATCGACATCCAGATGCCCCGGGACATGCCGATGGGGGGCGCGCCGGTGATGGTCTCGCCGCTGCCCCCGCGAGCGCCGCAGCCCGCACCGGCCCCAGCGCCTGCTCCCGCGCCGCCCTCGGCATCGGCGCCTTCCCCGGCTTCGGCGCCGAGCGCAGCCTCCGCCCCCGCAGCCCCTCCCGCGGGGCGTTCCTTGGCGTCCGCGGAGACCGAAGGCCTCGCGCCGGGGCTCTACCTCGTGCACCGCCACGCGCCGGGCACGCCCTGCCACCCGGTGAGCCGCACGGAGCTCGAGATGGCCGCCGACAGCGCCCGTCGAACGCCCTGAGCGTCAGCCGCTCGAGAGGATGTACGTGTTCGCGAGGTCGTCCTGGACCACGGTGGCCATGCCGCCGGTGGCGACGACCCGAAGCGGCGCCGCGAGCACCCGCGTCCGGAACTGCCACCCCGTCGGAAGCTGGAGCCGCGCGCCGACGCCCGGGAGCGTCGCGGCGGTCAGGTCGGCGGCCACCTGCACGCTGTACGACTGCATGGTGAAGACCCTTCCCATGGGGTCGACGAGCTCGTAGACGGGCTTCGCGGCGTCGAACACCGTCACGGTGTCGCGCTGGATGGTGCGCGTGCGGTACGTCGTCGGCCCCGCGGCGTCGGCGAGGGACACGGACACGCGGCCTCCGAGGCGCATCGGGATGCCCCCGATGGTGCGCGGCGTCGGGTCGAGGAGCATCGCCGCCTCGAAGCGATCCTGCATCCAGTAACGTGGTCCGTTGATCCGGGCGACGGCGCTGTGCGTCTCGGTCTGCACGCCGGCGACGGTGAGCGCCGACCACGCCGCCGCGGGGCAGTCGTTCAGACCCCAGGTGTTGTAGACGTCGAAGGAGACGCCCGTGGCGCTGAGGGTGCCGAGCAGGATCTCGCAGTAGCGGCCGTCGCGCATGGGTGTCGCGATGGTGCTCCCGTCGGCGGGCGTGCCGGCGTCGGGGGTCACCGACGCGTCGAGGCCGCTCGCCGCCGGCGAGTCGGAGCAGTGCAGGCCCGCCGCGGCGAGCGCCGTGAGCATCGCCGGAAGGATCGTCGCGCGCAGCGTCGAGTTTCGCATGGTCCCACGTCTCGGATTTCCGCGAGACCGCGTCAAGGACGTCGCGACGTCGAGGGTGATGGACACGACCCCGCGGTCCCTGAGACGGTTCCACGTCATGGCCGATGGTCCGAACGCCCGACGCAGCATGCTCGCGCTCGCGGGCAAGGTCGCGCTGCTCGTCGGGACCGCCGCCCTG
>CAIMWA010000536.1 GCA_903845045.1 uncultured delta proteobacterium | reverse complement strand
GTTGGCGACGGCGTCGGGCACCTTGCGCACCGAGCGCGCCCCGGTCGCGGCGACGGACGACGGGCGCGCGCGCGAATCCACCGACGCGAGCGTCACGCCGTGCACCGAGTGCAGCGGCAGCCCGGTTCGTCCCAGCGAGCGGAAGAGCCGCGCGCGCGGGTCGATGACCGTGAACTCGCGCTGCGTGTCGCCGATGGACTCGCTCGTGCCGAGCATGAGGCACCCGCCGGGGAGCAGCGCGTACTGCAGCCGCCGGAGCGCGCGCTCCTGGGCCTCGTCGCGAAAGTAGATGAGGGTGTTGCGGCAGCTCACGAGGTCCATGCGCGTGAACGGCGGGTCCGAGAGGAGGTTGTGCCGCGCGAAGACGATGCGCTGGCGCAGCTCGCTCTTCACCGTGTACGTCGCGCCCTTGCGCTGGAAATACCGCTCCAGCAGCGCCTCGGGCACCTCGGCCGCGATGGAGTCGGGGTAGCTCCCGCGGCCGGCGATGTCGACGTTCGCCTGCTCGACGTCCGTCGCGAAGACCTTGAGCATCGGCGCCTTCCGCGCGTCCTCGAAGGCGCGCAGGAACAGCATGGCGATGCCGTAGGCCTCCTCGCCGGTGGACGTCCCCGCGACCCACGCGCGCAGCGTCTCGCCGGGCGCGGCCCGCTGCACCCGCGGCACGATGACCTCGCGGCGCAGCGCCTCGAAGGCCTCGGGGTCGCGGAAGAAGCTCGTGACGCGGATGAGAAGCTCGCGACGGAGCGCCTGCAGCTCCGCGCGGTCGTTCAGCACGAGCTCGTGGTAGGCCTCGAGGGGGCTCACCTGCCGTACGCTCATGCGCCGCTCGATGCGCCGCATCACCGTCGCCGGCTTGTAGTCGTGAAAGTCGATGCCGCCCGCGCGCAGGAGGAGCTGCAGGATGCCGTCGAGGGCCTCCTCGGGGCTCGCGACGCGGGTGCGGGCCAGGGCTCCGTCGGCGATCGTCGGCGGCGCCGGGGGCACCACGCGAAGGTGCGCCACGAGCCGCGCGGCGATCTGCTCCACCGGGGAGAGCGGCGTCGACGAGGCCCGTCGCGATGACGCTGCGGGGCATGCCGTCGAACTTGGCGCTGGTGGGCTCCTGCGCGACGAGCAGGCCGCCCGCGGCGTGCACGGCCACCGCGCCGCGCGTGCCGTCGGAGCCCGTGCCCGAGAGCACCACCGCTACCGAGCGCGACCCCTGCTGCTCGGCCAGCGAGTGGAAGAACGCGTCGATGGGCAGCGACGAAGCGCGCACCACCGTCCCCGGCACGCTCAGCACGCCGTCGCGAAGCTGCAGCACCCCGCCCGCCGGACCGAGGTAGACGTGGTCCGGCTCCATCGTCGTCGGGCCCTCGACGACGGCGATGGGCATCGCGGTGTGGCTCGCGAGCAGCTCGCACATGGCGCTCTTGTGGTCCGGCGAGAGGTGCTGGATCACCACGAACGCCGCGCCGGTGTCCGCGGGAAGCCCGTCGAAGAGCCGCTCGAGCGCCTCGAGCCCTCCCGCCGACGCGCCGACCGCAACCACGTATCCCCGCCCGTCGGGAGTCGTTCCCGTCGAAGCACCGTCCGCCTCCCCCACCATGACCGTTCCTTCTGTGCCAAGTGCGCGTACGGCCGGACAAGCCCTCGGTTGCCCGCTCGCGTCGACGGCTTCACGAGCCCTTCCGTCGAGATCGAGCAACTTGGGGTCGGCGGTCGGCGGGGTCAACCGCGCGACGCCGCGCCGGGGCTTCAGCATCGATTTCGCTCGCGATCGGCTTCGCCGCGGG
>CAIMWA010000535.1 GCA_903845045.1 uncultured delta proteobacterium | reverse complement strand
GGGCCGATGGACGGCGGGATGATGATGATGGGCGGCGACGCGGGCGGCGGCGGCGGAACGTGCGGGACCATGGGCTTCCCGTGCTGCGCGGGGAGCACGTGCGTCGCCGGGTTCTCGTGCGTGACGGGGTACTGCCAGCCGGGCGGCTCGGGCGGCGACGCCGGGATGATGACGGGCGGCGGCGACGCCGGCATGATGATGGGTGGCGGCGACGCGGGCGGCACCGGCTCGTGCGGGACCATGGGCTTCCCGTGCTGCGCGGGGAACATGTGCGTCGCCGGGTTCTCGTGCGTGACGGGGTACTGCCAGTCCGGCGGCGGCACCGGCGGCGACGCCGGCATGATGACGGGCGGCGGCGACGCCGGGATGATGACGGGCGGCGATGCCGGCAGCGGCGGGAGCTGCGGCACCTCGGGAGCGGCGTGCTGCGCGGGCAACACGTGCACGCGGCCGGGCCTGAGCTGCACCGGCGGGGTCTGCATCTGATCGGGGCGGGGACCCTGCGAGGGTCTGCGCCGCCCCGCGGTCTCTCCTGGAACCACCCTTGAAACCGTGCCATGGGATCGGGGTGTCGGACGCCCCGGCCACCCGCATCGCCGCCACGAGGCGCTCTTCGACGTCGTCCGTCGGGTGGGAGCGTCGATGCGGCTGCCGCTGATTCGCGGGCCGGCGCTGCGTACGAGCGCGGCGCCGTCGCGCATCGCGCTGATCCTGCCGCCGGACTTTCTCGCGCCGGCGTCGCATCTGAGGCATCGGTTTCCGCCCATGGGTCCCGCGGTGGTCGCCGCGGCGGCGAGGCAGGACGGCGCCCACGTGCGCCTCTACGACCTGGTGCTCGACGTTCGCCGCAAGCCCGTCGCCGTGGCCACGGACGCCCTGCTCGACCGCCCGCGGCTGCACGCCTACCTGCTCGGCGGGCAGGACGATGCGCTCGAGGCGCTCGAGGCCGACCTCCTCGCGCGCATCGACGACCTCGACGCCGACGTCATCGCCTTCTCCGTCGACCGCCACACGCAGATCACCTCGGCGCTGCTCGTGGCGATGGCGCTCAAGCGGCGCACCGGGCGGCCGGTGGTGCTCGGCGGCGGCAACTTCGGCGGCGAGTGGCGCCAGCAGCAGCTCGACGACCTCGTGGGCCTCGACATCGTCACCCTGGGCGCGTCGCCCGAGGAGATCCGCCGGGTGTTCCAGGCCGCGCGGGAGATGCCCCGGGGCCGGCGCGAGCGCCCCGTGGACCCCCTCGGCGGGGAGTCGTACCCGACGCCGCTCGACGAGTGGCCGCTCCCGGATTTCTCGGTGTTCGACCTCGAGGGCTACCGCCGCGACCCCTTCGCCGCCGACGGGGACGCCTTTCCGAGCTACGACGGCAGCGTCGGGCGGCGGCTGTTCCTGCCGTACGCGATGAGCCTCGACTGCCAGTACGCGTGCGCGTTCTGCCAGCGCGGCGGGTCCCAGACGGTGCGCTCGACGGACCGGTGCGTGCGCGACCTCGCCACGCTCGCGGAGCGCCACGGCGTGCAGGACTTCCTGTTCTTCAACTCGCAGTTCAACCTCTACGTCGACGCCTTCGCGCGGGCCCTCGTCGCGGCGCGCCTCGACCTCCACTGGGGGGACTCGTTGCGCGTCGCCCCGCGGCGCCCCCGGGACGTGCTCGAGACCATGGCCCGCTCGGGCTGCCGCCAGCTCACCTTCGGCGTCGAGAGCGGCGCCGACCGCATGCTCAAGCGCATGGTGAAGGGGCACACCGCGCAGATGGCGACGGCCGCGGTGCAGGACGCCCACGCCCTCGGGATCTACACGCGGGTGAACCTGCTCCCGTGCTTTCCCGGCGAGACCCGCGAGGACTTCGCGCTGACCGAGCGCTGGGTGCGGGAGAACGCCTACGCCATCGACGACATCTCGCCGTCGGCGTTCTACATGACCGCGTCGTCGCCCATCGGCGAGGACCCGGCGCGCTGGGGCGTGACGATGCGCGCCGAGCGCGAGGGCCTCGAGGGCGACCACCGCTTTCGCAAGGCGCACGCGCCCATCGCCTACGACGAGATCGGCGGCATGTCGTGGGAGGAGCGGCGCGAGACCCTCCGCTCGGCGGAGCACGACCTGCGCGTGGCCTGGCGCGACGGGCGCCGCGAGCTCGGCTTCGGGTGCACGCAGCCGGGGCAGGCCTTCGCGCTCTCGCGGAGCTACGCCACCAAGGCCGAGGCCTACGCCCGCGTCGCGTCCTGGGTGCGCCGCTCGCCGGGGAGCGCTCCCGACGCTGCCAGCATCGCGGCGCTGCTCGCGCGTCCGGGGTCCGGACCGACCGTCGCGGGGCCCCTCGACGTGCTCCGTCGCGAGGCCTTCGCGGCCCTTCGCGCGGCGCTTCCACCGGCGTTCACCGTCGAGCCCGGGAGCCCCGAGCCCACGCGGGTCACGTTCACCGTGTCCGACGCCGACGCGACGTGCCGCTTCGTGCTCGAGCGCGCGAGCGCCGAGCGGCGCGCCTATGCGACGCGGGGCGCCCTCGCCTTCTGGTACGCCACCCGCGGCCCCGAGCCCCGGTGGCTGCGCGCGGCCCTCGCGCAGGCCGAGGAGGCGCTGCTCTCACCCGCCCTCGCCGCCCACGCCGACGCGCTGCGCCCCGGCGCGCCGACGCCCGCGAGGGAGCGCGAGGCGTTCCCGCGATGGTCCGTGACGGACCTGGTGCGCATGGGCCTGAAGCCCGCGGCGACGTACCTCGAGTCGCAGCAGGCCGACCCCTTCGCGGGCCTCGACGACCTCCCCGCGAAGGCCGTGTCGCGGCTCTACTTCGGCCGCGCTCCGTCGGGGACGCTGGTGGCCGGCGAGGCCGGCGCGGTGCCCTCGGGCCGGCGCATGGTCTACGTGGGCCGCAGCGCCGCCACGGTGGAGCGCCTGCGCGCCCTCGAGGAGTCCCTCTACGACCCGGCGACGGCGCTCGACGGCCCGGGCTTCGAGCAGATCCAGGACGAGTTCGGGCGCCTCCTCGGGTTCCCGCCGTGCTGCACCCGCGCCTACGCCGCGACGAACCGCCGCACGACGCCGCACGCCGACTACTACGCGTCGCTGGTCCGTCTCGAGGCCCACGGCCGCGTCATGGACTGGCGGGTGAACCACGTCGTCGCGGCGTTCTATCAATTCCCGTTCTTCATCCATGTTCCGTGCAGCCTCGCGTGCGCGCCGACGAAGGCGCTCGTCGAGGCGAGCGTGGGCAGCGCGTACCCGGGCGCCGCGGGGGACCTCGTGCGCCGCGCCCTCGAGAGCTGCGCGGTGCTCTTTCCCGACGACCGCATGGTGCCGTTCCGCGCCATCGGGGCGCCCGACGACGGCGAGCTCGTGGTCACCGAGTTCAACGTCGACCCCGCCCCGCAGGCGCTCGTGAACGCCCGGGACCCGCACCGCGAGGTGCCCGCGGACTCGCAGCCGTACTTCCGCGACGCCGAGGTCGAGATGCTGCGCGTGCAGGGCGGCCGCCTCGAGGCCTACGCCCGGGGTGCGTGGCTGCCGTTCCTGCCGCCCGGGGGGACCCCCGAGGGCGCGCCGGTGCTGGTGCTCGCGCGCGGTAGCTGAAAGATGCGCGCGGGCATCCCCCCGCGGCGCGTCGCCTTGACCGGTTTTCCAGCTGCGGCGTAGCGTCGAAGGCCTCGCGAGATGCGCCGCCGTGGGCACTCATCGACGGCGTTGGCGGGCCTCCTCGCGTGGTCGGCGCACGGCTGCGAGAAGTCGTGTCCCACGGTGGCCGCGGGTGGAACGGTGCCGGTGGTCCCGCAGGCCGAGGCGCCTCCGACGGCCTTTCTCGCGGTGGGGGACTGCAGCGGCGACGGCCGGCCGGACCTCATCGACGGGCGTCGGCTCTCCCTCGCGCGCCCCGACGGGTCCTTCGACACGAGCGATCTGGACGTCCCGATCCCGCCGAGCGGCGCCGCCGCGACGCTGGTCGACCTCGACGCCGACGGGACCCTCGACCTCGTCAAGGCCGGGCCGGACGTCGAGTGGTTCCGGGGGCGCGGGGGCTGCCGCTTCGACCCGGGCAGCGTGCTCCTCGGCGCGACGCAGGGGCGGCCGGTGCAAGTGATGGCCGCCGACGTCGACCTCGACGGGCTCACCGACCTCGCGATCTCGTACATCCAGCGCATCGCGTCGCCGGTGGTGCTGTTGACGGCGCGGGGCGACGGGAGCTTCGCCGAGCACACCCCGGCGTTCGCGGCGCGCCCCTCCGACGACCCCTACTGGTCGGGCTACGGAACGTACTTCGACGACGTCGACGGCGACGGTCACCGCGAGATGTTCGTCGTCGCCGACTTCGACCAGGGCTGGCTCGGCTGGGGCCAGGCCACCGACGACCCCACCTTCGTCCGCGACGGGGCCGTGGCGTCGGACTTCGCCCGCGCGCACGCCATGAGCCTCTGCCCCCTCGACTACGACCGCGACGGCCGCATGGACTATTTCGTCAGCGGCGTCGACGGCAACAACCTGCTCCTGCACGGCACCGGCGGCCGCGCGCTCGCGTCCGACGACAACGCCGTGCCGGCCTCCGCGGGGTCGTCGTACTTCGCCTGGGGCTGCGCCGCCTTCGACGCCGACCTCGACGGGTGGAGCGACCTCCTCGTGCTCTCGCTGCGGGGCAGCGACGGAGGACCCGGGCCGGCGAACGTGTACCTCAACCAGCGCGGCGCCTCGTTCGGCTGCGTGTCGTCCGGCGTGCTCGACGCGACGCTCGGCGCCCACGGCCTCGTGTGCGCGGACTTCGCCGGCCGCGGACAGCCCTCGTGCCTCGCGGGCGACGGCATGACGCAGGGCCTCGTGCGCCTCGACGACGACCTCACCCCGCACGGCGGCTGGGTCGGCGTGCGGCTGCGCGGGACCGTCTCCTCCCCCGACGCCGACGGCGCGCGGGTGAGCCTCGACGGGGCGACGCCGCCGCTCGTGGTCATGGCCGGAGGACAGTCTCCGTACGGCGGCGAGCACGACCGGGCGGTGGTCCTCGCGGTGGGCGCGCGCGCGACGGCGGACGTCACGATCACCTGGCCGAGCGGGCTGCGGCAGACGGCGCGGGGCCTCGCGGCGGGGAGCTACGCCGACGTCACCGAGCCCGCGGCGCTGCGCGTCGCACGAAGGTTCGCGCCCGCCGACGGAGCGACGCTCGTCGAGGTGATCGTCGACCCCGCCGTCGCCGGCGCCCGCAGCGCGACGGTGGAGTGCGTCGGCGCGTGCGACTGGTCCGCCGCCGCGGTGACCGACGACCAGGGGCGGCTGCATCGCTCGCTCCGCGCGCCCGCGACGCCGGGCAGCGCGCGCATCGTGGCGGCCCTCGACGGCGCTCCGCTGCGCGTGCGTCCGCGCGTCCGATTTGGACCGTGACGGGGCCCCCTCGCGACGCGTGACGACGTGGCGCCGACGGCCTCTTCTGCGATAGAATGCGGGCTCCTTACCCGGAGATCTCGCATGCGCACCGCGACCCTACTCTTCACCATGCTCCTCGGCTCCATGGCCGTCGTCTCGTGCACCGGCGACACGCCGGCCGCGGACGCCGGAGTGACCACGGACGTCGGCCGATGCGGCCAGCTCAGCCTCGCGTGTTGCATCGGCGGCTCGTGCGGGGTCGGCCTGTCCTGCGTCTCGGGCACCTGCCAGACCGCCGGCGACGGCGCCACGACCTGCGGGGCCATGAGCCAGGCGTGCTGTACGGGCAACGCGTGCAACCAAGGACTGCAGTGCACCGCGGGCGTCTGCGCGCCCTCGTCGGGCGACGGAGGCATGTCGTCCGACGGCGGCTCCGGGGGCCCTTGCGGCCAGCTCTCTGCGGCGTGTTGTACCGGCGGCGCCGCGTGCATGGCGGGGCTGACGTGCATGGCGGGCACGTGCGTGGGCGGCGGCGACGCGGGCATGACCTGCGGCGCGAGCGGCCTCGTGTGCTGCCCCGGCGGCGTGGCGTGCGGACCGGGCCTCGCGTGCATCGGCGGAACCTGCGGACCTGCCACCGACAGCGGGATGATGATGCCCGGCGGTGACGGCGGAATGATGATGCCCGGCGGCGACGGCGGGATGATGCCCGGCGGTGACGGCGGAATGATGATGCCCGGCGGCGACGGCGGGATGATGATGCCCGGCGGTGACGGCGGGACGTCTGCCCCCGGCTGCGGCGCTTCGGGGTTTGCGTGCTGCGCCGGAGCCATGCAGTGCGCTCCGGGCCTCACGTGCCGCGCGGGCCTCTGCGCGAGCTGAGCGGCGTCCCACGCGGGTCGTCCGCGGTGGCCTTCGGCGGGCCTCGGGCTACGCTGCGCGCGATCGGCGTGAGGAGGACTCTTTCGTGAGCGGTCGGCGGCGGATCGGTGTGACCTACGGCTGCGCCCGTCCGTGCCCGTCGTGCACGCTGTGCCGTCCCGACGGCGTGCCCGCGACGCTGGAGTCGGTGCTGGCGTGCGGCGAGACGCGGGAGATCGTGCTGGGCGGCGGCGACGCGACGGCGTGGCCGCACCTGGAGGAGTTCCTGGCTCGCAACCGCGAGCGGGCCGAGCCGCAGGACGTGTGGGTCGAGGCCCCCG
>CAIMWA010000534.1 GCA_903845045.1 uncultured delta proteobacterium | reverse complement strand
GTCGCCGTGAGGGCGCCGTCCGGAGCGAGGGCGCCAAGATCACGAAGCAGGCGCTGCGCGGCCTCGACGGACGCCGCGTCCGGCGCCTCGAACCACGGGAACCCGCGAACGTCGCGCACGCCCGTGGCGTGGAGGGCGAGCACCACCTCCGCGAGGTCCGAGCGACGGATCTCGGGCACGTCGAACTCGGGTCGCAGGTCGTGGTCGTGGCGCGTGTAGAGCCGGAGACACCGACCGTCGCGGGTGCGTCCGGCGCGGCCCGCGCGCTGTGCCGCCGAGGCCCGCGAGACCTTCGCCACCTTGAGCGACGGCAGTCCGGACCACGGCGCGTGCGATGCGACGCGCGCCAGACCCGAGTCGATGACCGCCACCACGCCGTCGATGGTCACGCTCGTCTCGGCGACGTTCGTCGAGAGGATCACCTTGCGCCGCGTCGCCGGCGCCACCGCGCGGTCCTGCTCCGCCGGCGGCAAGTCGCCGTGCAGGGCGACCACCATGAGGTCCGCGCGCGCCGCGACGTTTGCGCACGCCGACGCCGCACGCCGGATCTCCCGCGCGCCAGGCAGGAACACCAGCACGTCGCCGTCGAGGCCTTCGGTGACGAGACCGTCGACGGCTGCGGCGACGAGCTGTTCGAGGGGTCTGTCGTCGGCCCGCGGCAGGTGCTCGATGACGACGTCGAAGCGTCGCCCCTCGCTTCGCACCCGCGGCGCCGGACCACTCGCTCCGCCCAGAAAATCGGCCACCCGCGCGCCGTCGAGGGTCGCGGACATCACCACGAGGCGCAGGTCCGGCCGCGAGCTTCGACGCAGCTCCGCGAGCATCGCCAACGCCACGTCGCTCTGCACGCTGCGCTCGTGGAACTCGTCGAGCACCACGGCGCCGACCCCGCGCAGCGACGGGTCCGAGAGCAGGCGCCGGGTGAGCACCCCCTCGGTGGCGAAGCGGATGCGCGTGCGCGCCGAGCTCACGTCCTCGAAGCGGACCTGGTAGCCGACGGTGTCGCCGGCCTTCTCGCCGAGCTCTCCGGCGACGAAGCGCGCCGCCATGCGGGCCGCGATGCGCCGCGGCTCGAGCACGATGGTTTCGCCGGGAACGCCGGCGTCCAACAGCGCCCGGGGCACCCGCGTCGTCTTGCCAGCCCCGGGCGGCGCCTCGAGGACCGCGACCCCGCGCGCCGCGAGGGCCTCGCAGAGCGAAGGCAGCACGGCGTCGACGGGCAGCGGCTTCACCGCGCGGACCGTACATTCCCGCGAGGGTCGCGCCAATCGCGGCGGAAAACGTGACCCGCGCCTCGGAATCGCTAGTCTGCCGCGCAGGAGGATCCTGCGTGGACATCAACAAGATCATCGCCAAGCTGCCGGTCGGATTCGCGGAAGAAGCCTCGGGGATGAACGGCGACCAGCTTCGCGCGGAGATCATCAAGGCCGAGACCTCGCTGCGCTGGGTGCAGCAGGAGATGAAGGCCGACGAGAAGCTCACCGGCGCCCGGGAGCTCATGAAGGACCTCTCCGCGAGCTACAACGAGACCAAGCGCGCCCAGCGCGCGAAGATCGACTACGCGCTGCACGTCCTCGAGGAGCGCGGCGAGCTCGGCATCGGCGCCTACGGCGATGCCGACGCCGAGGACGCGACCACCGGCAAGCAGCCCGCGAAGCGGGGCAAGAAGTCCGCGGCCTGAGGTTGCTTCGGTCCCCGAACCATCGTCACGGCGATGGTTCGAGGAGCGAACGAAGGCGCGCGAGCGTGCCCGGCAGCGCCCGCACACGGTACTGCGCGCCGAACTCGTCCCAGCTCTCGTCGAGCACCCTGCAGTCGCGGTGGATCTCCGCGCTCACGCCGCCCCGCGCGTAGGGCACGCGCAGCTCTCCGTCGACCATGCCCCGCTCGAGCTCCGTGAGGATGCGGTCGCGCAGCGCTCGCACCGACACGGGATCCAGGGCGGACACCTGCACCGCGTCGGGCTCCTCTACGGCGAGGTCCTCGCGGGCGGCCTCGTCGAGGCGGTCGCGCTTGTTCAGCACAAGCAGCGACGGCAGGTCGCCGGCGTCGATCTCCGAGAGCACCTGCCGGGTCACGGCGTACTGCGCGCGCCACGCCGCGTCGCTCCCATCGACCACGTGCAGCAGCAGCGTCGCCTCGCGGGCCTCGTCGAGCGTCGAGCGAAAGCTCGCGACGAGGTCGTGCGGGAGCTTCTTGATGAACCCCACGGTGTCGGACACCAGCACCCGTGGCCGGCTCTCGGGCACGAGGGCGCGCACCGTCGTGTCGAGCGTCGCGAAGAGCTTGTCGGCGACGTAGACCTCGCTCCCGGTGAGCGCGCGCATGCGCGAGCTCGTGC
>CAIMWA010000533.1 GCA_903845045.1 uncultured delta proteobacterium | reverse complement strand
GCGCAGTCGGCATCGATGCGCACCGACTGCTCGAGGGCCTCGACGGCCTCCTGCATGGAGCCCACGGCGGCGCAGGAGATGCCGAGGCCCACGCGCAGCAGCGGGTCCGTCGGCGCGCGACGGATGGCCTCGCGGAAGGCGCTCACGGCCTCGGCGTGCTGTCCCAGCGCCTGGCACGCGCGGCCGCAGCCGGCGAAGCCGTCGACGGAGTCCTGCGTGAGTCGCGCGACCTCGCGGAACGAGTGCAGGGCCTCGGTGTGGCGCTCGAGCTTCGCGAAGAGCCGGGCGGCCGCGAGGTGCGCGTCGACCCGCTCGGAGGCGAGCGCCGTGCATCGCGCCCACGCATCGAGGGCCTCGGCGGTGCTCCCGAGGAGCTCGTAGGAGACGCCGAGGCGGTAATGGTCGTCGGCGCCGAGGGGCTCGATCTTCGAGAGGTGGTCGAAGGTCCGCACGGCGTCGGCGTCGCGCTTGGCACCGTGGTAGGCCCACGCGAGATTGCGAAGGATCTCGGGCTCGCCGGGGCGCAGGCCGTTGGCGCGCTCGAGGTACGGAATGGCCTCGGCGTACTCCGTGGCCCGCACGTAGACGAAGCCCACCTCGGACACGGCGGCGGCGTAGTCGGGCTTCACGCGCAGCGCCTCGCGGTACGACGCGCTCGAGTCGCTCCACAGCGAGAGCCTCGCCTGGCACTGCCCGAGGCGGAACCACGACTCGGCGTGCTCGCGCTTGAGCTTCACGGCGTCCTTGAGGGCCGCGGTCGCGCCTGGGAAGTCCTCCTTGGCCATGAGGTCGAGGCCGAGGTTGAAGTGCCCGTCGGCCAGCGACGGGTCGATGGCGATGACGCGCTTGTGCGCCGTGATCGCCTCGTCGAAGCGGCCCGCCTGCCGGTACAGGTTGCCCAGCCGGTTCCGCTGGAACGGGTCGTTCGGCTTGATCATGAGCGCCGTCTTGGCCTGCTCGATCTGCTCTGCCAGACGCTGCTGCTCGCTCATCGATCCCCTCGGACTGTGCTCGTTCCCATCACCGCGAGGGCGGATGATCGCCAGCGGCCTCGCTCCTGTCCACCAACGCGCACGGCTCGTCGGTGGGCCAGCGCACCGCGAATTCACGCTGGGCGGCGTCGTCGACGAGGGTTCCTGGCGGCGCGGCGGCGAGCGCGGCGGGACCGTAGCCGCTGCGCACCTCGGTGATGGCAACGTCGGCGCCGACGTGCGTGAAGTGGAGCCGCCAGCCGCGCCACGCGATGCGCGCGCCCCCGTCGCAGCGCTCGATGCGGCGGTACGGGTGCGGGGCGGCGTCGCGGCGGAGCACGTCGGCGGTGGGCGCGAGGTCGACGCCGTGGTGCTCGCGCAGCCACTCGCGTTGCTCGTTGGCGAGGTCCGACCAGCGCACGGTGTTGGGGAACGCCGTGCCGTCGGCCTCGGCGCGCACGAGGTCGTCGATCCACCCGGCGCGGGATGCGGGGTGCGCTTCGACGGCGGGAAGGTACGGCTTGAGGTCGAGCACCGGCGTGCCGTCGAGGAGGTCGACGTCGGCGACGTGCAGCACCAGCCCGTCGACGCCGAGGAGGCGCACGAGGGACAGGCCGAGGGGGTTCGGGCGGTGCGGCGAGCGCGTCGCGAAGACCCCGCGCCGGGTGCGCCCTCCCCGCGGCGGCAGCACCATGGGACGCCAGTTGCGCACCTGATGGAACCAGCTCAGCACCCAGATGCGCTCCATCCCCGCGAGGTCGCGCAGGGCCTCGCGGACGCCGGGGCCGCGGTGCAGCTCGATGTGCGCGAGGCGGTCCTCGCCGGTGGCGCCCGGCTGCCGCGGGGTGCGGGCCAGGTGGGCGTGGTCCGAGCGCACGACGCCGATGGGGCGCAGCTCCATGGGAAGGCCGGGCATCGCGCGGGATCCTCGCATGCGCCGCGCGGACCCCGATAGACTGCGCGCCGTGGACCCCTCGGACCTGCCGCCGGCTCGGACGCTCCCGCGCGAGGTGCTGTGGCAGCAGGCGCTGCTCCGCGCATCGTTGCAGGGGCTCGAGGACGTGGCCGCTGCCAACGCCGCCGAGGTGCTCTTCGCGCGCTGCCGCCGCCCCGGCGAGGCCGCGGGCTTCTTCGATCCGCTGGTGGAGTCAGCGCTGGACCGGGG
>CAIMWA010000532.1 GCA_903845045.1 uncultured delta proteobacterium | reverse complement strand
GCGTACGGCGCGCTCTGGTGCAGCAGAAGGTCTGCCGCACGCGCTCCTCCTCGCGCGGTGGCCGCGCGCAGCGCTCGCGTCCGGGCTGCTCGGCGAAGGGCCGGGAGTGCCCGTCGAGGAGGGCCTCGAAGGGGCCGAGGTCGTCGTCGTGCGCCGCGCGCAGGGCCTCCTCGACGAGGTGGTTGCGCGGAATGAAGCGCGCGTTGACCGCACGCATGGCCCTCGCCCGCTCCGCCGCAGGAACATCGTCTTCCGCGAGGCGCTGGCGCCAGCGTGCGAGCCACGGCGCGACGGCCGCCGGGTCGTTGAAGAGCGCCGCGAACGGGGCGTCGTGCGCGGTGTCTTCGGCCGCGTCGCAGAGGTGCCGGAACGCGAGCGTGTGGTCCGCGGCGCCCTCGGCGAGGAGCGTGAGAAAGCCCTGGCCGAGGTCGGCGTCGCCGTCGCGTGCGGTGCCGAGCCCGAGCTTGCTTCGAAGACCCGCGCCGAAGGCCGCGTCGTAGCGATCGGGGAAGCGCGCGAGGGCCTCGTGGGCGTGCGCGATGGCGAGCTCCTCGGCGTCGTCGAAGAGGGGCAGCAGGCACTCCGCGAGGCGCGCGAGGTTCCACGCGACGATGCGCGGCTGGTGGCCGTAGGCGTAGCGACCGTGGGTGTCGATGGCGCTCCACACGGCGCGCGGGTCGTGCACGTCGAGGAACGCGCAGGGTCCGTAGTCGAGGGTCTCGCCGGAGATGGTGGTGTTGTCGGTGTTCATGACGCCGTGCACGAAGCCCACGAGCATCCACCGCGCGACGAGCGACGCCTGCCGCGCGACGACGCCGTCGAAGAACGCGCGCACCGGGTGCTCGGCCTGCGCCGCCGAAGGATCGTGCCGCGCGATGGCGTGCTCCACGAGGAGCTTCAGCCCGTCGGCGTCGTCGCGCGCTGCGAGGTACTCGAAGGTTCCGACGCGAAGGTGGCTCGACGCGACGCGGGTGAGCACGGCGCCGGGCAGCGGCGTCTCGCGAAACACGGGAGCCCCGGTGCGCACCGCCGCCAGAGCGCGCGCCGTGGGAACGCCCAGCGCGTGCATCGCCTCGGCGACGATGTACTCGCGGAGCACGGGTCCGAGCGCTGCGCGACCGTCGCCGCCGCGGGAGAACGGGGTGCGGCCGGAGCCCTTGAGCTGCACGTCACGGCGCTCGCCCGCGGGCATGACGAGCTCGCCGAGGAGCAGCGCGCGTCCGTCTCCGAGCTGCGGGACGAAGCCGCCGAACTGGTGCCCCGCGTACGCGAGGGCGATGGGCTCGACGCCCTCGGGGACGGCGTTGCCCGCGAGCACCGCGACCCCTTCGGGCGACGCGAGGGCGTCGGCGTCGAGGCCGAGCTCCCGCGCGAGCGGAACGTTGAGGCGCAGCAGCGACGGCGACGGCACCGGCGTGGGATCGCGGCGCGCCCAGAACCGAGGAGGAAGGCGCGCGTAGCTCGTGTCGAAGGTGAAGAGCGGCATCGGGGGGTTGGCCCAGCGTAGCGCGGAGTGGGGCGGGCGCGATGGCGGTCCCCGTCGACGGCGGGATCAGGCGTCGCTGGCAGCCCGGCCTCGAAGGTGCCACAGCGCCACGAACGCCGCGGCCAGCGCCGAGCACGCCGCCCAGAGCGCGTAGTTCCCCAGGGGCACGAACTTCAGGAGGAACGGCCCCCGATCGCCTTCGAGCAACGAGAGCACCGGCGTGTGGTGCCAATCGAGGAACATCGCGTCGTCGTGAAAGGGGTTGATGCGCTGCATGACGTAGGCGTTGCGCACGCGATGCTGGAAGATGAACGGCTCGCCGAGGGCGAAGAAGAGCTGCTGCGCCGTGCACGCGACGAGCGCCACGGCGAGGGCCGCGAGGCGCCGGTGGTCCCGGGTCTCGACGAGGCGAGCCGCCCACGTCGCGATGGGCAGCAGGAGCAGCGGCGCCGCCGACACCAGGTATCGCGGTCCGAGGCAGAAGCCGCATTTCCAGAAGAACGACGCGAGAAAGAGCACACGGAAGACCAGCGCCGCGCCGGTCATGAACGAGAACGCGCGGTGACGCCGATGAAACGCGGGCCATGCCAGCAGCCCGAGGAGCACCACGGGGCTGTGCCAGAGCAGCCCCTTGCCAGCGCTGGTCAGGAGGTAATGCAGGCCGTGCCACGGCCCGACGAATTGGATCTCGTCGGTGTGCATGGAGCCGGTGCTGCGCCCGGTCTCGAGGAAGCTCCCGAAGCGCGCGTGGTTGTAGAGCGCCATCAGCGATCCGATGAGGGCGGCGCCGGCGACCAGGCAGGCCGCGTCGGCGACGACGGATCGGAGCGCGCGCTTCTTCCCGAGCATCGGCGACAGCACGAAGAGGCCGAGGAACGGCAGGAACAAGACGGAGGTGATGTGCGACGCGACGGCCAGCCCGGCGAAGAGCCCGGCGCCGAAGATGCCGGTGCGACGGCTGCGGTCGTCGGGCGCCGCCCCGAAGGCGGGATCGACGAGGAACCATGCGCACAGGAGCACGAACAGCGTGGTGAGCGGCTCGTTGCAGAACGTGCCCGAGTACGGGAGCGCGAGGGAGCCGAAGGCGAACGCGAGGGTGGCGTAGCCGGCGCCCCGGGGGGAGCCGCTCAGCGCGCGTGCCAGCAGGAAGAAGACCGCGGCCCCGAGCGCCGACACGACGACGTTGAACGGCGACATCAGCAGCCGGAGCGCGTGCGGGGCGAAGTCCACCGGCGGCGTCCGCGTCTGGATCGCCATCATGGACTTGCCGACGTAGTGGCTGATGGGAACGTGTTCGCCGAGCGCGCGGTACCAGCCGGTCTCGTTGATCCGCGTCGCGATGGGCAGGAACGGGCTCATGGCGTAGGGCTCCGCGGGGCCGAAGACGCTGTAGAAGCGCCCGTCCCGGCCGCGCTGGAAGCCCGCGAAGGTGGGCCAGGTCTCGAGCGGACGATCGACGCCGGGCTCTCCTCGGAGCGCCAGGGCCTCGGCGGTGCGGAACGCGACCTCGGAGTCCGGCGAGCGAACGCCGCCGTAGGCGAAGATCGCGTAGACGAGCGCCGCGAGCAGGAAGACCCGGAGCGGCGCCCTGCGGGACCCCGGCGATGCCCCTCGCGTGACGGCCGTGGCGTCGGTGCTCTGCTCGGCGGGGGCGTCCATGGTGCTTGTGTACCTCAATCCGCGGCGGCCACGCGCGGCGGGGACGGGGACGGATTCCGCCCCCCGGTGCACGGCCGGAGCGGTAGCTTGCGCGCCCGATGAAGAACGAAGTACGCGCCCCGCTGACGCTCCCCGACGTGCCGCCGCTGCCGCCGCCGGACGACCTCGGCGCGCGGCTGGCGGAGCTCGGCGTGACCCTCGACGACGCCGCGGTGACCACGCTCGGCGCGTTCCTCGCGCGGCTTCTCGCGATGAACGCTCAGATGAACCTCACGGCCATCACCGACCCCGCCGAGGCGTGGACCCGGCACGCGCTCGATGCGCTCTCGCTCGTTCCGAAGCTTCGGAGCGTCGGCGCGGCGCCGAAGGTCGTCGACGTCGGCAGCGGCGGGGGAGTGCCGGCGATTCCGCTGGCGATCGCGTGCCCCGAGGCGCGCTTCACCCTCGTCGAGGCGACGCAGAAGAAGGCGCACTTCCTCGAGGAGGTCGCCGCGGCGCTGGGGCTCGGCAACGTGCGCGTCGTGGCCGAGCGGGCCGAGCAGGCCATCGCGAGCCCGCTGCGGGGATCCTTCGACGTCGTGACGGCGCGGGCCGTCGGGCGCCTCGCGTCGCTGCTGCGCATCACCGCGCCCTTCGCCCGCCGCGGCGGCACGCTGCTGCTCGTGAAGGGCCAGCGCGCCGACGAGGAGATCGCCGAGGCGCGGTACGTGCTGAAATCGCAGCACCTCGAGCACCGCGAGACCGTGCTCACGCCCACCGGCCGCATCGTCGTGCTCGTGAAGAACCCGCCCCCGCCGCGCTGAAAATCGGATGGTTCTTGCGGCCTTGGAGGCGCCTTCCGGTACGCTCGCGGGACCCTCGCCGGGCGGCGGGGAGGAGTCGGGCGATGCGAGTGCGGGTCGTGGTGGCCGTGATGTGGGTCGGCGCATTGGCGGGGGTCGGATGCAACGCGCACCCGGCCTCGGCACCCGAGCGCGCGGGACCGTTGCCTTCGGTCACGACCACCGCCGAGGAGGCCCGCGTCGTCTTCGAGAACCGCTGCGTGCCCTGCCACGGTCCGGCGGGCGGCGGCAACGGGCCCGCCGCGGCGGTGCTGCACCCTCCCCCGCGGGACCTTCGCGACGCGGCCTGGCAGGCGACGGTCACCGACGCCCAGATCGAGGACATCATCCGCCGTGGCGGTGCCGCCCTCGGCAAGAGCCCGTTCATGCCCGCGAACCCCGACCTCGTCGCACGGCCCCACGTCGTCGCCGCGCTGCGTGCGCGCATCCGCGGGCTGCGATGACCCTCGGTGCGCGACCCGCGGCGAGGACGTCGGCGCCCCGTGGGTGACCGCCCCGACGACGCGGGCCGTCGGGATCTCGGAAGGCTCCTCGGCGTCACCGGTGCAGCGGCGCTCGGTGCCCTCGCCTGGCGTCCGTCGGAGGCCGCGGCCGATCCCGTCGCGACGCCGGCGACGGAGCCCGGCGTGCGTGCGTGCGCGTCGCTCGAAGCCTTGCGCGGGCTGCGCTCCGACGGCGGCGCCGCGGTGCTGGTGCTGGGCTCCCGCGCGCCCCACGACGGCGGCGGCGGCCTCTTCGGCTGGACCGACGACGACGGCGGCGCGGACCCCTCGGACGGCGGCGTCGCGGTGCGTCCCGACGGCGTGCAGCGAGGACACTGGCGGCGGCTGGCGAGCGCTCCCATCGACGTGCTCTGGTGGGGCGCGCGTCGCGATGGGAGCGCCGACGCCGACAGCGTGCGCGCCAACGATCGGGCGTTTCGCGGTGCCCTCGCGGCGGCGGCTTCGACGCGCACCGCGAGGGTAGGGGCGCCGCTGCAGCACTCGGAGATCCGCGCGGCGGGCGAGGTGTTCGTTCCCCGCGGCGAGTACGTGCTCGGCGCGGTGGACGACGCCGTGGGCGCGGGCCTCGAGGTGCCGCCCGGAGTCACCCTCGCGGGCGAGGGCACCTTCGCCACGGTGCTGCGCTGCGCTTCCCCGGCAGCGTCGCTCCCCGAAGGTTGGATCCGCTTTCGAGGGCGCGGCGCCGGGCGTGGCGGCGGTCTTCGCGACCTCACCCTCGCCTGGACCGAGCGCTCCGACGGACCCGTGCTCGCGCGCATCGACGGCCGCAGCGAGGTGCGCATCGAGCGCGTGCACTTCTTCTGCGACCACACGGGACACGGCGCCCATCGCGGCGCTTCGTCGCAAGGCGTGACGACGCTCGCCGTGCACGTGTCGACGGTGACGGGCTTCGTGCTCGCCGACTGCCGGCTTCAGTACTGCGGCGTGCGCGTCGACGGCGCGGGCATGTCGACGGCGTCCCTCGAGCGCGTCTACGTCAACGGCGGCCACCACGCGCCGACGGCGCCGGGCGAGGGCAGCGCGCCGGGGCTGCAGGTGCCCGCGCTGGACCTCGCGTGCCTCAACGCCCGCGTTCGCGACTGCGTCTTCGAGTACGTCGGCGCGACGCCGCGCGGGAGCGATGACGTCCTCGGCGCGGTCACCGTGCGCGCAGGCAGCGGGTCCATCGACGGCTGCTGGTTCGAAGGCAACGGCGGGTGCTGCATCGACGTCGGCACGGAGACGCGCACGCCCTCGTACGCCCGCGCTTCCTTCGTCATCGACGCGTGTCACTTCGGCGCGAACCGCGGGGCCCTCGGCGTCCGCGTCGGGCACGCGCGCGGCGGGGTCCTGCGAAGCTGCGACTTCGGAGCGTTCCGGTACTACCAGGGCGGCGCGGCGGTGCTGCTGCGCACCTCGCAGCGATCGTTCCTGGGCGAGGGCTTCGTCATTGCCGACAACCACGACGCCGTCGTGGCCACCGACGACGCCGCGGTGCGCCCGACGACGTACCGCGGGCTGCGACGCTGACTTCCCGCGTTGCCGCGCGCCGTCGTGCGCCGCAGACTGACCGCTCGCCATGCCGACCACGCCCACCCGCGGCAAGCGGATCTTTCGCTCGCGCGGCGCCGTGGTGCGCGCGACGCTTCATCGCGCGGTGGCTCTCGTCGGCGGCGCGACGCTCGGGACGTACCTCGTCGTGCGCACCCTCGAGTTTCCGTCGACGCTGGTCGTCGAGGCTCCGCGCACGCTGCTCCTTCTGTGGATGGCCTGGGCGTTCTTTCGCGGGGCCGATGACCGCGGCGAGCACCTGCTCATCGCGCGCGACGGCATGCTGTACCGAAGGAGCGCGCGGGCCGTCGATCGTCGGCAGCCCGTCACCGCCGTCGACCCCGCACGGGCCGAGCTCCGCACGACGCTCCACGGCTGGATGCCGATCCCGGGTCTCTCCTCGGACCCCGCGAAGCGCGCCGAGGAGCTCGCGTGGATCGATGGAGCCTTCGCGCCGCGGGCGCGCGTGGTGCCCGACGCGCTGCTCGAGCTCCCGTCCCTCGACGCGGTGCGCGAGGAGCTGGGCCTCGGCGTCGGTCGTGCGGGGCCGTTTCGCGGACGCGAAGCGTCGGTCTCGCGGGAGCGTGCCTCGTCGCTGCTCGACGACCGTGGGGCTTCCGGGGCCGAGCTCGTGGCGGCCGCGCTGGTGCTCGCCGAGGCCGGCGATCCTGTGGACCGCGCGCGCATCGCCGCCGTCGCCGACGACTGCCACACCCCTGCGATGCGGACGCTGCTCGTCGACGTGGCGGCGCGCTCGCCCGCTGCGGCCGCCGCCTACGACCGGCTCCGCGGCGCGCCGACGGCGTTGCAGGAGGTCTTCTCGTCGGTGCTCCTCGCGGGCGTCGTCGCGACGGTGCTGGCCCGCGCGGCTGCGACGGCGTTCGGCGCTCCGCTGGACTGGTCCCTCATCGCCGGCGCCCTCGCCGCGACGGGCCTCGGATGGGCGGTCCGAAAGGGGCCCTTGCGGTCCTTCCGCGAACGGCTGGCGTGGGTCCGGCACCGGTCCATGGCGTGGCACGCCGGGAGCTTCTTTGCGGGGCTCCTGGGTCTGCGTCTCGCACCGGCAGGGGTCGTTCCGCACGCGCTCGCGCCGCTGCTGCTGTACCTCGCGTGGTGGCTGCCCGCGTTCGTGCCGCGCCTCGCGCCCCTGCGCCTCGCATCGAACGCCCGCGTCGAGGACGTCGGCGCCTTCGCGACGAAGACGGGCACGACCGGTGTTCGCATCGACGTCGATGTTCCCGCGTCGACGGGCGATGCACCGACGGCCGAGGGCGTGGTCGTCGACGACGCGGTGGAGGGCGCTGCGAAGGTGGAGGCCGAGCGCTGAGCAGGGACGCGTGGTTGCCGGTGGAATTGCGAGCCGCCGCCTCGAACCTCCGACACCGACCGTCGCGTACACTCGTCCGCGATGAACCTCGACGCCCTCGCCCTGGCGCGCCGTCAGCTCGACGCCGACGAGGCCGCCACGCACGCCGTCGCGGGCCTGCGGGACCACAAGGTCGCGCGCATGGCGGTGTCGCCGCTGGCGTTCCTGCGCGGGTCCGCCGGGCTGTTCTACACGTTGTTGAAGGAGCACCCGGCGCTCGCCGCGGGTCCCGACGGCACGGGCTTGATCGTCGGCGATCTGCACGTCGAGAACTTCGGTGCGTTTCGCGCCGACGCCGTGGAGGACGACGACGCCGAGACGGTCTTCGACATCAACGACTTCGACGACGCCAACGTGGCGCCGCTGCGCTGGGACGTGCTGCGCCTCGCGACGAGCCTGCTCCTCGGCGGACGCGCCCTCGGCGCCGATGGACCGTCGTCCCTCGCGACCTGCGATGCGCTGCTGTCGTCGTACGCGCGGCACCTCGCGCACGATGCCGAGCCGAGCCCTGCGCCGCCGACGGTGCAGGCCCTCGTCGCGCGCTCCGCGACGCGGACTCGCGCGCGCTTTCTCGACGGACGCACGGAGGTGCTGCACGGCCAGCGCCGCTTCGTGCGCGGCGACCGCTACCGCGACCTCGACGCCCGCCTCGCCCGCGCCGTCCCGCGATGCTTCGCGGACTACGTGGGCTCCCTCGACGCGGCGCTGCGGCCCGCGGAGTCGCACCTCGAGATAGTCGACGCCGCGTTCCGCATCGCGGGCACCGGCAGCCTCGGACGCACCCGCGTCGCCGTGCTCGTGCGCGGCAAGGGCGGCCGCGACGGCCACTGGATCTTCGACCTGAAGGAGCAGGGCGATCCGTCGTCGGCGGTGCTCGTGCCGCCTTCGGTGGCGAACGGCGCGCAGCGGGTGCTCGAGGCGATGCGCTGGTGCCTCGCGCGACCGCCCCGCATGGCGGGCACGTCGACGCTCCTGGGCGCGACCATGCTCGGCCGCCGCCTCGCGCCGCAGGAGGACAAGCTCGAGCTCGCCTCGGTGCCCCGCGCGGAGCTGGCGGACCTCGCCGCGTACCTCGGATCGCTCACCGCCCGCGCGCACCTTCGCGGCACGGTGCACGCTCCCCCGCGATGGAAGCCCGCCGACGTCGCGATGCTGCGCGCGAACGCCGTGGTGCTCGCGGGCATCCACGAGGCCGCGTACCTCGCGTACTGCCATCTCGCGACGCGCTGACCCGCCGCGCCGCGCGACGCTTCACACCGGTGGACCGCAGGTGCGCGTCGTGCGGAAGCACACGAGGTTCGTCGGGCACGACCCGGTCGCGTCGGGGTTGCACGCGATGGGCATGCAGCGCGTGTAGAGCACGCACGGTCCCCAGCAGCCGCCGAACACCGAGGCCACCTCGCCGCCGCCGGTGCACACCGTCGGCAGCCGGTCGCAGAACGCGTGCGACGGGTCGCAGTCGACGAGGTCCGAGCCGTCGGTGGCGCTGGCGGCATCGGTGACGCCGGGCACGTCGGCGGCGTCGACGACGGCTGCGACGTCGATCACCGGCACGTCGGCGACGTCGGCTGCCGCTTCGCGCGGCACGTCGACGGAAGCATCGACGGAGGCGTCGGCCGCGCCCGCGTCGCTGCACACGAGGCTGCCGCAGCTGCACGCCGCGAGGTGCTCGTAGTGGCACCCGTCCGGCGGCGCGATGCACTCGACCTGGCAGCTCGTGGTGTCGCCGCACCCTGCCGCGAGGGCCGCGAGGAGCGCGGGCACGGCGAGACGGAAAGGCTTGCGACGCATCGACGCTCTCCTCGAAGGGGATCCAACGCCGAGTATCGCGGCACCGGCGGCGCGCTGTCGACGGCGCGCGGAGTCCTCCACCCCCAGACGTCTGGGCCGACCATTGACCACTTTGTCCTTCGGGCTCGTGGATTCGTTGGTTGTTACGAAGACTTGCCCGAGCGCCCGACAGCCCGCGACACCCACACCCCCGCTCGGCGGACGTGCCGCCAGGGGTTCCCACCCCCGGCTACAACATGATGTCCGCCCCGGGCATCGCCCGGGGCTGAAGGAGCCGCACT
>CAIMWA010000531.1 GCA_903845045.1 uncultured delta proteobacterium | reverse complement strand
GGGCACGGCGCCGAGGTCGTCGGCACGCAGCACGGCGACGTCGGTCCCGCGGTCGTGGCCGACGACCTTCGCCGTGGCGGTGCGCCCGTCGCCGAGGGCGATGCTCACGTCGCCGTGATCGCCGAGGCCGTGCGCCGACGTCACGAAGACGCCGGGGGTGTCCCATGCGATGGCCGATGCGGCGCCGCAGCCGAGCTCCACCCGCGCCACCGCGGGACCGACGCTCTCCACCACCGCCGCCAACGCTTCCGAGATGTCTTGAAGGCTGCTCATCGGGTGTTCCTTTCGCGGGAGGTTCGTCCTCGCCGACGGAGCCCAAGGTGACCGCGCCGGGTGAGCCCTGCCACGGTCCGATGGTCGAGCGCGCACCTGCCCGAAGGGACAGGACGCCCTGCCCGATGGCGCGGCCTCGCTTGACCCGCGCCGGGCCGTGCGCACGTTGACGCCTCGATGCGCTCCCCCTCCGTGTCGCGAGATCCCGATGCGGCGCTGCGCGTCTGCGTGGTGGCGAACGATCCCCTGGCGCGCGCAGGCCTCGCGGCGATGCTCGGCGACGACGCGGCGACCGTGGCGACCGCGGCGCTCGGCGACGACCTCGCGGGAACCTACGAGGCGCGCAACGTCGACGTGCTCCTCGTGGACCTCGGCGCCGACCCGCTGCGCGCCGCCGCGTGGCTCGACGACGCGCCCGCGGTGACGGTGCCCGCCGCGGCGCTGCTCCCCGACGCGAGCCGCGTCGACGACGTCTTCGCGCTGGGATTCCTCGGCGCCCTCGAGCGCGGATCCGAAGCGCCGGTGCTGCGCGCGGCCCTCGACGCCGTGGCGCGCGGGCTCGTCGTCATGGACCCGGGCTTTCACCGCGTGCGCGCGACGGTCGCGCCGGAGCGCATGGAGGCCCTCACGCCGCGCGAGGTCGAGGTGCTGGCGCTGCTCGCCACGGGGCTCCCGAACAAGCTCATCGCGCATCACCTCGGCATCTCCGAGCACACGGCGAAGTTCCATGTGACCGCGGTGATGACGAAGCTCGGCGCGAGCAGCCGCACCGACGCGGTGATCCGGGCGGCGCGGCGGGGCATGGTCGCGCTCTGAGCGGAACCCCTCGGACGGGGTGAATGTTTCGCGGGGCGGGTCCGTCGAAGGGCGTCGGCGCGTGGTGCCCCGCGGGGCGCATTGCCGCACCGTCGCGTCGCGCGCGCGTTCCGTATGGCGCCGCTTCGAACGCTGCGTTTCACGTGTCCTCGCGCCCCACGAAGCCGCGTCCGAGGGCCTGGAACGGACCTTGAAACAGGGCGCCGCATGCGATCCTGGAGCGTCGTCGGAACCTTTCTCGCGCTCGTTCCCACCGCCGCGCACGCCGAGGCGCTGGCGCTGACGACGCGCGAATATCGAAGCTGGCCCGAGGCCGTCGCGAGCCTGCAGGCGGACGTGCACGGCGAGGGTCACCTGGTGCACGTCGGCGTGCGCGACGAGGGAGGCCGCGCGATGCCGTGCAGCGACTACTCACTCACCCTCGACGCCGTCGCCACGCAGGCGTTCGTCGTCGAAGGCTGCGACGCCGACACGCGCACGACGGTGCTGCGCCTCGTGTCGCGGGGCGCCCTCTTCGACCACGACGACGTCCCGCCGCGGCCGCGCGTGGCGGGCATCACCGCCGTGGCCGTGCGCACCGGCGGCGCCGCGGGAGGCGCGGCGAACGTGGGCGGCAGCGAGCTCGCGTGCAGCGCCGGCGTGCGTCCGTTCATGAACGACCTCGAGAGCGGGCGGCGCGTGTTCCTCACGCCGGGTCGCTACGTGCTGCGGCCGCGCGCGGCGGACATTCGCGTCGTCGCCGAGAGCGACGGATGGACGCTGCGCGGCGGCGGCCACGCGTCGGTCACCGTGGAGTACGACGTGCTCGACGCCGAGCGCCACGAGATCGTCGTGCATGATCGCGCGACGCTCGCGTGCGGCACCGAGCACCTCGGCGAGGGCGTGTCTCCGGCGGTGCCGTCCTCGGCGGTGGTCACGCAAGCGGTGGCGATGCCGGTGCTCGCGACGCGCGTCTCGACCGGCGACACCGCGGCCGATGGAGCACCCGCGCAGCCCGAGATCCACCCCCCGCACCCGCGCACCGCGGTGCTGTTCTCCATGGGCTTTCTCGGCCTCGAGGCCACGCCCATGGCCGACGTGATGCTCAACGGCGGCGGCACCGCGGACCAACGGCGCGGCGCCGACGCGCTCTTCGGCCTCGACGTCACGGCGCGGCCACCCACGGGCTTGCTGGGCGTCACCTTCGAGGTCCCGTACTTCCTCGCGTTCGTCGGGGGCGGGTGGCGCACCAACGGCACGACCGTGGGCGTCGACGCTCGGGTCACGGCGGCGGCGGCCTTCCGCATCGGCAGCGCGATGCTGTACGGCGGACCGACGGGCGTGGGCTGGTACGTATCCACGCAGGACGTCTACGACCGCGCGTGGCAGACGAGCTTCAACGTCGCCCTCGGCGGCACCCTCGGGTTCCGCTGGAACTTCGAGAGCTGGTCCGCGGAGGACCATCGCTTCACCGTCGGCGACCTCTTCATCGAGGCGAGCGCGGCGCCGCTCGGGGCGTCGACGTTCGGCGTGGTGCTCGGCGGGAGCATCGGCGTCGGTCACTGATCGCACCCGCACGGCGCGGGCGCTTCGAAGGCTTCTTCACACGGCTGCGCGGGCGCTTCGTCCGCGCGATGCGGAGGTACTCATGCGTGTTTCAACATCGGCATCGGCATCGAGGCGCGGCCTCGTCGGTTCGCTCGCGGGCATCATCGCCGCCGGAGGCTGCGTCAACGGGACGCCGCCGCCGGTTCCCGCGACCTGTGACTCGCCGCGGCTCGTCACCGGCGACTCGGTGGTGGTCACCGGCACCGTCGACACCACCAACGACTTTCACTTCCACTGCGGGAGCAACGCCTCGGCGCGGCCGTCGTACGTGTTCCAGTGGAAGCCCACGTCGTCGGGCACGGCGGTGCTCAACGTGCGCGGGGCCGCCGCGGTGATCGACACCGTCATCGACGTCACCGCCGCGGACTGCAGCACGAGCCTCGCGTGCAACGACGACTACATGGGCGTGCAGTCGCAGGTCACCATGAACGTCGTGGCCGGGCGCGTCTACAACGTCGCCGCCGGCACCTTCGCGTCCATCACCCGCGCGACGGACCTCGTGCTCACCATCACCGTGGCGCCCAACGCGTACACGCCCGGCGCGTGGCCCGACGCGGGGCTGACGACGGGCTACGGTCCACCCGGCGACGCGGGCCTCTACGCCGACGCGCCGGACGCCTCGGACGGCGCCGTGGCCACGGCCACCTGCGACGCGCCGCACTTCCTCCAGGGCGACAGGCTCAGCGCCGCGGGCAACGTCGATCCGAACAACGGCATGCGCTTCCACTGCGGCGCCACGAACGCCCCGCGCGCGGCCGACGTGTTCCTCTGGAAGCCCCTGTCGTCGGGCACCGCGGTGATCAACCTGCGCGGCCGCGACCCCTCGCTGGACACCGTGCTCGACGTCACCGCCGCGGACTGCGCCACGGGCCTCGCGTGCAACGACGACTTCCAGGGCGTGTCGTCGCAGGTCACCATGAACGTCGTCGCGGGACGCGTGTACATGCTCACCGCGGGTACGTTCACGCCGATCCTGCGGCCGACGGGCGTGGAGCTTTCGGTGAGCGTGACGCCGAACGTCTACGCCGCGGGCGCGTGGCCCGACGCCGGCGTCGGCTCGCCGTACCTCCCCACGCCGGACGGCGGCGTGGACGCGGCGGTGCTCGCCGACGGGGCCTTCGTCGACGCCGTCGTCGCCGACGTGCCCCGCGGGACCTGCGCGGGCGATCCCAGCTACGCGTGCCCGGCGACGGTCACGTGCTCCAACGGCACCGGCGGCATCATCACCTACGCCACGGCGTGCGGGGCCGGAGCGAACGGCGTCCGCAACGTGTGCGCCGTCGCCGTCGCGGGATCGGCGGGCGCGACGGCTCCCTTCGAGAGCGCGGTGACGTGCCTCGGCGCCAGCACCTCGTGCTACGGCCCCAACGGCGCCGTGTGGAATTGCCCCACGCGCTGGGTGCTCCCGAGCGGCTCCGGCGACCCGGCGCGGCTGCCGAACTGCTGCTGGTGGGACGCCAACGCCCGCACCCCGCACGGCGAGTGCGGCATCCCGACGACGACCTCGAGCCCGGCGTGCGTCGCACCGCCGGCGATGGCTTACCCGGAGCGGTAAAGCGCGCTCAGCCGGGCGCGTCGTCGCCGTCGAGGGAGAGCCCCCACTCGGCGGTCGCGGCGGAGATGAACGCCAGCTCCTCGCGGTGGCCGCTCGCGTCGGACGTGACGTGCGGGCGCTGCTCGTGCTCGGCCAGCACCGTCGCCAATCGCGCCGTCGCCGCGCGGAGCTGACGGATCCCCGCCACGGCGATGTTCTCCTGGAACCGCAGCGCGAGCGGCGAGCTGGCCGCGAGGAGGCGCTCGAAGACGTCGCGCGCGAGCTCGAGGGCCACGCACACCGTCGTCGCGCGCACCGTCGCCGAGCGCGGGCCGCGGTCGACGAGGGCGATCTGTCCGACGACGGCGCCGGGCGCGAGGCGCGCGAGGTGGCGGTCCCCGTCGGACGACGCGCGGAGCACCTCGGCCTCGCCCTGCACGAGCACGAAGCACGACGTGCCCACGGCGCCCTCGCGGCAGAGGTCCGTGCCGATGGCGAAGGCGCGCGCGGAGGCGGCGCCGAGGAGCACCTCGAGCTCTCCGTCGGCGTAGTCGGCGAGCGCCGGGAGCGCGCGGAGCGTGGCGACGGTGATCACGCCTGCCCCCGCAGCCGGTCGAGGAAGCGCCAGAGACCCGAGGGTTCGTCGGCCGCGGCGGGGGGCCTCGAGGGCGTGGCGTTGGCCGCGGGCGCGAGGTCGCCGTCGATGCGCTCCTCGATCTCGCGCAGCCGCCGCGTGACCTCGCGGATCACCGCCCCGACGACGTGCGACGCCACCGCGGGAGCCAGCGTGCGCAGCGATCGGAGCGCGTCGCCGCTCAGCTCGGCCACCGTCGACGGAGCCGCCGCCACGAGCGTCGCCGACCGCGGCGCGGGGTCGATGCACGCCATCTCGCCGACGACCTCGCCGGCGCCGACGCGCGCCACCTCCACCTCGACGCCGCTGCGAAACACGCTGACGGCGAAGCTCCCCTCGCCGACGACGACGAGCGAGTCGCCGCGGTCCCCCTGGCGAAAGAGCACCTCGCCCTTGCGCAGGTGCCGCCAGCGCACGCAGGCGTCGAGGCGTTCGAGGGCCGTGTCGTCGAGCTTCGAGAACGTCGGCACGCGCCGATACGCCTCGAGGCGTGCTTCCGGTGTCTGCATCGCGGTCTCGCTCCCGGCGCGACGGTATCACGGTCATCGGCGTCGACGGAGCGGTGGCCGCGGCGGCTGCCGTGGCCGTGGCGAGCGCCGGAGCCACGCGCCAATTCACTTCAAAACAAGCGTTCTTTCGTTGGTCCGAGGCTTGCGATGCATTCCCATGAAGGGTAGGCCCGCCATGAATTACCTCCGCTCGTCTCTTTGCATGCTCGCGCTCCTCGGATCGTCCGTCGTTGCCTGTTCGCCGACCTACGCCCCGGCCGCTTACTCCGCTCACTATGGCGCTCCGGGGCGCCTGCACCCGAACGAGGGCGAGGTCGCCGTCGAGGGCGGCATTCCGTCGCGCATCGCCGCGCACGTGTCGCTCCCGGTGGCGCCGGACCTGCGCGTCGAGGCCGGCGGCGAGACCGGCGGCGGGGTGTTCGAGCGCGGCGCGCAGGACCACGGCTGGGCCCTCGGTCGCGTCGGCGTGCGCCGCACCTTTCGTCGTGGGCTGCTCACCGGCGACGTCGAGGGCGGCGTGGCGGCGGGCGTGGGCGGCGCGCGCTGCGGCAACGCCGTCGACCCGACCACGGGATGCGTCGGGATGCCCGACGTCGACGGCCTGCGATGGGTCGACCGCGGGGCCGGCGGCGCCTACGTCGGCGGCGCCATCGGCGTGCGCGGCTGGGACGTCCTCGAGCCGTTCCTCCGGGGTCGCGCGCAGGTGAGCGTCGCGTACGACGTGCCGGTGACGACGTACCTCAGCGCCCTCGCGGGCCTCGACGCGCGCCTCGGCCCCATCGACCTCTGGGCCGGCGTCGGCATCGCGTCGTACTTCAACCGCTACGAGTCCCTCGCCGGATTCATCGCCGAGGGCGGCATCAGCGTTCCGTTCGCGTTCCGGCGCTGACGTCGCCGACGCCTGCGGAGCGCGTCCCGCATCGGTGGTAGCGTCGCGACGGATCGTGCGGCGCGGAGGGCGCGCGGCGGTCTTCGGAGGTCGCATGAGTACGGTGTCGGCGTTTCGTCTTCGGGTGCTGTGGGCTCTGCTGGCCGTCCTCGCCGCCGGCTGCGGCGCGGCCACCGTCACCCAGGACGCGGGCTCGGACTCCGGCGGCGGCACCGACGTCGTCGTCGCACCGGACCGCGCCGCGCCCGACGCCCCCGCCGTCGACGCGAGCACCGCGTGCTCCCTCCCGGTGCAGCGCGCGCTCGCGACGCCAACGGACTCGGTGACGGCGACGCTCGCGGGCGCCAGCCGCAACGCCTCGACGACGTGCACCACGATGACCGGCACCGGCGGCCCGGAGCACTTCTACACGCTGCACCTCGCGGCGCGCACCGGCGTGATCCTGCGCGTCGACGCGGCCATCGACACCATGATCGCGGTGCGCACGGCGTGCGATGCGCCGCTGTCCGAGGTGGCGTGCAACGACAACGCCCCGGGCGAGGCTCGCAACCCCGCGGTGCGCACGGTGCTCGACGCCGGCGACTACTTCGTCCTCGTGGACCAGATCGGCTTCGGCGTGGGCGGCGCGTACACCCTCACGCTCGAGACCTTCACGCCGGCGGCCAACGCCTCGTGCGCGTCGCCGACGATGGTGACGGCCGGCGCGCACCTCACGGGCCAGGATACGCAGCTCGGCACCGCGCCCAGCACGGCCTGCCTGCCGACGGCCAGCGGGGCGGTGCTCTACTACGCCGTCGCCGTCCCCGCGGGGAACCGTCTCACGGTCCTCGCGACGCCGACCGGCGCGGTCTGGGCGCCGGTGGTGCGCGTCGTCTCGCAGTGCACGTCGACGTCGTGCCTCGCGCAGAGCACGCCGCTGCGCGCGGGGGCGCCGGTGCCGGCGGCGTACGTGAACCCGACGACGCGCGACGTCACGCTCCTCGTCGCCGTCGGCAGCGGGACCGCCGGGACCTTCGGCACCTTCGACCTCGACGTGACGGTGGAGCCGCCACCGGCCAACGTCGACTGCGCGATGGCCACGCCGGTGATGGACGGCACGCTGCTGCCCGACGAGTCGACGGCCCTCGCCCACGACGTGATCACGGCGTGCGCGCCCGCGGCGACGGGCCGCGTGCGCTACTACGACGTGACGATCCCCGCGAACAGCGTGCTCGTCGCCACGGCGACGTCGGCCTCGACGGGCATCGCGGCGCCGGTGCTCCGGATGCTCCCGTCGTGCGGTGCGACGACCTGCCTCGCGAGCGCCACGACCCCCTTCGCGCCTTCGACGGGGCTTCGCTACGTCTCCGGCGCGACGCCGCTGCACGCCATCCTCGCCGTCGGCGACGACGGGCGCTCGGCGGACTTCCATTACAGCTTCGCGGTGTCCATCCGCCCGGCGCCGGCGAACGCCACGTGTGCGGCGCCGCGCGCGGTCGCCGATGGCACGGTGCTCCGCGGCGAGGACCTCACGTCGGGCGGCGCCGCCCTCGCGGCCTGCTCCATGGGCACCGAGGGGCCGACGCTCTACTACGCGACCACGGTGCCCGCGAACAACCGCCTCGTCGTGTCGGCCGCGTCGCGGGGGGGACTGGCGGCGTTCACGATCCAGCTCGCGGGGTCGTGCGCGGCGACGACCTGCCTCGGCGTCGCCGCCCTCGGCGCTCCGCTGATCTTCAACAACGGACCGACGGCGCAGCCGGTACTCATCGCCGTGACCGCTGCCAACGGCGGCCCGACCTCGCCCTTCGACCTCACCGTCGCCATCACGCCGCCCGCGGTGAACGCCATCTGCGCGACGGCCACCGCGGTGACCGACGGCACGGTGCTGCGCGCGCAGAGCACCGACGACGGGCGCGACACGCTCACGGCGTGCCCCTTCGCCAGCGGCGGTCCCACGCCCGGACCGGTGCTCTACTACACGGCGACGGTGCCCGCGGGGCAGGTGCTCGTCGCCACGGCGACGCCGAACACGGCCATGGGCCGCATCTTCAACCCGCTCCTCCGGCTGATCCCGTCATGCGGCTCGACGACGTGCCTCGGAACGAGCGAGACGATGTTCTTCCCGCCGACGGGCCTGCCTTCGTCGGTCGCGTACACGAACGCCGGAACGACCGCGCAGACGGTGTTCATCGCCGTGGGCACGGACCTCCCCGGCATGGGCGGGCTCTTCGACCTCGCCGTCGCGCTGCACCCGCCCGCGGTCAACGGTCGCTGCACCATGGCGACCCCGGTGGCCGACGGCGCGGCGCTGCGCGGACAGCTCATCACCGACGGTGTCGACACGGTGACCGCGTGCCTCCCGACGGCGACGGGGCGCTCGCTCTTCTTCCGGGCGACGATCCCCGCAGGCTTCGCCCTCGCGGCGCGCATGACGAATACCGCATCGGGTATGTTTCCCGGCGGCTGGGTCCCGGTGCTGCGCGTGCTTGCGACGTGCACCGCGACGACGTGCCTCGCGTCCGGGACGTCGACGCCGATGTCGACGGGGACGACGACGTCGGTCACCTACGCCAACGCCGGCGCCGCGCCGATGGACGTGATCCTCGCCGCGGGCAGCGACACGGCGGGCGCGACGGGGACGTTCTCCCTCGACGTGTCCATCACGCGTCCGCCGTACGTCGAGTCGACGACGCCGGCCGCGTGCGACGACATGGCGACGGCCGCGGTGAGCCCCGTCACGGGCGACGACGCGGCCGGACCGATCACGGCGCTGCCCTTCGCGCTGGCGTTCTTCGGCGAGCCGAACGCGAACTACTCGCTCACGACGAACGGCGCGATGCAGCTCTGGCCCGCGTCGGGAGGCACGGCCTCGGCGCTGCTGCCGTCGATGCCGATCCCGTCGGTGTCGCCGGCGGGCCCGAGCCGCATCGTCGCTCCGTTCTGGGACGACCTCTACGTCGACGCCGCGAGCGACCTGCGCACGCGCACCGTCGGCGCCGCCCCGGCCCGCCACTTCACGGTGCAGTGGACCAACGCGCGCTTCTTCTCCGACGGCGGCGAGCGCATGACCTTCCAGGCGAAGTTCTTCGAGACGACGAACGTCATCGAGTTCCACTACTGCGCGCTCACGCCCCCGGGCAGCCCGCGCGTCACCGGCGGACAGAACGTCACCGTCGGCCTGCAGAACGCCACGGGCCTGGTGGGCGTGCAGCACTCGCACGGCACGCCGGGCAGCGTGAGCACGGCCGCCGCGATCCGCTTCACGCCGTCGTCGTAGCGCCGGTCAGCGCGCGAGCAGCACGAGCGCCAGCGTGCCCGTGCCCGCGGCGATGAACACCCCGCCGAAGATCATCAGGAACATCGCCCCCCAGGACCGCCCCTCTTCGAGGTACGCCGTCGCCGGGTTCGCAGGGTCGTAGAGCACCGCGACCGTCGCGCGCGGGGGATAGCGGTCGAGCACGCGCTTCACGCTCGGCGCGTCGACGGCGCCGGTGGAGCGGCTCACCTTGGTGCCCGTGTAGCGGGTGCCCGCGACCTCGTAATCGTAGGTGACCACGGGCACGTAGCTCGTCGACGCGACGTCGTAGCCCTGGGCGTCGCGAGTCACGCCGTCGTGGGCCTCGTAGCGCGACGTTGCGATGGTGCCGGGCGCCGTGGGCCAGCGTCCGATGGCGCGGTCGAGCGCGCGAAAGGAGCGCCCCCACAGGAAGATCGCGGTGCCCAGCGCCGCGAAGACGCCGCCCGTCACGAGGCCGATGGCCGCTCCGTCGCTCATCGTCGTCACGCTCCCGTCAAAGGCCTTCGACGCGCACCGGTCCGCGCGCCGTGGTCGCGACGCCGAGCTGTCCGTAGCCGCCGTTGCCCCAGCAGAGCACCGCGCCGTCGTTCTGCAGCGCGCACAGGTGGTACCAGCCGCCGGTCACAGCGCGCGCGGGGCCGACGCCCCCGATGCGCACCGGCTGCAAGCTCGTCACCTCGCCTGCATCGGTGCCTTCCGTCGTCACGCCGAAGCCCGCGCACCACGTGCTCGCGTCGCGGCGCAGCACGCAGCCCGCAAGGTAGCCCGCGAAGACGAACGCCACGTCGTCGAGACCCGGGACCACCGCCGGCACCACGGAGTCGGCCTCGGAGCCGGAAAGGAGTCGGCCGTTGGTTCCCCATCCCCAGCAGAACGCTTGGGTGCCGACGCGCGCGCACGCGCCGTTGAGCCCGCGGAGAGCTGCTCCGCCGCGCGAGGAAGGGCGACGCGCACCGGCGTCGGCGAGCAGTCCTCGTCGGGTACGCTGGGTCCGCAGCCTTGGTGCCGAACGCCGTCGCCGAGGGCCCCGGAGTAGTTGCGACCCCAGCACCACACGGAGCCGTCGGCGAGCCGCGCGCAGGTGCCGAACGAGCCGATGGCGACCTCCCGCGCCGGCGCAGGCAGCGCGACGACGCCGCCTGCGGGGTGCGCCTCGAAGTCACCGAGGCCGAGGGTGCCGAAGCGGTTGTCGCCGCCGCACCACACCGCGCCGGCATCGCCGGGACCGATGGTGCACACCCACCCGTCGCCGAGCGCGATCTGCGTCGCTGGAGGGGCCGTGGTCTCGAGCTCGGCGTGCGGTGGACGCAGCGCGCCATCGCCGTGCATGGACCAGCAGCGCACGTCGCCCGAGCGCGTGACGGCGCAGCCGCGGTCGTCCTCGCTCACGGCGACGTCGATGGCGTCGGCGAGACCGTCGATCTCCACGGGCTGCCACGAGGGGCGCGGCGTTCCCGCATCCGGCGGCGTCGCGACGTAGCGCCCCCAGCAGCGCACGTGCCCGTCGGAGCGTAGCGCGCAGGTCACGGCGCCGGACGACGCGATCTTCGAGATCGGCGGCGTCGCGACGGGGAGGTCGGACATCACCGCGGCGTCGTTCGCCGACGGCGACGGCGACAGCAAGACCGTCGACGGACATCCGGCGATGCCAACCGACGCGAGCACGAGAAGTGCGGAGACGCGCATCGTTGCCTTGTCCTACGCGAGAGCGTCGCACGGCGCGCGGTGCGCGGGAACCTCGGCGTGTTCCCGTTGTCGAACGGATCCAGGAGGTTCCCCATGGCAGGCGTCGCGATCGATTCCGGGACGGGTGGACGCAAGAGCCTCGATGCACCGGTGAACATGGTGCCGATGATCGACCTGCTGGTCTCGATCATCGCGTTCCTGTTGATGTCGGCGGTGTGGACGCAGCTCGGCGCGGTGCGCGCGCAGCAGCCCCTGAGCAGCCCCGTCGACGTGCCGGCGAACCCCGACCCCGCGCACGTGACGTTGACCGTGGGACCCGGTGACGTCCGCGTCGCGCGCAGCGCCATCGACGGCACCACGTCGCCCGCGGGCGTGGACCGCGGGGTGTGGCTCCGCGATCAGCTCCGCGCGCTGCACGCCGCCGACCGCACCGTGCGCGAGGTGTGGATCCAGCCCGACACCGCCGTCGATTTCCAGCGCCTCGTCGAGGTGATGGACGTCGTCTACGGCGTCTGGAGCGAGGGCGCTCCGGCGGGCCGCGGCCTCACGGACTCCGTCGCGATCCGCATGCTCTGATCCGCGTATCGCGCCCGGCGACGGGCTCCTAACGCAGAACCACGCAGCGGAACCCGTAGTTCGCGGCGTAGGAGGCCGGGTTGCTTGCCAGCGACAGCGCGAAGGTCCCGCCGCGCGTGCTGGAATTCCAGTCGCCTCCGCGGATCG
>CAIMWA010000530.1 GCA_903845045.1 uncultured delta proteobacterium | reverse complement strand
GACCTGGAGCTGCGGCGCCAAGGAGCCGACGATGATCGCCCCCATGTCGATGCCGGCGCCGTTGCCGCCCGGCGTGGGTCCGATGCTCACGTTCACCTGCGCGGAGATCTGCAACGCCGCCTGGACCACGGACGCCTGCATCGTCGCCCCCACGCCGACGGCGACCCACGCACCGGCCTCGGGAGGCGCTGCGACGAGCCACGGCGGCGCAATGGCTGCAGGCGGAGGCGCGGCGTACGTCGACGCGTTCACGGCGATCCGCAGGCGTTCCGCAGGTGTGCCCGCAGGGCCGTCGGCTGGGGCCAGCGCTCCCGAGGAGCACGCTTGGGCCAAGACCGTGTCGTGTGCGACCCCGAGCGCATCGGCGAGGGTGAATGCCGCAGACACCGCCCGGCACATGGGATCGGCACGTACACCGGGCGCCGCGAGCAGGATCATCGAGCCGAGGACGATCCCGGCCGAGCCTCGGCGTCTTCGCATGACTCTACAGTTCATAGGAGAACGTCCAACGGAAGGTGGGACCGACTTCGATAGCCGATCCTGGTAGCGCGATGGCAAGGTCGATTCCGCCGTAATGGACGGTGATACCCGGGTTCGCCACCCCGGCCTGGATGCCGGCGTCGAGGCGCATGAGCACGCGCGGCGAGAGGGCCCATCCGAAGCCGAGGGCGCCGACGCCTCCGAAGCTGTTGACCGTGTAGTCGATGGTTCCCGCGCCCCCGGAACCATCGGAGAACGCCTGGGTCCCGAGCAGCGTCGTCCCGTAGTACCCGAGGGCCTCGAGCTCGAAGAAGGAGCGCCCGAAGTAGAACCGCTTGAGGATGCCGAGCTCGACGCGGAGGTTGGGTGCGAAGCCGAGTCCGTCGAGCGTCGTCCGGACCTGGTCCGCGTAGCGGGAGTTCCCCTGCCACATGGAGTGCCGACCATCGACGAAGTTGACGCCGACGCCGACGTTGGCGACCGCGTAAAGCTCCGAGACACCAGCCCAGCGTCCGAAGTTGTACTCCGCGCCCACAAGACCGGTGGGGAGCACGAAGTCCTTTAGGGCCGGGTGCGTGGTGTCGAGCTGCCCGGAGACGACGCCCAGGCCGAAGGTGACGTCGAGCCCGATGGACGGCATCTGCCACAACGTCATGCCGGGGCGGACGTCGCCGGCCCCGATGATGAGCTGGGCCCTCGACGGCCCGAGCCGCACGGTGCGGTGCGCCGCGCGGGCACGCCGCAGGCTCGACGTGAGCGTGCAGCCGTCGAGCATGTCGCGGGCTCGACCGAAGCCGACGTCCTGCACGACCCCGGCACGGAGCTCGCGCACGAAGAACGGGGTGTCGAGAGGCACCTCGCGACGGCTTCCGCAGAACAGCGCGTCGCCGTCGCGCACCGTGCGGATGGGCGCATGCACCTGCAGCTGCGGGACCTCCTGAAGCTGTCGGGCGATGCCCATGGCGGCGCCGCCCGCCGACACCACCGCCGACGGGATCGCGGCGACGGTGCCGAAGGGAGTCGACACGCGCGGCGTTCCAGGGAGCGTGATGCTGAAGTCGAAGTGCCGTTCGCCGTTCGTCCCGAAGCCCGGGTCGAGCGCGAACCGGGGCTGCCCCGCCTCGTCGAAGCCGCTCACGCGATACTTGTGCAGGGTCAGGGCGGCGCGGGTGAGGCACGCCGATCCCTCGCGACACGGCGCGGGCTCGACGGCTTCGAGCGTGTACTCGAAGAGCATGCCGCAGCGTTCGTTGATGGCCTCGACGGTGAGGTTGGCGGCGCCGCGCTGCGCATCGACGTCGCCGCGCCGCTCCTGCAGGTCGATGGTCGCCTCGCGACACCACGCGCGCACCGCACGAAGGGTGTCCTCCTGCGGACAGACGCCGCCCGACGCCCCGCCGGAAAGGCTCCCGTCGAGCATCTGGTACCGGTCCTCGAAGTGGAGGTCGGTGCGAAACCGCGTGACCGCCGCCGGCGGGAGGTTGAACGTCTCGCGCGCCCGAAGGAACAGCGGCTGCACCGAACTCGTTGCCATGTCGGCCGCAGACGGCGGCGCGCCCCCGGAGCTCTCGCCGGGGGGCGAGGTCCTCGGCGAGGCCACCGTCGCGACGACCTCCTCCCCATCGCTTCGGATGACGCCGCACCGTGGTCCCGTTCGCGCGGGCGGAGGCGTCGATGTCGAAGCAGGCGACGTGCTGGCGCCAGCGGTCGTCAACCCGGCGACGGAGGGGCTGTCTTCGACGGAAGGCGATGGCGGCGTGGCAGCCGAAGCCGGCACTGCCGGTGGTGGCGGCGCAGGCGGCGCTTCCACCGGCGGGGGAGCGATTGCCGCGACGGAGACCGGCACCGGCACGGCAACCACCGGCGGCGACGCGACGGCGACGGGCGCGGGGGGGGCCGCAGTGCCGCCTTCGGCGCGGCATTCATGGTGCTCGCGCCGGAAGCCATCCGGACACTCGGGGCGTCCGGAGCACTCTCCGCGATGCGAGGACCAGTGCTGACCGGGCCAACAACAGCGCTCGGCATGGCCATGAATGGCGACGCGCGGGGGCGCGCACTCTTGCGCGTGCGCCCAGCCCGGCACGATGAGCATCGCGACGGCGAACAGTGCTGCGGCGCCAGAAACGTGGAACGTCGAGCGGTTCATGGCGTCCTACTGTGCGTTGATCATGATGAGAGAGCGGCTCGACACGCCGACTTGGACGTTCGCGAACCCAGCATGCGTGCAGGCGTCCTCGATGGCGTCCTGGATCTCGTCCTTGGCCCGCTGCGAGACGAGCACGCAGGAGATGGTATTTTGCGTCAACGTGATGTCGCCCGCCGGACGCCCCAGACCGCGCACCACGTCACGAATTGCGCGACGGCGCTCGGTGTTCGAGAAGTCTCCACGCACGGCAATGCGATAGCGCCGCCCCTCACGCGCCGCCTGCTGCCAGTATCCGCGCACGTTCGACAGCAAGTCGCGCATGCCGTTGTTCGTCGCCTCGGAAACGACATCGGTGAGGATCGCGCCGGCCGGATACTGGCGCGATCGTCCAATGCTCGCGCCGAGCTGCTGCGCCGTCGCCGTGTCGTGCGCGGTGAGCGAGACCGTCGCGGACACGACCCCGCCGCGCTCGAGTTGCACGGTGTACACGAAATACATGTCGGCCCCGGCGATGGCCGCGAGGTCGGCGGCGGGGTCGGTCCCCATGCCCGTGACACCCTCGATGGCGCTGCGCTGCGCTGCGGCCGCCCGGAGGGCCTCGCGGTCCACCAGGTTCCACTGCTGCTGTGTCAGAAACGCCTGAATCGACGTGTCGATGATGGTCCCCGCCTCCGTGTTGTCGGCGGAGGGATCGCGCATGAGGTCACGATTGAGCACCATGATCGTCGGCGCGCCGAGGGCGTTCGACATCTGCGCGTTGGACTGGAAGGCGCCGTCGGTCTCGAGCTGCCGGCGAACCTCGCCGATGTTGACGAGCACGTGCATCGCGATGGTCGTGAGGCTTCCGTCCGCATTGGACTCCGACGCCGCGACGGCGTCCTCGCCGCCCGCGCGGCTCCCGAAGGCGGCGTACCGTGCGAGGTTTGCGGTCACGTGCGACGCGAGGCGCTGACGCTCCGCGGTGTCGTCGGTGAGCTCCCGTGCCGCCTGGACGACGGCTCCCGAGAGCGCGACTCGCTCGGCCGATGCCTGGTCGGGACCGGTGGCCTGACGAACGAGGTACTGGATGTTGTTGGTGTCGATGCGACGCTCCTGCGTCACCGAGGTCCCGCCGACGGCGCCCGCGAGGCCACCGGGAGCCGACGCGACGAGGGCGACCGACGTCGACGCCTGGGCACCGACGTTGACGCTGGTCGTTGCGGTGCACGCCGTGCAAGTCACGACGAGCGCGCCCCACACCATTGGATTCTTCTTCATAACTTTCCTGTCTTTCCTATGGTTCACGTTGGTCGACGCCCGCGCCGGTCCGGTGAACCAGCGAGGCGCGTATGACATCGGGCCGGGGACGACGGCGTGCGAGCTAATGAGCGTGTGTCCCTGTCACGCTCCCAAACCGTTGGGAGCTTCGGCGCGTCTCATCTCCAATGTCGGCGACGGATCGCCCCCG
>CAIMWA010000529.1 GCA_903845045.1 uncultured delta proteobacterium | reverse complement strand
GGTCGTGCAGCGACCCCAAAAGGGCCAGCGCCTCGCGCGGCGTGAGGTCCGGGTAGACCATGCTCTCGTGCGCGACCCAGCCGATGGACGCGCGGATCGAGGCGCGGTCCTCGGGCATGCGGTAGTCGCCCCAGCGGAGCTCGCCGCTGGTCGGCTTCGCGAGCGTCGCGAGCATGCCGAGCAGCGTGCTCTTGCCAGCGCCGTTGGGTCCCTCGAGGCACGCGACCTCGCCGGCGCGAAAGGTCAGCGTGACGCCCGCCAACGCGCGCGTGGCGCCGAAGACGCGGGTGACGTTCTCGACGTCGACGGTGTCGAAGCGCGCGCGCAGGGCGGTCATGACTGCGGCGCACTCTACGCCGCCCGGCGCCGAGCTTGCGAGGAACCGTGCGTTGCCGCATAACCCGCGCGCAATGACGACCACGGTGAACTGCCTGAAGTGCTCCGAGGAGAAGCCGGCCCTCGCGACGCCGCCGTTCCGCGCCGGGACGAAGCTCGGACCTCTCGGGGCCGAGATCCAGGAGAAGATCTGCGCGCCTTGCTACAAGGACTGGATCGCGATGAGCGTGAAGCTCGTTAACGAGCTCCGCCTCGACACGACGGACCCGCGCGGCCAGGAGATCTGGCTCTCGCAGATGAAGACCTTCCTGAACCTCGACGCGGGCAGCGACCCGTGGGCGCGGCTGCTCGACAAGCGCGTGCGCGTGGCGACGGTCGACGGCCGCACGGTGTCCGCGACGCTCATCGGCGTCGACGAGCACACGCTCACGTTCTCGGACTTCGATGGCGGCGTGCCGCCGGGCTTCGCGTCGGGATCGAACAAGGGCGCCGGCTCCATCGCGCGAGACGCGGTGAAGACCGTCGACCCGGAGTGAGCGCACCGCACCTCGCCTTCGCGACGCCGCGCAAGCTGCCCCGCGCGACGTCCCTCGAAGGGCGCGTCGTGGTCCTCGACATCGCCTTCGCCGCCGACGGCACCGGATCGAGCTTCGAGAAGGTCACGGCGCCGTTCCTCGCGGCCCTCGGCGACCGCCTCGCCGCCTGGGTCGACCACCACGACCACGCGCTCCACGCCCGCTTTCGCAGCGATCCGCGATTCACGCTCTGCACGAAGGCCGAGCACGGCGCCTGCCCCGAGATGATCACGCCGGAGCTCGTGGCGCGGGCCGGCCAAGTCGACACCGTGGCGTGTCACTCCGACTTCGACGGGCTCTACGCCGCGGCGAAATGGATCCTCGGGGGCGTCGAGCCGTACCCCGGCGCCGACGCCGACGCGCGCGCCATCGACACCCGCACGGGCACGCCCTCGGCGCTCGGGGCCCGCGTCGACCGCGCGCTCCGCGTCGATTCGCGCGACGACGCGTTCCTGACCGAAGTCGTGCGATGGCTCGCGGGGCACTGCGCCGACGGATCCGTCACGGCGCGCGTCGAGGCCGCGGCGCAGCGCTACGACGCCATCGAGGCCCGCACCCGCGAGGTCGCCGGCGAGCGCTACGTCGTGCGCGGGTCCGTCGCGTGGTGCGACCTCACCGGCGTTCCTCCGCGGGACGTCGACAAGACCGAGCTGCTTCTGCTCGGACAGAAGCTCGCCACGGTGTCGGTGTTCACCGACGCGCAGAACGTGACCGTGGCGGCGGCGTTCGAGTCGGGTCTCGATTTTCTCGCGATGCTCGGCGTCGCGGGCGGCATGCCGACGCGGGTGTCGGTGCCGCGCTCGCGGGAGCCCGAGGTGCGCGCGGCGCTCGCGCGTGCGGGGTTGCTGCCGGGCGTCTCGCGGGGGTAACCAACCGGGGTCGGGGGACGCCGTGGCTCAACGCTTCATTCGCTGTCGACTCTGTGGGATGCCGCACGCGGCAGGCACCGTGCTCTGCCCGGTGCACGGACTCCCGGTGGAGGCCGCGCCGTCGATGCCTCCGCCGCCTTCGATGCCGCTGCCGCCCGCAGCGCCGCCGGGCTTCGAACTGCCCGAGATCGAGATCCCCTTGGCCGCGCCGGCGCCGCCACCGTCGCTGATCCCGCCGACGGAGGCCCCGCTCGTTGGAGCCCTCCTCGAGGGGCGCTACCGCATCACCGGTGTCATCGCCCGCGGGGGCATGGGCATCGTGTACGAGGGGGTGCAGCTCTTCCTCGATCGCCCGGTCGCGGTGAAGTGCCTGCACCCACGGTACACACGCGACGCCGTCGCCATCGCGCGCTTTCAGCACGAGGCGCAGGTGTGCGGCGGCTTCGGTCACCCGAACATCGTCGAGGTCTTCGACATGGGCCTGGGCGAGGACGGCTCGCCGTTCCTCGTCATGGAGCGCCTCGAGGGCGAGACCGTCACGCAGCGGCTCCGGCAGGACAAACGCCTCGCGCTGGACCTCGCCGTGAGCATCGCGCGGCAGACGGTGTCGGCGCTCGCGGCGACGCACGCGCGGGGCATCCTTCACCGCGACCTCAAGCCGGACAACCTGTTCCTCGCCGACATCGCCGGCGACGCGCCGCAGGTGAAGGTGCTCGACTTCGGCGTGAGCAAGGTGTTCCAGGGCGATCGCGGTCCCAAGCTCACGCGGGCGGGCTTCGTGATGGGCACGCCGGCCTACATGGCGCCGGAGCAGGCGCGCGGCGACGCCGACCTCGACCCGCGCGTGGACCTCTACGCCGTCGGAGTGATTCTCTACGAGATGTTGACCGGGCGCATCGCGTACGCCGCGCGAACGCCGGGCACGCTGCTCACGGAGATGCAGCGGGGCCTGCCGCCGCGGCCGTCCGAGGGCCGGCCGGAGGTGCCGCCGTCGCTCGATGCGCTGGTGATGCGGTGCATGTCGCTTTCACGCGAGGACCGCCCGCGCGATGCCGTCGCGTTGCAGCGCGAGCTCGGATCGGTGGCGTCGGTGATCGCGGCGTACGCGGGCGCCGACGACGAGCCGACGGAGGTCCTCGAGCGGGCGCCGCGCCCGCCGCTCGACACGCACGACGACCCGCCGCACGTGCCGACGCCGGGCGAGTGACGGCGTCAGTCCGCGCCTTGCGGACCCGCGGCGGCGCGCCACGGGCCGTGCTTCCAGCGCCACCCTAGAACGAGGGCGCCGAAGGCCGTCTCGCCGACGAAGCCGATCCATCCGCCGGCCGCGCCCCAGCCGAGCACGCGACCGAAGTACCAGGCCGCGCCGGGCACGAAGGTCCAGATCGCCGCGATGCCCAGGAAGGCGGCGACGCGCACGTCCTTGGCACCGCGGAGGGCGCCCCGAAGCACGATGCTGAACGCGTCGAGCACCTGGAACACCGCGGCGATGCGCAGCAGCACGCGCACGGCGTGGATGAGCGCCGCGTCGCGCGTGAAGATCCGCGCGATGAGACCGCCGCCGAGGCCGAAGACGGCGCCGCACGCCGCCATGAAGGCCACGGCCACGACGAGCGCCGCGCGGAGCATGCGGTCGGCCTCGGCGGGATCACGCCGTCCGAGCGCGCGCCCCACGAGCACCGACGCCGCCTCGGCGACCGCCACACCCGGCAGGAACGACGTGCGGATCACCGCGAGCGCGATCTGGTGCGCCGCCACGGCGGTCGCCCCGATGGACCCGAGGATCGCGGTGAAGACCGTGAAAGCGAGGGTCTCGAGGCCGAACTGCAGGCCCGTAGGAACGCCCACGGCGCACACGCTCCGCAGCGCCTGGAGGTTCGTCGGGGCCGAGGCGTCGGGCGTGCGGGCGCGCCACGCGAACCACCACAGCGAGGCCAGGCGCAGCGCGTTCACGGCCTCGGCGGTGGCCGTCGCGTAGCCCGCCCCGGCGACGCCGAGGCGCGGCAGCCCCGCGTGCCCATGGATGAGCAGCCACGCGAGCACGGCGTTGAGCACGTTGCCCGACAGCGTCACGCGCATCGGACGCCGCGAGTCGCCGATGCCCTGGCGCCACTGCACCATCGCCGACAGCAGGCACGTCAGCGGCGCGAAGACCGTGCGGGCCGCCATGAACCGCCGCGCGTACGGGACCATCGCCGCGTCGACGTGGAGCGCCCGCAGCACCCACGTGATGTCGCGCCCCAGCACGAACACCATCGCGCCCAGCACCACCGCGAGCGCCGCTCCTGCACGGGCATACACCAGCGCGTGCTCGACGCGCCCCTCGCCGAAGGCGTGCGACGAACACACCTTCACGCCGCGCATCAGCCCGAAGACGACGGCGAAGTTCACCCAGGTCAGCACCGTCGCGACGCCGACGCCGCCGAGCGCGGCCGCGCCCAGGTCGCCCACCAGCGCCGTGTCGACGAGGCCCATGGCGGTGTCGCCGAGCAGCGCGACGGCGATGGGCCATGCGAGCAGGATCACCTCGCGGCGCGCCGTCGAGGCCGCGACGACCTCGTGCTCGGGCGCCGCGCCACGTCTCAACCGATCGAGGATCTTCACAGGGACCGTCCTTCTCCACCGAACCGTCGTGGGATTCCTCCGAGGAGGGTCCGTACGGGTTCGGTGACGACGGCCCTCCCTGCGCTAGCGCGCCCCCTGCGCCACGATGCAAACGTGCTTCGCCGAGAGGGCAGCACGGGGCATCGTGGTCGTACGGGCGTCGCGTCGCGGGAACATGGGACCTGCACCAGCTACGCCCGCTCGCACGCGGAGGTCAAGGCGGACGGTGTACGCTCGCCGAACCGATGGACGCAGCGCGCAGGACGGGTGGAGTGGCGTTGGCGATGGCCCTGCTCGCGGCGTGCGCGCCGGACGACACCGTCGGTGTGACGGTCCCGGACGGCGGTCGCGACGCCGGAGCGATGGACGCGCGCGTCGACGCCGGGCGCCCGACGATGGACGTTCCGACGCCGCCGATGGACGCGCGTGCGGAGGCTTCCGTGTTCGATGCGGGCACGCCGTCGGAGGCGGGGGCGCGCTGTCGTGCGAGCGCGGACTGTCCCTCGGGCTCGGTGTGCCGCGCCGGGGCGTGCGTGACCGTGGACGGGTCGTGTACGGCGACGACGGGCTGCGCCAACGACATGCGCTGCGTCGCCGGGCGATGCGCGCCGTTCGCGACGGGGCAGACGGACACGTCGTGCACCATCGACCCGCGCCCCGGGGTGTTCACGCCCGCCGTGCAGTGCGTCTTCGACCACGCGCCGGCCGGGGACATGTACCCGGACAACCTCCACGTTCTCTCGACGCCGATGGTCGCGGACCTTCACGTCTACCACCCGTCCACGGACGGCGTGCGGCCCTCGATCATCGCGGTCTTCGACGACGGCGGCGACGGGAGCTCGGAGCTTCCGACGGGGCTCATCCGCATCCTCGACGGGCGTGACTGCCACCTCCAGGACGCGCTCACCGAGCAGCTCGTCTCGCACTCCTCGCCGCCGGCCGTGGGCGACCTCGACGGCGACGGCGTGCCGGAGATCGTGGCCTTCAAGGCCGGCGGCGGGCTCGTC
>CAIMWA010000528.1 GCA_903845045.1 uncultured delta proteobacterium | reverse complement strand
GGAGCGCTGGTGCGCGCACCTCGACGCCACGCCGACGGCGGTGCAGCGCGCAGTGGCGGAGTGCGTCGAAGACGGCGCGCCGCTCCTCGTGACGGCGCCGACGGGGAGCGGAAAGACCGCGGCGGTGATGCTGCCGGTGCTCGCCGCGCTGGCACGTGTGCGTCCTCGCGCGACGGGGCTCGTCGGGGCGCTCTACGTGGCGCCGGTGCGCGCGCTCTCGGCGGTGCAGCTCCGCGCGGTGACGTCGATGATCGAGGCCCTCGGGCTGCGATTGCGCGTCGCGGTGCGCACCGGCGACACGCCCTCACGGGTGCGCTCGACGCTGCGCCGCTCGCCGCCGGACGTGCTGCTGACGACGCCGGAGTCGCTCGCGGTGATGCTCGCCGGCGACGACAAGGCGATGCTCGCGGGGCTGCGCTTCGTCGTGCTCGACGAGCTCCATCTGCTGGCCGAAGGAAAGCGCGGGGCGCTGCTCGCGGGGACGCTGGCGACGCTCGACGCGTGGCACGCGCTGCAGGGCGTCGAGGCCCCGCGGCGGCTCGCGATGACGGCCACCGCGCGACCCCTCGCGGAGCTCGCGGCGTGGGTGCATCCGGCGACGGTTTGCATCGCCGCCGGAGCCTCCGTGGCCGCCCGCGTGCGCATCACCGATCCCCCGGTGGACGAAGCGTTTCCCGACGGTTCGTGGACGTGGCGGCGCGTGCTCCCGCGCATCGCCCGGCAGGTGGCCGACGGCGACGGGGCGACGCTGCTCTTCGCAGGCTCGCGGGTGCGCGCCGAGGCGTGGGCGGTGGCGCTGCGCGACGTGCTCCCGGCGCGGGTGGGCGTCGGGTGCTTTCACGGGTCGATGTCGGCGGAGTCCCGCGCGGCGACGTCCGAGGGGCTGCGCACCGGCGCGCTGCAGGTGGTCGTGGCGACGAGCGCCCTCGAGGCCGGCGTGGACCTTCCCGCGGTGCGCCGCGTGCTCGTGCTCGGCGCCCCTTCGTCGGTGACGCGCATGCTCCAGGCCGCGGGCCGCGCGGACCATCGACCCGGCGGCGACGCGTGCGCCGAGCTCGTTCCGACGAGCGCCCTCGACGTGGTGCGTTGCGCGGCGGCAGTGCGGGCTGCGCGGGCGGGCGCGCTCGAGGCGACGGCGCTGCGCGAGGGCGACCTCGACGTGGCGATGCAAGCGGCGCTCGGACGCGTGCAGCTCGCGCCGGCGACGACCTCCGAGATCGCCTCGACGCTGCGTGCCGCGCCCTCGCTGCGCGGCCTCGACGACGACGACGTGGCGGCGGTGCTCGGGTATCTCGACCACGGCGGCGACGCCTTCGCGGCGTATCCCGAGCTCGCGCGCATCCGCGACGACGATGGGCGCTGGGTGCTGTCGGGACGGCGTTCGGAGCGGAATTACCGCACGGCCATCGGCACCCTCGTGGGCGAGGTCTCGGTGGAGGTGCGGGCCGGTGCGCGGGTCGTCGGCCAGCTCGACGGGCGCTTCGCGGCGGCGCTCGAGGTCGGTGATCGCCTGGTGCTCGCGGGGCGGCGCTGGCGCGTCGTCGGGCGCTCCGCGGACTTCCTCTCGGTGCGCGCGGATCGTGGCGCGGACCGCACGTTGCCGGCTTGGTCCGGGTCGAGGCCCGCGCAGAGCGCCGAGGTCGCACGGGCCGTCGAGGACGTCTGGACGGAACTCGGGGACGCGTCTTCGGCGGTGGACGTCGCGGCGGTGTTGGAGGTGCACCCGTCCACGGCGGCGGCGGTCTTCGAGCTCGTGGCGGCGCAGCGGCGTCGCTCGACGGTTCCGGGCCGCGGTCGCTTCGTGCTGGAGCTGCATCGCGACGGCGCCCGCGCGCACCTCGTGGCCTTCACCTTCGCAGGATCGTCGGCCAACGAGATCATCGCGCGGTCCGTGGCGCAGCGCCTCCACGACGCGACCGGGTCGACGGTGCAGGTCGCCGCGGTGGACGAGTGCATCTGCATCACCGGCACCGCCGCCCTCGCCGACGCGCGCCTCGACGACCTTCGCCGCTGGCTCGCGCCCGACGGGCTTCGTCGCGACGCCCTCGCCGGGCTCCGCGACGGCGTGCTCTCCGGTGCGTACTTTCGCGAGGTCGCCCGGGTCGCCCAGCTGTGGCGTCCCGATGCGCGGCGCGGGGCGGCGACGCCGGGGCTCTTGCACGACGTGCTGCGACGCCACGACCCGGGCCACGTGCTCCTCCGCGCCCTCGACCACACGCTCTGGACCACCCTCGACGGTCCGCGCGCCGCGGCCTCGCTGGCGGACCATGCGACGCGCCGCTGGGAGCTCCGCGTGCTCGACGCGCCGTCACCGTTGAGCGTGCCCGTGCGCACCTGGATGGACCGCGACGCCGTGCGCGGCGACGACCCCGAGCGCGCCCTCGTCGACGCCGCCCGCCGCCTCTACCTCGCGACGTTGGAACTCCCGTGACGCTCACGCTCGACGATGGGCTCTGCCTCGCGGCGCCGGGCGGAGCGTTCGATCCGCGCACGGGCACCCTCGTCGTCGCCGACGTGCACGCGGGCTACGTGCGGGCGCTGCAGTCCTCGGGGCACGTGCTCCCCGGCGTCGACGACCGGGAGCTCCTCGCGCGGCTCGCGGCGCTGCGCGCGATGTTCACCCCGAAGCGCGTCATCGTCGCCGGCGACGTGGTGCACGGACCCGCCGCGCTGCGAGCGAGCGCCGGGGCTCCGAGCGCCCTCGCGGTGCTGCTCCGCGCGTTCGAGGGGTGCGATGCGCTGGTGGTCGGCGGCAACCACGACCGGGGGCTGCGCGCGGCGCTCCGTGGAAGCCTCGTGACCTTCGCCGAGCGAGCCTCCTTCGGCCTGCATGTCGTCGTGCACGGCGACGACGTCGACCTTCTGCGGGGCGAGCGCGCCCTCGCGTTGCGCCGCGGCGGACGCGTCGTCGTCGGACACCATCACCCGGCGCTCACGCTGCACGGCGCCGACGGCGCACGGGCCAAGGTCATGGCCTTCGCGTGGGGTCCCGGGTTCCTGTGCCTCCCGGCGCTCACGCCCTTCGCGCGCGGCGCCGACCTGCTCCGCGATGCCGACGGCGAAGGTCTCAGCGCCGCGGTGCCCGCCGCCGAGCTCGAGACCGCGGTCATCGTCGGTGCGCAGGTCGTCCGCACCGGCCGCCTCGACCGGCTCCGCGCGCTGCATCCCCGGGCACGACGCCGAACCATCGCCTCCTGACCGCGGGTGTCAACGACAATCGCGCGAGAAATCCGCGCGAATACGCGCCTCGTGGGCGGGCGAGACTTCTGCAGCGCAGTCGCAGTCCTTGCACCCGCCGGGGCCCCCGAACGCCCCTCGGAACCTCCGCGGCGGCGCCCAACGCCCGAGCAGAACCGCTTGTTCCCATGGGGACAAAGCGCCGCACGCATTGTGCAGAGGGGCCAGTCGCTGGCGGTCGTCCCCACGATCGTCGAGGCGACCGATACCGATTCATAGGAGGCAGAGACGACCATGAGGCGAATCATCAAGACACTCGGCATGGGGGCCCTTTCCGGGGCCCTCATCGTTGGGTGTGCCGGCGAGGTAGGCCCGGCGGGAACAGCGGGTGCGATGGGCGAGGCGGGCGTCGCGGGCCAGAACGGCGCCCCGGGACAGACCGGCGCCACGGGCGCGACGGGCGCCACCGGCGCGACGGGTGCCACCGGCGCCACGGGCGCAACCGGTGCACAAGGTCCGCAGGGACCTCAGGGTGACGCGGGCGCTCCCGGCGCACCGGGCGCCACCGGCGCGGCCGGACGCATTCCGACGAACGGCCTCACGGTGTCGCTCATCGACGTCGCGGTGGCCGCCGACAACACGGTGCGCGTGCACTTCTCGCTGCGCGACTCGCGCAACCAGTTCCTTCCCCCGACGGAGCTCAACCGCCTCGGCTTCAACGCCAGCGAAGTCGTGATGGACACGGCGACGCCGCCGGCTCCGCTGCGCTACCGCACGTTCACGACGTGCCCGGCCCCCGCTCCGAACGCCGCCGACACCATCTCGTGCATGGACTACGCGGTGAACGGCACCACGGTGCAGACCGCGGCCCTCACCGACAACGGCGACGGCACCTGGACCTACCGCATGGCCAACCCGCTCCCGGCGGGCTACGCGGCCACGCACACGCTCTCCATCGTGTCGCAGGCGCGTCGCGCGGGCATCTTCGCCAGCGATCCGGCCTCCATCGCGAACGCCGTGCTCGACGTCGTTCCGGCGGGCGGCACGCCGGTCGCGGTGATGCCGGTCTCGCAGCTCAGCGGCTGCAACAACTGCCACGGCAAGCTCAACGCCCACGGCGGCCAGCGCGTCGAAGTGCGCCTCTGCGTGCGCTGCCACACCTCGGAGCTCCACGCTCCCGGCACGCACGAGAGCCTCGAGTTCGGCCCGATGATCCACCAGATCCACCGCGGCGCGAACCTCCCGAGCGTCCGCGCGACGCCGAGCGTTCCGCTGGTTCTCAACGGCACGAACTTCTCGAACGTCGTGCTGCCGCAGGACCTGCGCAACTGCACCATGTGCCACGCCGAGGGCGCCACCGACGCGCCCGACGCCGCCCGCTGGGCGACGCGCCCGAACACGACGATCTGCACGTCGTGCCACAACAACATGTACTTCGGCACGGCTGCGACGCCGCCGCTCGCGTACCAGATCCTGCATCCCGGAGGCCCGGCGGTGGACGCCGACTGCACGAACTGCCACCACGAGTCGGGCATGCTGCTCGGTTCGCCGGCTGGCATCCGCACCGCGCACGTGACCCCGGACCTGCGCCCCGGCGCTCCGACCCTCGCCATGGCCATTACCGGCGTGACGAACACCACGGCCGGCAGCGCGCCGGTGGTGGCCTTCACCATCAACGACCGCGCGGGAGCCCAGGTTCCGGCGCTGCCGCTGACCCCGGTGGCCTCGTTCACCGGCACCGGCACCGAGACCATGTTCGTGACCGGCATCGGGTCGCCGATCCAGGGCATCACGTCGCCGTACCACGTGCAGATTCGCGTCGTGGCCCCGGGCGCGCGCGGAACGTTCACGTTCCTCTACAGCCTCGACAACGGCACCACGTGGCTCGGCACCGCGCCGACGCCGCTCCCCACGACGACGGTGTCGGCCACGCCGACGCCGATCCTCTCGTCGGCGACGCCGTTCACCCTCAAGGGTGGCCTCGCCCTCCCGAACTCCACGGGCACCGCCTACGCGACGAGCCTGCCGACGACGAACCTCACGCTGAACTTCTCGGCGACGGGCGCTGCGGTCGCGGGTGACGTGTGGAGCTTCACTGCTTCGACGCTGCCGCTCACCTCGGTGACGGCCATGGGCGCCGTGTCGGCGCCGCAGTCGGCCGCCAACGGCTTCATCTCGAGCATCGGCTTCACGATGAACGGCCCCATCGGCACCGACTACGCCGCGACGCAGATCACCGGCACGCAGGGCATCCTCGCGGCCGGCTCGGCGCCGGGCAGCTACACCCTCACGTTCCCGCCGACGGCGATCATCCCCGCCACGGCGACGGGCACCTGGACCATCGGCATGCAGGCTGCGCGCTTCGAGTTCATCGCGGCGAGCGGCGTGCGAACGACGGCCACGACCTACAGCCACGGCGGCCTGAACCCGGTGTTCAACTTCTCCGTCGACGGCAGCACGGTGACCCCGCGCCGCCAGGTCGTGGAGATCGCGCGCTGCAACGTCTGCCACCAGCAGCTCGCGCTGCACGGCAACGGCCGCCAGAACAACCAGTTCTGCGTGCTCTGCCACAACCCGACGCTGACGGCGGCGGTGCCCGGCGGGCCCACCGGCGCGACGGAGTCGCTGATGTTCCAGAACCTGATCCACCGGATCCACCGCGGAGCGAGCCTCCCGAGCGTGGTCGCCGGCGGAACCTGGGCGGTCGGCACCACGGACTTCAGCCACGTGGTGTTCCCGCAGCCGCTGACGAACTGCACCGCGTGCCACATCACGGGCACGAACACGACCCCGACGACCCGCGTCTGCACCTCGTGCCACGACGCCCCGGCGACCATCGCGCACGCGCAGATCAACACCACCAGCGGTGGCGTCGAGTCCTGCGGCACGTGCCACGGTCCGGGCGCCGCCTTCGCGGTGTCGACGATGCACCCGGCGCTCTGAGCGCACCCCTCCTCCGACGCGGCCGCTCGCCCTGCTGAGCGGCCGCTCCCCCCCCACACTCGGGGACGGTTTCAACAAGTTGCCATTCCGGTCCCACCGGAATTGCGCGTGTCGGATTCGCCTGAAAACAAGCGATTCCGATCTTCGAAATTCCGGTCCCACCGGAATGTTGAAATGTTGAAACCGTCCCCAGCCGGGGGATCAGGTGATGTGGCGGGTGCGGAGCGTCGTCTTGAGCTCGGCGAGGGCCTTGGCCACCGGGGCCGAGACGTCGTCGTCGAGGTCCATGATGAGGTAGCCGAGGGTCGAATCGGTGGCGAGCACCTGGCCGCGGATGTTCGCGCCGAGGTCGCTGGCGATGCGGTTCACGTCGCGGAGCACGCCGGGCACGTTGCGATGCACGTGGAGCACGCGGTGCGCTCCCGCGGTGGGCGCGAGCTCGAGGTTCGGAAAGTTCACGGCGCCCGCGGTGCTTCCGGCCTCGAGGTGCCGAAGCAAGCTCGTCGAGACCTCGCGGCCGATGTTCTCCTGCGCCTCGAGCGTCGACCCGCCGATGTGCGGCGTGAGGATCACGTTGGGCAGGCCCCGGAGCACCGACGCGAAGCCCTCGCCGTTCTCCTCGGGCTCCTCGGGGTAGACGTCGACGGCGGCGCCGCCGAGGCGTCCGTCGCGGACGCACTCGGCCAGCGCGTCGAGGTCGACGACGGTGCCGCGGCTCGCGTTGAGCAGGAACGCACCGCGCTTCATGTGGGCCAGCGCCGCCGCGTCGATCATGTTGCGCGTGGCCGGCGTCTCGGGGACGTGCAGCGTCACGAAGTCGGACTCCGCGAGCATCGCCTCGAGCGTCGGCATCACGCGGGTGTTGCCCAGCGGGAGCTTCGTCGCGATGTCGTAGGACACCACGCGCATGCCCATGGACTCGGCGAGCACGCCGACCTGCGAGCCGATGTGCCCGTAGCCGATGATGCCGAGGGTCTTGCCGCGGACCTCGACGCAGCGCGCGCTGACCTTGTTCCACTGGCCGGCGTGCACCTCGCGGACGCGGTCGCCGAGCTGCCGCGCGAGCATCACGATCTCGGCGATGATCATCTCGGCGACGCTGCGCGTGTTGCTGAACGGAGCGTTGAAGACCGGCGTGCCGAGGTCGTGCGCGGCGGCCAGCGCCACCTGGTTCGTGCCGATGCAGAAGCACCCCACGGTGAGCAGCGACGGCGACGCGTCGAGCACGCGCTGCGTCACCCGGGTCTTGCTGCGGATGCCAAGTACCTGCACGCCGCGGAGACGCTCGATGAGGGCGTCCTCGCCGAGGGCGTTGGGCAGCGCCTCGACCTCGCAGCCTGCGTCGCGAAACGCCGCGTGCGTGTTCTTGTGGATGTTCTCGAGGAGGAGGACCTTCACGCCGGCGGTGCCGTGCGGAGGCGGGTGAGCGCTCGCCATGCCGGGGACCTCAGCGGCTCTCGCAGTTCGAGAAGGTGAACTCCGCGTAGTCGTTGGACTGCGTCTGCGGGACCTGGCCGCTCAGGTAGCGCGTGTGCGGCGGCGACAGGTCGTCGACGACGTTCGTGCACTTGAGGCGCCCGCTGAAGTTCTGACCGGAGAGGCGGTCGATGAAGACGTGGCACGCGCCGGTGACGCCGATGGTCCCGTGCTCCGGCGTGATGTGCCAGCCCGCGCCCTGCACCTGCACGTAGCCGCCGTCGGAGCTCAGCTCCTGGCCCGGCGCAGGGAGCACGCCGGTGACGTAGAGGCCCTCCGTCGACTCGGCGAAGTTCTGCCCGTTGCCGATGGTCGCCACGCGAAAGAGGATGCTCGTGCCGCCGGTGACCGGCACGACGTTGCACTCGACGTCGACGCTCGCCGACCCCGCCGTGCCCCGCACGAAGTGCGAGCCGGTGTTGCAGTTGAGGCCCATCGTGCTCGACGGACACCCCTCCTGCCAGAACGCCTGCCCCGTCATCGGCAGCGGGTCGCTTCCGCACGCCGCCCCGAGGACCACGAAGAGACCCATCGCACCGTTACGCCAAGCACGCATCGCCATCACCCTCTCTCGAGCTCCGCCGGGACTCTACCGCACCGCCTCAGCGCGACACGGAAAACGCATGATCCAGGTCGCCCACGAGGTCGTCCACGGCCTCGATGCCCGTCGAGATGCGGATCAGCCCGTCGTCGATGCCCAGCGCCGCGCGCGTCTCCGCCGGCACGCTGGCGTGCGTCATCACCGCCGGAAGCTCGATGAGCGACTCGACGCCGCCGAGGCTCTCGGCACACGTGAACACCGTCAGCGCCGACAAGAACCGCTGCGACCGGTCGGCCACGGTGCCCCGCGCGCTGCCCTTGAGCACGAAGGAGATCATGCCGCCGGGGCCCTTCATCTGGCGCTCGACGACGGCGCGCTGCGGGTGCTGCTCGTCGCCCGGGTAGTACACGCGCGACACGTCGGGGTGCGACATGAGCCACTGCGCGAGGTGCCGGCCGTTGGAGCAGTGGCGGTCCATGCGCACCGGCAGGGTCTTCAAGCCGCGCAGCACGAGGAAGCAATCGAAGGGCGACGGCACCGCGCCCATGGCGTTCTGCAGGAACCGAAGCTGCTGCGCGAAGCCCTCGTCGCTCGTCATCACGAGCCCGCCGACGACGTCGGAGTGGCCGTTCAGGTACTTGGTGCTCGAGTGCACGACGGCGGTGGCGCCCAGCGCGAGGGGCTGCTGCAGCACCGGCGTCGCGAAGGTGTTGTCGACGACGACGGGCACGCCGCGCTTCTTGGCGATGGCGCACACGCCCTCGATGTCGAAGATCTTGAGCATCGGGTTCGACGGCGTCTCGAGCCACACGAGCTTCGTCTCGGGGCGCATCGCCTCGGCGGTGCGCGCGAGGTCGGACATGTCGACGTAGGTCGCGGTGATGCCCATGGGCTTCATCACCTTGTCGAGCACGCGGAACGTGCCGCCGTAGACGTCGTCGCCGCACACCACGTGGTCGCCGGGGCGCAGCGTGTGAAGGATCGTCGTCGTCGCCCCGCACCCGCTCGAGAAGGCCAGTCCGTGCCGCGCGCCCTCGAGCGCCGCCGCGCACGCCTCGAGCGTGTTCCGCGTCGGGTTGCCGGAGCGCGAGTAGTCGTAGCCCTTGTGGTTCCCAGGGCCATCCTGCGCGAAGGTGCTCGAGAGCACGATGGGCGTCATCACCGCGCCGGAGGTCGGGTCGGGGTGCTGCCCCGCGTGGATGGCGAGCGTCTCGATCTTCATGGCGCGCGGTGATCCCACGAGGGGCGCGCAGGTGGCAAGGTGCGATCAGATGTCCGCGGCGGGCGCGGCATCGTCGGGGGCGGCGTCGTCGGTGGCGCCCGTGTCTGCGGAGCCCGTGTCGGGAGTGCCGACGTCGGGAGTGCCCGCGTCCGTGGTCCCCGCGTCGACGGTGGCGTCGGGGGTCGCGTCGACGGACGCAGCGGCGTCGGTGACGTCGCGCGCTCCGGTGTCGGTGCGGCGAACGTCGGCGGTCACCGCGTCGGTCACGGCGCCGTCGATCGCGGCGGGGACGTCCGGCGTGCCCGCGTCGAACACCACGCAGAACTGGAACTGGCACACGTTGCCCGTGGGGCAGTCGGCGCTGGTGTCGCAGCCGCCGCCGAGATGACCGAAGGCCGCGCAGACCGGCGTGTCCGGCACCGGGTTCGTCGACGGAGGCAGCGACCGCAGGAACGACACGATGGCCAGCGCGTCGGCCTGGTCGAGGCCGTGATTGATGAAGTGCGGCATCGGCGGGCACAGCGGCTGCCCCTCGTTGTCCGTGCCCTGCAGGATCGCCTGGACGATCTGGTCGTTGCTCCAGCAGCCGATGCCCGTGGCGCGGTCCGGCGTGAGGTTCGGCGGGTACGCCGGCATGGTGTGGCCGGTGAACATCACGCCGGTGAAGTTCCCGGAGAGGTCCGAGCCATGGCACTGGCGGCAGCTGTTGGCCTCGACGAGGGCGCGGCCCACCGCCACGAACTCGGGGCTCAGCGGGCCGGCGTCCCAGCCCTGGCAGCCGGCGTCGCCGACGTCCGCCGAGGCTCCGTCGACGGCAGCGTCGGCGGCGCCATCGACTGCAGCGTCGGCGCTCTCGTCGGCGACGTCGGTGATGTCCGGTGCATCGACGACGTCCGAGGCGTCGACCACATCCGAGGCGTCGACCACGTCGGCCACGGCGGGCGCGTCGACGACCCCGAGGTCGTTGCGCCCGGCGTCCGCGGGCGTGGTGTCGGGGGTGGTTCCGCAGCCAGCCGCGAGGATGGCAGCGACGGCCCAGCGCCGTGCACCGGGCGTTCGCAGATCGATCTTCATCATCGTCGCTCGCGATCAGTCCACCGGCGGGCCGGCGTCGCGGCGGAACATGCCGGCGTCGCCGCGTCCGCCGAAGTTCGACATGCCGGTCTGCGGCGTCGGCGCGAGGGAGCGCAGGTACACGATGACGCCGTGCAACTCGTCGTCGGTCATCGTCCACTGGTGGAACGAGTGCCACTGCGCGTACGGGACGATGGCCGGGTCGAAGTAGCCGCCGTCGGGCACGACGCCCTGGCGGATGAGGCTCTCGAGCACGGTGTCGCTGAAGCCGCCGATCTGCTCCGGCGTGTGCGCCACGTCGGTGTACGGACCGGTCGCGGTGGGGCCGTGGCAGTTCGTGCACGCCGGGTCCTGCGACGAGCTTCCGTCGGGCGGACCCGCGTCGCCGCGGCCCGGGCGCACGTAGTGGACGCCGTTGTTGTACCGCTGGTTGCCGGCCTCCCAGTCGTCGGGCGTGGCCGTGTCGACGGTGAGCACCGAGGTGCCGCAGAGGTTGCCTGCGTGCGCGGTGATGGTCGCCGTGCCCGAGGCGTGCACGGTGATCATCGTGCCGCCGCTCACCACGTCGGGGGCCACGGAAGCGATGCTCGTGTCCGACGACTCCCACTGGATGATGCTGAGGTCGATGCCGTTCACGATGGCCGGGATCTGGAAGCGGTGCGTGCCGTCGTAGGCCGAGTACATCGGCGTGAAGACGATCTGCAGCGCCGTCATCGAGATGCACGACGGCGGCGGCGGAAGGTCCTGGAAGATGTGGCCGGTGTCGGTGACGCCGGTGTCCGTGGCCGGGACGTCGACGGGGGTCGTGCCAGCGTCGACGAAGGTCGAGCCCGTGTCGGTCACGCTCCCGGAGTCCACGGGGGTGACCGCCGCCGCGTCCGGCGACGCGGTGTTCGACGAGCACGCCCCCACACCCGCGGCGAGCATCGCCAGCACCGCCGCACGCCCCGCCGGGCCCATCTTCTTCGACAACGTCATCGCGCGCCTCCGGAGCCCGCCGTAGGGGCGCGCCCACCGGCCTGCTAGCGCGGTGAAGTCGTTGGAATCAACGGAGAATCGGCGGGCGGCGGCGGTGTCGCACGGGGCTCCCCGCCACATCCCATGCGGCTCTTTTGGCACACCCACGCAGATCGATTGGAGATGACGCGGGATCGTCACGGACGTCGCTGCCGCAGGCGTCGTGGCGGGCGCCTGCGCGTCGCGGCCGTGACCGCGCCGCCGCTGATGGGACGCAGCGCGCGACGGCGCTTCGAGAGCGAACGGCGCCGGTCAGAGGACGACGAAGCTGCCGGTCCAGGCGGGGTAGTCCTGGGTCTGGACGCCGTTGCGGAGCGACGCGGAGTAGCTCGAGAGCCCCGGACGGATCTCGATCACCACGGACCCTCCGTTGGTGGGACCGATGCGGCCGTAGTGCACGGCAGCGCTGCAGACCGACGAGTCGTCGGTGTAGATGTCGGTGCCCCAGGGGCTGCCGAGGGTGCCGCCGGCGGGACAGTCGTACTTCACGCGGAGGCCGTTCTGCCCGCGGAACGCCACGGCGTTGCTGCTCCAGTCGACGTTGGTCTGCGTCATCGAGCTCGTCGGCAGCGTCGTGTACGGGTGCAGCGAGGTCCAGCCGGCGGTGACGGTGCCGCCGAGGCCCGTGTCGACGTTCACCGAGCAGCCCGCAGAGACCAGCGCGAGCGCCAGCAGGGAAGATTTCATCGTCATCATGGGGACTTCGCTCCTTCGTGCGAGGTGCCGGATCGTACCGCGAAGGGCGGTGCGATGCCGGGATCGGGGGGAGGCGTCAGCGGCGGCCGAGGCGGCGGACGGCGGGGCGCGCGGGCACCGCGGCGGGGTGCAGCGGGGCCGCAACGCGGCGTGCGGGACCGGACGGCGGCGCGCCGAGCACCACCTCGAGGACGTTGCCGCGGGCGTGGGCGAAGAACGGCGGCGCGGCCTCGCGGAAGCGCAGCGTGAGCTCGGCCCCGGCGGCGCGGTTCATCACGCCGGCGTTGAGGATGCGACCGTCGAGGCGCGCGAGCTGTGCGGCGAGGTCGAGGGACCGGCGTCCGGGAACCGTGAGCAGGATCGCGTTGCCGCGGGTGCCGGCGCCGGTGATGCTGCCGACGGGGCCGTCCATGCGCAGCGCGAGGTGCGTGCCGACGCGGATCGCCGGGTTGCCGAAGGTCGCTCCGCGCACCGCAGGCGTCGCAGCGACGGCGGCGGCAGGACGCACGAGGCGCGGGCGCAGCGCCGGGGTGATCGCCGGAGCGAAGGCCGGGCGGCGGTTCTGCACGACGACGGGGCCGTTGTCCTCGACCTGCGCGGCGTTGGAGATGGCGGCGCCCTGGAGGTCCGCGGGCCTCGAGCCGGTGGCGGCGACGACGCGCGAGTCGGCCTGCGGCGCGGGCTCTTCGGCGGGCGTCGCGGTGTCGGCCGCGGCGGGGATCGCGGGGACCGCGGGGGCCGCCGTGGGCAGCGGGGTCTCCACCGCCGCCGTGGTGTCGGTGGTCACCGGCACCGTCGGGTGCGGCTGCGCCGGCGTCGGGGCTCCGCCGATGGCGACGGCGAGCACGACCACGGTGAGCGCCGTGCCCGCGAG
>CAIMWA010000527.1 GCA_903845045.1 uncultured delta proteobacterium | reverse complement strand
GCGGCGCCGGCGGCCTCGACGAAGCGCTTCGCCTGCGCCACGAAGCCATCACGGTCCCCCGCGTCCCAGAGCGGCTGACCGCAGCACTCGGACCCGAGCACGCCGCACGCGCGCCCGCCCAGGGAAGCCACCGAGCGAAGCGCCGCCCGCACCTCGTCGGGGCGCTCGGTGACGCCGCGACAGCCCGCGACCACCGCGACATCGGCGCTCGACGTCGCGAGCCCCTCGCGAAGCGCCGCCGCAGCGAGCCGGGCCGACGTCTCGGACCACCCGGCGGAGACCTTCGTCGCCGCGGCGGGAGCGAGGTCGTTCGCGAAGGCGTCGGCGCGCCCCGCCCACAGCGACTCCGCCACGGGATTGTCGAGGAGGCACAGCGTGCCGCAGCGTCCGCAGCCGGTGCACGCCCAAGCCACGGCCGCCCGCGAAGCCTCCTCCTCGGCGGGAACTCCGCGGAGAAGTTCGTCCATCGCGCGCATCTTGCCCCAGGGCGTCGTGGTCTCGCGGGCCTCGACGGTCGACACGGGACAAGCCGGCCGGCACAGCTTCGGGCAGTAGGTACAGCGCGAGGTCGCCTCGGCGACGCCCTCCAGCAGCGGGAGCCGACGGTTCATCGACTTCGCTGCGTACCACGTCGCGCCGCGCCGTGGGACCCTCCGCCCGCCGCGTCGGCAACGCGTGACGGCGCGCGGAGGTGTAGGGTAGGCTGCGCCGATCTCACGGTACGGGGTGTCATCAGGGTGTCCGTCGCCGAAGCAGAACAGTCGAGGATCGGAACCACCGTCGCGGAGCGCTATCGGCTCGTGCGGATCCTCGGCCGCGGTGGCATGGGCGTGGTGTACGAGGCGGAATTCCTCGGCTCCACGCGGCACGTGGCCATCAAGGTCATGCACCCGGAGAACAAGGTCGACACCGACAACGTTCGCCGGTTCATGAACGAGGCGCGCGCGGCCGGACGCGTGCGGCACCCGAACGTCGTCGAGGTGCTCGACGCAGGCGAAGACCCCGAGGACGGGTCGCTCTTCATCGTCCTCGAGCTGCTCACCGGCATCGACCTCGCGACGTACCTGCTTCGCTACGAGAAGCTCCTTCCGGGCGAGACGCTCACGGTGGTCTGCCAGGTGCTGCAGGCGCTCATCGTCGCGCACCGCGAGAACATCGTGCACCGCGACATCAAGCCGGAGAACGTCTTCCTCGCGCGGCGTCCGAGCGGCGAGACGCACGTGAAGATCGTCGACTTCGGCATCTCGAAGATCATCGATCCAGAGAAGGAGATCTCGCTCTCCATCACGCGCGCGAACACCACCGTCGGCACGCCGCACTACATGTCTCCGGAGCAGGCGCGCGGCGAGTCCATCGACCCGCGGGCGGACATCTGGGCGCTCGGCATCGTGATGTACGAGTGCCTCACCGGCGAGATCCCCTTCGACGGCGAGAACTACAACCAGCAGATCCTCGCGGTGGTCACCGAGGAGCACCGCCCCGCCAGCGTGCACGGCGTGGAGGCGGAGCTTTCCGCGATCATCGACCGCTGCCTGCAGAAGGATCGCGACCATCGGTTCACGAGCGCGAGCGACATGCTCTCCGAGCTCGGTCGCTACGTCGCGCGGCACCCCGAGATTCCTGTGCGTCCGGCGCTGCTGCGCATCCCGTCCCCGGAAGAGTTTCCCACCGCTCGGCCCGACGATCCGACGACGGTGCTCGACGTTCCGCCGGCCATCGTGCGCGACGCCGTCGAGGACCTCACGGACGACGCCCAGCCCGAAGAATTCGCCGGGCCGTTGTCGGTCCGACCCGTGTTCCCCGGCATGGTGCGCATCGAGGACGAAGAGGTCGCCGCCGACAGCGCCCCGACGCGGGTTCACGCGGTGGTCGTCGGGGGAGCCGCTCCGACGCCGCTCTCGCAACGTCCGCTGCCGCAGTTCCCGGAGTCGTCGCGCCCCGCGGTGTTCCGCGCGCCGTCGCTGCCGCCGCTGCCGCCGCCCCCGCGGCTGCCGTCCATCGAGCCTGCCTTCGATCCACTCTCGGCACCTGCGGTGCGCGCGTCGCCGGATCCCCTCGAAGGGCGTTCGGGCCCCGTCGAGGACGACCCGCAGGACGTCGAAGAGCCCTTGGAGCCGTCGCGCGCGACGGACGACCGTACGCTTCGTTCGAGCCGGGTCTTGTTCCTGGCTGCGGCGTTCACCGCCGGTCTCGCCGTGGCGCTGCTGACCGTCGTGGCGATCCCGCGGTTGACGGGACGACCGCCGGCCACGGCGCCGAACTTCGCGCGCCTCCGCCTGCTCCACATGCGCGAGGACGCGAGGCCCGTCATCGACGGCGTCCGGTATTTCTCGAACGAGGCGTACATCCCGCTGGCGACGCGCACCGTGAGGATCCGCGTCGAGGCCGACGGCTATGAGCCTCTCGAGATCGGCATCGTGCCCGACCGCGACCAGGACATCGCGCTGCCACCGATGCGCGCGCTCGCTCCGCCGCCGACGCCAGCGCCCTCGGCGCCGCCGCCGGTACGTCCACGCGCTGCCCTCGCCCCCGCCGCGCTGCCCTCGCCCGCCCCCGCGGAGCGCACCGACGTGTCCGTGGGAGCGACGCCCCGGTGCCGCGTTCTCATCGACCGTCGCGAGGCGGGGCTCACCCCGCTGTTTCATCTGCACCTGACGCCGGGGGCGCATCAGATCGCGTGCGTGCGGCCCGGCGGCACGGAGACCCGCGCCGTGCAGGTCGCGCGCGGCGGTCCGACGCTCCGTATCCTCTTCGATCACCACTGAGCCGCGCCGCGGTTCGCCACGGAGACTCCCTCATGTCGCACCATCACACGACCGCAGAACACCTCCGTGACGCCCTCGTCCACGCGTTCGAAGCCCTCTCTGCGCTGCCCGACGACGCCGCCCTCGCGCGCCTAGCCGGGCGCGTCGACGCCGTGCTCCGCGACCGGGAACGCCTCGACGCCACGGCCTCGACGCTTCGGCGCGCGGTGATTCGCTCCCGCGCCCACGCGCGCGTCGCCGATGCGACCCTCGACGCCGCCATCGCCGCCTTCGCTGCGGACGTCCTCGCGCTCGGCGACGCGCAGAGCGAGCTCTACAAGCGCTTCTTCCCGGAACCGCACGACGAGGTCATCGCCCTCGGCCTCGAGTCCGAGCTCCCGCTGGTGACGCTGGTACTGGCCCACCTCGGCGCACAAGAGCTCCCCGCGTCGCTCGCGAGACACGCCGACGCGTTGCGTGCGGGCCTCCGCCTGGGCAACGCAGCCCTCGCCAACCGTTCCGACGCGCTCGCCGACCTCGGACGCCACGGCGCGCGCGAAGAGTCGTGGAGCGAGTCGGCGGCGTCGGCGCTCTCGAGCACCCGCCGCAGCCTCGAGGCGCTGGCGCGTACGCGGGGCCTCTCGTCGGCGTGGGTCGCGGCCTTCACGAGCTGACGTCGCCGTTCCCATGGCCTCGCGCACGCTCACGCTCCGCGCCGCGCGCAGCCTCTCGCCGAAGGTGCGCGAGCTGACCTTCGCCCCGGACGCGCCGATGCCCTTCGTCCCTGGGCAGTGGCTCAACCTCGAGCTCCCGACGGGTGGCCCTGGGCTCACCCGGAGCTACTCCATCGCCTCGGCGCCTCGCTCGGACGGGACCTTCGACCTCGCGGTGACGCACGTCGAGGGCGGTCCGGGGAGCACGTTCCTGCATGCGATGAAGGTCGGCGACGTCGTCGGCGCCGCGGACCCGCGCGGGTACTTCACGCTCCCGGACGCGCTCGCCCCGTCGATGCTCTTCGTGGCGACGGGCACCGGCGTGGCCCCCTTTCGCGCGATGATCGAAGCCCTCGCGGAGCGCGCGTCGCCTCCGCCCACGACGCTGCTCTTCGGGGTCCGCACCGCCGAGGACCTGCTCTACCGCGCGGCGTTCGACGCGCTCGCGGCGGCGCAGCCGTGGTTCGAGTTCGTGCCGACGTTGTCGCGTGCCTCGGACGATTGGCCGGCGCGTCGCGGGTACGTCCAGACGCACCTCGCGGACCTCGTCGCCGCGCGACGCGACGTCGACGTGTGGGTGTGCGGCCTCAACGCGATGGTGCGCGAGGCGCGACGGACGCTCCGCGAGACGCTCGGGCTCCCGAGGGACCGCGTGCACACGGAGCGCTTCGACTGAGCGCTATGGGTGCTCGCGCGCGCGCCGTGGCGTTCGCGGTCCTGGGCACCCTCGGGTGTCACCGGCGAACCGCCGCGCCCACCCCTCCCTCGGTCGATGCGCCGGCGCCGTCGATGCCCGTCGCCGTCGCCCTCGACGCTGGCTCCGCCCCGGCCGACGCAGGGCCGCTCGTCGGCGCTCGCGGCGACGCGGGCGATGCGTCGGTGACCCGCGGAGCGTGGCAGCGCCTCCCGATCGCACGCTGGGCGCCGCAGGCCACGCTCGGCCGCTGGCAGGACGCGCCGGACCTCGACGGCGACGGCGTGGCCGACGAGGTCTTCGCCGTCGACGTGCGCGCCGTGCGCTGCGAGCAGGCGTCGCGGGATGCGCCGTGCCCCGACGAGGTGCCGACGGTGGCGGTGGCCGATGCGCTCGACGGTGCGACGACGCTCGCCCTCGCCACGCGGTACTCCGGCGACGTCGCCGCGGGCGCCGACGGTGGGCGCATCTTCGGACTCTCCCGCGTGTGGACCTCCCGCGGGGCCCCGACGAGCCGCCTCGAGGCCATCGACTTCGCGGAGTACGGCGCCGCCCTCGCGGTGCGCGTCACGCTCGCGGTGGACCACGGCGCGGGCCTCCTCGACACCGTCGACCGCGTCGACCTGTTCACCGGCGCCGAGTTCGCGTCCCTCGAGGGTTCGGTGGTGCACCATTGCGTGCGCCCGCACGACGCACCGCCGCACCGCGAAGGATCCGTGGCCGTCGCGACCGCGATGGAGGCCCCTGCCGTGTGGCGCTACGCGAGCGCCCACCCGTTCAGCGGCTGCGCGATGGACGCGCAGTCCTTCGATGCGTCGCTGGGACTGGTGCTCGCGCGCGACCTCGTCTTGCGGGAGCTCCGAGCGTCGACGGTGGCGTCGATGCGCGCCGTGCACCTCGCGATCACCGGCGGACGCGCGGTGGTGGTCGAGGACGGCGACGACGCTTCGGCCCAACCCGACGCGCGCTGCCAGGGCGACACCTGCCTCGTGGCCGCGGCGCACCGCGGTGACGCCGACGTGCTCCGCTACGCGCAGGGCGGCGCGTCGTGCACGGTGCGCGTCGCACGTCCTCGCACGACGGGACGCGTGCAGCGCGTGGCGGGCTCGTCGGGCCCCGTCGCGGACGATCCTCACCCCGTCGCGGTGGTGCCCGATGGATCGCAGCCGGGAGCTCTCGCGGCGGTGTTCAGTCGACGCGGCGTGCTCCTTCGAGTGACGCTCCCAGCAACGTGCGGGGCGTCGCACCACGCGGTGACGCCCGCTCCCTACGACGGCCCGCTGCCCGCGGGGACGGCGGCATCCCCGGACGGCGCCACGGTGCTGTTCGTCGACGGACACGACCTCTGGCTCGCGCGTCGAGGCGACGCGATGCCGGCGCTCGTGAACGTCCCGGGCACGGGCCTCCCGCGGGGCACGGTGCGCGCCGTGGGCTTCGTCGACGCGCGGCAGGTGGCCGTGGTGCTCGGACGGTCGCTCTACGAGTTCACGCTCGACGCGCCGGATCCGCTGGAGACCGTGCCGTCGTCGCTCGTCGTCGACGGGCGGGAGCTCGACCGGGCAGCGATCACAGCCCGCTGAAGCGCTCGCTCCCACGCCACGAGATCGTCCGGCAGCGGTGCCTCGACGGTGACCTCGCCACGATCCGGCGAGCGAAGCGTGATGGACGCCGCGTGCAGGGCCAGCCGGCCGAGCGCCGGGCCGTCCTCGTCGAGGCCGAGGTCTCGGAGCGTGAGCTCGGCGCAGCGTCCGTAGATCGCGTCGACCACGAGCGGCACGCCGAGCGACCGGAGGTGCACGCGGATCTGGTGTTGCCGCCCGGTCTCGGGCGAGGCCTCGACGCGCGCGACGGTGCCGATCGCGAGGCCTTCCCAGCGCATGTCCTCACGGAGCACGGTGGCTGCCGCGAGCGCGCCGGCCTCGCCCGCGACGGCGGGGCGCATGCGTCCCTTGCGCGCCGGATGCAGCGCGACGTCGCATCGAAGCGACAGATCGGGCAGAGGACCGCGGGTCCATGCGAGGTAGCGCTTGCGCACCGAGCGCCCTTCGAAGAGCCCGTTCACGATGCGGTGCGCGTCGGCGCTGCGCGCGAAGAGGAGCACCCCGCTCGTGTCGCGGTCGAGGCGATGCACCACCCACAGACGCTCTCCGCGCTGGCGTTCGAGGCGCCCTCGCAAGCACGCGTCGTCGGCGTCGCCCGCGCGCGACGGGATCACCACCACGCCCGCGGGCTTCTGCACCGCCAGCAGCGCGGCGTCCTCGTAGAGCACCGTCACGTCGTCGTTCATCGCAATTCCTCGTCCAAAGGCAGCACGGCCAGCCCGACTCCGACGCGTACGCGCCTCGCGATGGCGCGTTCCATCCGCGCTCGGGCCCAGCGCACCGCATCGAGGAGGCTGGCGTCGTCCATCGGCGCGGCACCGGCGGCGAGGCGCCCCGTGATCAGCGCAGACAGCGTGCAGCCGCCCCCATGGAAATCACCGGGCACCGGGAGCCGCGGTCCCTCGAGAAGGACCGCTCCCGCACGCGTCGCGAAGACGTCGGTGACCGTCGGCCCGGTCAGGTGACCGCCCTTCAGCAGCACCGCCGAGGCGCCCTCGTCGACCATCGCGCAGGCCGCGGCGACGGAGTCCTCGACACCGCGAATCGTCTTTCCCAGAAGCGTCTCGGCCTCGGGCACGTTCGGCGTCACCAACGTCGCGGCGGCCAGCAGCGACCGCAACGCGTCGAGGGCATCGACGTCGGTCAGCCGCGCGCCGTCGCCGCCCCGGGTGGGCGCGAGCACCGGATCGACGACGAAAGGAACCGTCGGATGCGCCGCCCGAAGCGCGCGCACCACCTCGATGTTCGCGACGCCGCCGAGCGCCCCGGCCTTCCACGCCGCCACGTCCTGGTTCGCGAAGAGCGCGTCGGCCTGCGCGCGCACCGTCGCCGCGTCGACGGCCATCGCCGACGCCATCCCTGCGGTGGACTGCACGGTGTTCACCGCCACGATGGCGCACGGCCACGCGCCCGCGGCGACGAAGGCCCGCGCGTCGGCCAGCACGCCAGCGCCGCCCGACGGATCGAGTCCGGCGACGCTGAGCGCGCACCTCCGCGCGGGCGGGGTCAATCGATCACGCCTCGGCCGCGGCCGCCGCTTCGCTCTCGTCGGTGGGCTCCGGCGCGGTGCCCGCGCTGTCGTCGAACTCGATGCGCCAGCCGCCCGTCGGCGTGAGCCCGATGTCGAGCTTGCGGGGCAGCGGTCCCTGCGCCATCTGCTCGAGGAGCACGCGCGACACCGCGGGGATCAGCGACCCGCGGAGGATGTGCTCGACGTTGCGCGCGCCGGTCTCGGCCTCGGTGCAGCGGCGCGTGATCTCGTCGACGAGGTCCGGGTCGAAGCGGGTCTCGATGCGGTGGCTCGTCGCGAGGCGCTTGGCGAGGCCGTTGAGGCGCATCTCGGTGATCTCGCGCATGATCGTGCGGCTGATCGGCGCGTACGGAATGACCGTCATGCGCGCCAGCAGCGCCGGCTTGAAGTGCTTGCTGAGCACCGGGCGGATGCTGTTCACGACCTCTTCGACGGGCGGGGGCTCGTCGCGGTCGTAGATCTTCATGATGTCATCCGTCGCGAGGTTGCTCGTGAGGATGATGATGGTGTTGCGGAAGTTGATGTGCCGCCCCTCGCCGTCGGAGAGCGAGCCCTTGTCGAACACCTGGTAGAAGAGGTTCATCACCTCGAGGTCGGCCTTCTCGCACTCGTCGAGAAGCACCACCGAGTACGGGCGCTGACGCACCGCCTCGGTGAGCACGCCGCCCTCGCCGTAGCCGACGTAGCCCGGCGGCGAGCCGATGAGCCGCGACACCGTGTGCTTCTCCTGGAACTCGCTCATGTTGATGACGGTCATGAAGCGCTCGCCGCCGAACATGGCCTCCGCGAGCGCGATCGCCGTCTCCGTCTTGCCGACGCCCGACGGACCCACGAAGAGCAGCACCCCCACCGGCTGGTTCGGGTTGTTGATGCCCGCCTGCGAGATGCGGATGGTCTCGGCGACGACGCCCATGGCGTGGTCCTGACCGCGCACGCGACCGCGCAGCTTGTCCTCGAGGGAGAGCAGCGTCGCGACGTCGTCCTTCTGCATCTTGCCGACGGGGATGCCGGTCCAGTTGCCGACGATCTTGGCGACGATGTCGACGTCGACGTCGGCGTGCACGAGCGCGGGCTTGTTCTTCACCGACTCGTGCTGCGCGATGGAGGCGTCGAGCTTCTCCCGCGCGGCCGCCACGTCGTCGCCCTTGGCCTCGAGGAACGCCGAGCGTGCCTCGCGAACCGCGCGCACCGCGTCGCGCTCCTTGATCCAGCGCTCGGTGGTGTCGGTGACCTTGGCCTGCGAGGCCTCGATGCGCTTGAGGAGCCCGGCGTAGTGCTCCTCGTCGATGGCGAAGCCCGACGCGCGGTCGCGCTCGAGGGCGTCCTTCTCGCGGTTCTGCGAGACCAGCGCGACCTCGAGGTCGACGAGCTCCTCGGGCTTGGCGTCGAGGTTGATCTTCACGCGCGCCGTCGCGGTGTCGAGCAGGTCGACGGCCTTGTCGGGGAGCTGCCGACCCGAGATGTACCGGTGCGAGAGCTTCACCGCCGCGACGATGGCCTCGTCGCGAATGGCGATGTTATGCGCCTTCTCGAAGATCGGACGCAGCCCGCGGATCATCTGCACCGCGTTCTCCTCCGACGGCTCGTCGACGGCCACGGGCTGGAAGCGCCGGGCGAGCGCCGCATCCTTCTCGAAGTACTTCTTGTACTCGGACCACGTGGTGGCCGCGATGGTGCGCAGCTCGCCGCGGGCCAGCGCCGGCTTGAGAAGGTTCGCCGCGTCGCTGCCGCCCTGCGCGCCGCCGGCGCCGATGATCGTGTGCGCCTCGTCGATGAACAGGATGATCGGCTTCGCCGAGGCCTTCACCTCGTTGATGACGTTCTTCAGCCGGTTCTCGAACTCGCCCTTCACGCCCGCTCCGGCCTGCAGCGCGCCGAGGTCGAGGGAGAGAAGCTCGACGTTCTTGAGGTTGTCGGGAACGAGACCCTGCACCACCTCGATGGCGAGGCCCTCGACGAGCGCCGTCTTACCGGTGCCCGGCTCGCCGACGATGATCGGATTGTTCTTGCGACGCCGCGACAGGATGTCGACGAGCTGGCGGATCTCCTGGTGGCGCCCGAAGACCGGGTCGATCTTTCCGTCGCGAGCCTTCTGCGTGACGTTCTCGCAGAAGCGCGCGAGGTTCTCGGAGGTGCCCGCAGCCACCGAGGCCGCGCCGGGACCCGCTGCCGCGCCGCTCGCTGCTGCGCCGCCGGGGCCGGCCACGCCGACCTCGAGGGACTCCTTCGACGGCGCCACGATGTCGCTCAGCTCCTTGCGGAGCTGATCGCGCGGGATCGCCTCGAGCTCCGGCAGCGACTCCGCCGAGTAGCGCCCGGGGTTGGCGATGAATTGCAGGAGCAGCGCGCCGGAGCGCAGCCGCGTCGAGTCCGTCTCGAGCGACGACACGGTCCACGCGTCCTCCATCCACTGGAAGAGCGAACCCGAGAACGTGGGCTTGCCGGCATTGCCCTGGCGCAAGCCGCTCACGGCCTTCTCGAGGCGCCCGAGGAGCCGCACGCGATCCTGCTCGAACTGGTAGAGGATCCGCGCGGCGTCGCCGTCCTCGGACGAGCAGAGCTCGAGCAGGAGGTGCTCGACGGTGATCTCGTAGCACCGCGAGCTCGCGGCGCGCGACACGCACGCCTCGAGGGCCTTCGTGGCGGTGGGGGTCAGGCGGCGGACGAGGGTCTTGGGCTCAACGAGCAGTGCCATGAACGGGCCCTCCCAGGGCCTGCGGTGCGGGTTGGTCGTTCGCCGGAGACGCACCGTCGTCGCCGGAGAAGGTCGTGTTCGTAGGCACCGGGACGATGACGCGCGTCTCGCGGTCGGCGCCCACGGTGACCCAGGAGTCGAGGCCGAGGCGCGATCCCTCGCCGGCCCGCGCAGAGAGGCGGAGCGACGGCGTCTCGCCCGGTGCGAGGACCAGCTCGAGGTCGAATTCGAGCGGGTCGCGCACGTAGAACGTCACGAGCTCGCGGATCTGCGCGAGCGCGTCGCCGCCGGGCAGGAAGCGCTGGAACGCCGCGCGCTTCAGGGGCCCGAGGACGATGCGGAACTTGCCCCCTCGATCGAAGACGCGCCGGCCGATGGTCGCGTCGACGCCGAGCGTGGTGTTCGCGACGCCGAGCCGCAGGAGCTGGCGCTCCTCGATGGTGACCCACCGTCCGACGAATTGCTCGACGGACACCGGAGCGCCAGCGAGGACCTCGTCCATCACGTCGGAGACCGCGGCGACGAGTCCGTGGGCGGTCCGCGCGCGCGTCGCGAGGAGCGGTGCGAGGCGCAGCAGCCGCGCGAGGGTCAGGTCGACGGGCGGCGGCCGGTCGTCGAAGGTGTCGATGCCCGCCAGAGCGAGGGAGCGCCGCGACCACGCATCGTTCGACGTCGTGACGTAGTCCGACGCGAGCGAATACCGGGCGTGCGCCCGATAGAAGAGCGAGATGATGCGGTGGTGGAAGACGTCGAGGAACTCGCGCTGCGCGGGGTGCTCGTCGCCCTCGAGGAGCACCTCCTCGGCGATGTACGTCGGGAGCGGAGACACCGTTCCGGTGAGCCCGAGGAACGTCGTCGTGACCTCGTAGACCGGCTCGTCGGGCCCGTCGCCGGTCTCCCCTGCGCGACGCGGACGCACGCGGATCGACGACACGTCGCTCGTCGCGAAGCTGAGCGAGGGGTCGTGCCGAAAGCGGATCGACTCCTCGTGCACGGGACCGTAGTCGCCGATGCGCGCACCGTGCGTCGCACGCTCCAGGAGCTCGACGGCCCGATAGAACCCGACGCGCCGAGGCGCACCGAGCAACACCGCCGTGAGACCGCCTAGAGGATCGGCTGCTGGCCGCTCTTGGCCTTCCACGCGTACTCCGCCTGCGAGGGGTGGGTCTTCACGTTGAGCTCGCTGAACGTGTTCAGGCCGGCGTGCGCCGCGAGCACCTCGTCGATCACGGACGCGAAGAGGAAGAGGTCGCCTTCACCGGCGAAGCTGTTCTCGTCGAGCTCGAGCGTCGTGCCGACGCCGCGCACCGGAACGCCCTTCACGAGGCGCTCCACGGGGCGCGTGCGCACGTCGCGGATGCCCTCGATGCGAAGCCGGTTGGCGCGCGCCGCCTGGCGGTCGACGGCGGCGAGGAAGTTGTAGAGATCGAGCAGCGAGCGGAGCGACTGGCGGTCGGCGAGCGAGCGGTAGTTGAGCGCGAGGTGCGACACGAGGCGCCAGTGGAGCGACTGCCCGAACGGCGGGCGCACCGGAACGGTCACCGCGGTGATGTTCTTGAAGCGCGCGAAGGGCGGCGAGCCCGGCGCGGCCATGCAGATGTCACCGACCTTGAGCTGCGAAGGGAGCGCCCGGTTGGTGCAAGTGAGTTCGATGGAGAGCGTCTCCTCGACGGCTCCCCCGGGGACGTCGCGCGGCGTCTGCACCGACAGCCACGTGTCGATGCCGTCGTCGAGGGGCGAGTTCGAGCGGCGCACGCGGTAGTACGACGGGAGATCGTCGGGGTTGTGCGCGTGCACGAAGTCGAAGAACGGCTTGTACTCGCGCCGGTCGCTGCGGCCCGACTGGAGCCCCGTCACCTTCTCGACGGCGTAGATCTCCATGTGCCGCGGGTCGATCTCGCTCGCGCGCAGCAGGTACTCGTGCTGCGCCGGGTCGACCTTCACCGGGTCGGCGTCCACGGCGAAGAGGTTGATCACCGGGGTGCAGTGCAGCTTGAACAGGTCCTTCGAGATGCGCGCGGGCAGCGAGGGCGGCCGGTCGAACTGGAAGACGATCTCGAAGCGGTCCTCGGCCCGCGACTGCGCCGCGTCGAGGCCGCGCACGTCGATGAAATGGAACTTCGACGGCAGCGTGAAGTACTCCTGCAGCAGCCGCACGCCGCCCGGGGCGAAGCGGGGCCACGGGAGCATGGAGCACCGCTCGTCGAAGCCCGCCGGCCGCACCGACGTCCGGCCGATGTCGATGCCCTTGGCGCCGGCCGACATGCCGCGCACGGTCACCGAGCGCAGGTGCTGCATCATCCACAGCATCACCGTCGCGCACGTGGCGTGCTCGCCCGCGAGGTAGAGGCGCAGTCCGTCGGCGTGGAACACCGCGGGCCGCCCCGCCTCGTGGGTCTGGAACTGCACCCGCAGCGTCGGGGCCGACGGCGTCGCCATGTCGTGGATCACGTCGGTGATCTGCGCCGGCACGAGGTCCACGTCCGCGGTCGTGCGGAAGCGGCACATGGTGCCCTCGATGGGGTTCGACGCGAGCTCCGTGCCCTTCGCGACGCGCTGCCGCGTGCGCAGCGCCCCCGCCACCGGCGTGAACTCCACGATGGAGCACGACGGCAGCGTGCGGAGGTAGTGGGGAAAGAGCAGGTCCGTGAGGGTGTGGATGACCTCGGGGACGTCGTCGTCGAGGCGCTCGCGGATGCGCGCCGTGAGGAACGCGAAGCCCTCGAGCAAGCGCTCGACGTCGGGGTCGCCGCCGCGCTCCGAGAGCATGCCGGCGACGGCGGGATAGGCCTTGCCGAAGTCCTTCCCGAGCTCGCGGAGGTACGTCAGCTCGCTCTGGTAATACTTGCTGAACAAACGCTCGTTGGCTCCCGGTCCAGGACTCTAGCAGCGTCGCGCGGCCCCCGTCACTCTTCGGCAACGACGCCCGCGGCCAACGGAGCTCTCGCCGACGCCGCTGCCGTGGTAGCGATGGAGCGTGAGCCCCCGTGTCCCGTTGATGCTGCTCCTCGGCGCCGCCGCGGGGTGTGAGCGCGCCTCCCATGCGCAGCCGGTGCCGCACCCCTCGCCGGCGCCGGTCTCCCCGCCCTCGCCCGCGGCCCCGGCGCTGCCCGTCGCCGCGCCAGCGCGCCCGGCCATTCCGCCGGACCTCAACGTGGTGATGATCTCCATCGACAGCCTGCGGGCCGACATGCCGTGGGCCGGGTACGCGCGTGCCATCGCGCCGTTCCTGACGGCGCTCGAGGCGCGATCGGTTTCTTACACCCACGCGTATGCCTTGTCGTCGTACACGTCGCAGAGCGTCGGAGGCTTTCTCGGCGGCCGGCTGCCCGGGGAGCTCAAGCGCGACGGGTACTTCTTCGGCACCTACCCGAGCCGCGTGCTGTTCTTCCCGGAGCGGCTCCGCGCGGCGGGCATCCACACCGTGGCCGCGCAGGCGCACGGGTACTTTCGCCCCGGCGCTGCGGGCTTCGACCAGGGCTTCGAGACGTGGCGCATGGTCCCCGGGCTGCACTGGAACCCGACGACGGACGTCGACGTCACCGGCGACCGCCACGCCGACCTCGCGATGCGGCTCCTCGGCGATCCGCGCTTCGCGACGGAGCGCTTCTTCGCGTGGTTCCACTTCATGGACCCGCACGACGAGTACCGCGCCCATCCGGGCATCGGCCCCTACGGCCGCAGCATGCGGGACCGCTACGACGCCGAGGTGACCTACGCCGACCAGCAGGTTCGCCGCCTCGTCGAGTGGATCGGCACGCAGCCCTTCGGCGCCCGGACCGCGATCATCGTGACGGCGGACCACGGCGAAGGCTTCGGCGAGCACGGCCATTACCGCCACGGCTTCGAGCTCTGGCAGAACCTCGTGCGCGTGCCCTGGTTCTTCGTCGTCCCCGGCGTCGCGCCGCGGCGCATCGACGAGAACCGCAGCCACCTCGACCTCGCCCCGACGGTGCTGGCGCTCTTCGGATTGCCGCCGGAGCCGGAGTTCACCGGCGTGTCGCTCGTTCCCGAGCTGCTCGGGGCGGCGCCCGAGTCCCGCGACGTGTGGGTGGACCTGGCGCGCACCAGCAACAACGACCGTCGCCGTGCGCTCCTGCACGGGAGCATGAAGATCCTCGCGTTCGGCGACGACACGCGCTTCTCGCTCTTCGACGTCGCGCAGGACCCGGGCGAGCTCCACGACCGCGCCCGCACCGACCGCCCGACCTTCGAGGCGATGCGCGCGCGCTACCGCGAGGCGCAGACGCACCTGCGCGACGAGCACCCGACGTCGTGCCGCACGCTCACCGGAGCACCACCAGGCCGCGCCTGGTAGCTCAGCGCAGGTACTCGCCGGGGCGGTAGAGCCCGAGGTTTCCGCGGAGCCACTCGGCCACCCGGGCGATGCCCTCGGCGAGCGTGACCTCGGCGCGCCAGCCGAGCACCTCTTGCGCCCGCGCGGGATCACCCAGCAAGCGCTCGACCTCGCTCGCGGCGGGGCGTACGCGCTCGTCGTCGGAAACGATCGCGGCCTCGACGCCGGTCACGCGCATGCAGAGCTCGGCGACGTCGGCGATGGAGGTCTCGACGCCGGTCGCGAGCTGCAGCGTGCGTCCGAGCGCCGCGTCGCACTCGGCCGCGCGAAGGAACCCGCGCACGGTGTCTTCGACGAAGAGCAGATCGCGGGTGGGCGACAGCTTGCCGAGGCGGAGCGGGCGGCCGCCGAGGAGCTGCGTGAGGATCGCGGGGATGACGGCCCGGGTCGACTGCCGCGGTCCGTACGTGTTGAACGGCCGCACCGTCACCGCGCGGAGCCCGAAGGACCGCACGAAGCTCTCGACGCACTGGTCTGCGGCGATCTTGCTCGCGGCGTAGGGAGACTGGCCGACGAGGGGGTGCGCCTCGGTGATCGGAACGAACTGCGCGGTGCCGTACACCTCGCTCGTCGACGTGTGCACGAGCCGCGCGTCGGGCGCCTCGATGCACGCCTGCGCGACGTTCAGCGCCCCTCCGAGGTTGTTCGCGAACACCTGCGCTGCGCACTCGTACGAGTACGGAATCGCGATGAACGACGCGAGGTGGAACACCACGTCACGGTCGCGGACGATGCGGCGCGTGAACACCGGGTCGGTGACGTCGCCGTGCACGACGTCGACGTTCGCGAGCACCTCGGGCGCCACGCGCTCCAGCGCGCCGCGGTCACCACGGCCGTTGTAACGAACGAGCGCGCGCACCGCGTCGCCGCGGCGCACGAGCGCCTCGACGAGGTGGCTGCCGATGAATCCTCCGGCCCCGGTCACGAGCACGCGTCGCTGCATGGCGCAGCGAGATACCACCGTGCTCAGCCCGGGGTCACCGTCGGGCAGCCGAAGAGGATCTGCACCCGCACGCCGGGGTCCGTCATGACCTGCGAGCAGGCCGCTCCGTAGAGGATCACCGAGCGCATGCCGTCGGAGTAGTCCCATCCGTTGGCGTGGTTCGTGTCGCGCGGGACCAGCGTGGGCGTCGCCGCGCCGGAGGGCGTCACGTCGACGTTGACCCGCGTCGGATCGACCCGTGAAGGGTCCGCATCGACGGCGAATTCGCAGGTGAGCGCTCGCCCGCGGATGTCGTCGAGGGCCGCCTGGAGGTCCGTGCCGAAGGTCGACGTCCCGAGCTGGTAGTGGCAGTCCGCCGCCGCCTGGCAGCCCGGCGTCCGCGCGGAGTTGCCGGTGAACGCGAGGTCCGAGAGGAACGCGTCGGAGGCGTCGGGGGTGCCAGCGATGAAGAAGCGGATCGGCGGCGTTCCGCGCGCGCCGCGGGCGACGGTGACGCGGACGGCGTCCGAGGCCACCCGCGCCTGGTTCAAGATGCACGCGAAGTCCGGCGGAAATAGGCCGCACGGGGGCGCCGTGGTGCACTCCTCGGTGGGCTGCCCGTCGGTGATGAGGATCACGTTGCGCGAGCCATCCATCGTGAAGCCGCCGTAGTACGAGTTCGTCCCTTCGAGCGCGCAGTTCATCGGCGTGTTGCCGTTGGGTCCGGACGCCGCCAGCGCGGCCTCGATGCGCGAGCGCGTCGACGAGAGCGGACCCACGGGCACGTTCGGCGTCGCGTAGGTCGTCGCCGAGCCCGCACCCGAGCCGTCCGCGGGGAAGAGCGTGATGCCCACGCGCACGTCGGGATCGAGGCGCGCGAGCAGCTGGCGAAGCCCCGCCACCGCCGCATCCCACTTGCTCGTCGGCGTGCCGTCCATCATCGAGCCCGAGCGATCGAGGACGATGAGGAGGTTCACCGGGAGGCGCGCCGCATTGGCCGTCGTCGTCGCGCACGCCGCGTCCTGCGCGATCACCGACGTACCCCGATCGGCCACCGGGATGGCGTCGCGCGCCGCGGTCTCCGAGCGCGACGCGGCGTCGGAGCCCGACGCGCCGCCGTCGAGGTGCGTTCCTCCCACGGTGAAGGTCGCGGGCCCCGCCGGCGAGCACGCGGCGAGCGCGGCCGCCATCATCATCCACCCTCGTCGCGACGTCATCACGACGGGGATGCTACCAGCCCCACCGCCGCGCCGTCAGGAGGCGGAAGCTCCGCCAGCGCCGCCCTCGCCGCCGTCCTTCCGAAGCATCCGTCGGGCGAGCATCGCGAGGACGAGGAGCGCCGCCGCCCCGACCAGCGCCACCGGGCCGAAGAGCCCGTCGTCCTGCGGAGGAGCCTGCTCCATCGTCGCGTCCTCGACGCGCATGTGCGCCGTGCTGGCAGCGCCCGTCGCCGCACCGCCGCGCCGTCCGTCGACGGAATCGCCGAGCGTGCCGACCTCGTGCTGGGCGTCCGCCGCACGCGACGAGGTGCCCGCCCCGAAGCCTCGCCACGCCGCGATGCCGAGCAGCGCGATGACCATGAGCACGATGACGTACTCCACCGTCGACAAGCCCCGAACGTCCGCGCGAAGCCGCCGCATCGGGCGAGAAGGTATCACGGCCTCAGTCGGAGCCGGCGTCGACGGGACACGGCACGTGCGGCGTCGCCCAGTATGCGCAGCCGTGGGGATCGACGGCGCGCACCCACGCGTCGGGCTGGCCGATGTCGCAGATCTGGTGGCAGTCGCCGTTGGAGTCCACGGCGCCGCCGACGAAGACGCAGCCGCACGACGGCGTGCCGAGACGGCAGCACGCCACCGGCGCCACGGCATCGACGATCACCGGGACGTCCGTCGCGGTCGCGTCGACGGGGCGCCCGAGGTCGTTGCCCGCGTCGCGAAACGGAGTTGTCGACGACGGGACGCAGTGCCCGCCGCTGCACGTCTCCCCGAGAAGGCACGACGGAAAGCACACCTCGGCGTGCTCCTCCACGGGCCCCGAGTCGTAGAGCGCGTCGTCCCCGGGCGGCGAGGTGCCGCAGCCCGCGAGCGCCGCCGCCAGCAACGCGCCGGTGCACCATTCTCGACCATACGGGCCAGCGTAAAACACGCCCCAGTGTAGCTCGGCGCGGGACGTTGACGAAGCGCTTCGGTCGCGCGATGCACCGCGGGTGCGCATCGCCCCCTCGATCCTCGCCCTCGGCGCCATGGCTCTCGTCTCCGCGGGGTGCCGCCGCGAGGCCGCGGTGCCCCGTGCTCCCCGGCTCATGCTCGGCCTCTCGCCGGGACCTTCCTTCGCGGTCCTCGGCGCCACGCTGTACGCGGAGCGTGACCTCATCTATCGCGACGCGGTGTGCGTCGGAGTGCGCACCGCCCGCGGTGACGAGCCCGCGATGCTCGAAGGGGGCCGCGCAGATTTCTGGATCGTCGGTGGCGATGCCGTCGGCCACGCGATGCGCTCCCCGGTTGGCCGCTACCGCGCGGCGGTGCGCACGACCCTCGCCCCGGGCACCCGCGTCGCAGCGAGCCTCGAGGGCTCCGGGGCCCTGGAGCCGTTCCGCACGCACCGGCCCGTGGTGGTGCCGACGGCGGTGACGCGATCGGCCCCGGCGCCGGGGTTCCGCGCCCGTCGCGGCGGCGCGCTCGACGTCGCCTGGCAAGGCGGTGATAGCAGCCACGTCGCCATCGTCGTCACGGCGTCGCACGGTGCGTCGGAGACCGATCCGCACGGCACGCTGCTCACCTGCGTGGTCCCCCGCGCGCCCGGCGCGTTCACGGTTCCCGCGGCGGCGCTCGCGGCGGTCTCGCCGGACGCCGACACGATCACCGTCACCGTGGCTGCCGACGATCGCGTGGCCGAGGGCGACTACGCGTTCGACGTCACGCCGCTCGGCACCGAGGCCGACGTTGCCGCGGGATCGTTCGGTCCCTGAACGATCACACGCCGGCGAGGTGCCGCGTGTCGTTCAGCGCCGCCACGCGCAGCACGCCCTCGTCGCGCCACTCGAGGCGGTGCACCCCGCAGTTGTCCGTCGCCAGCACGAGGCCGGCGTCGTCGGCGCGCAGCAGGTGTCGCAGAAGGTGGTGCATCGCGACGCCGTGGCTCACCACCACCACCACCCCCGCGGCGTGGCGCTGCAGTATCTCATCGAGCGCTCCGCACACGCGCGCCGCGCAGGTCCTGTGCGACTCGCCGCCGGGGGGCGTGAAGTCCGGGTCCCGTGACGCGAGCGCGCGCCACGCGTCGGGCTGCTCGGCGCGGAGCACGTCGAAGCGGACGCCGACGAAGGAGCCCATGTCGCGCTCGCGCAGCCGCGCGTCGGTCACGAGTTCGAGGCCTGCGCGCGCGCAGAGCGGCGCCGCCGTCGATATCGCGCGCAGTAGATCGCTGCTGTAGACGGCGACGGGCGTGGGCTCGGCGAGGGCCTCCGCCACTGCGGTCGCCTGACGCTCCCCGCGCTCGGTCAGCGGCGACGCGCTGTGCCCCGTGAACATCTGCGCGGCGTTGCCCGCCGACTCCCCGTGACGCACCAGCAACAACGTTCGCGTCGCAGCCATCTCGTACCTCCGCGCCGCGTCAGCCTCGGAAACGAGGTCCCGGCGGCGGGGGGCTCGCGGCGCGCCCGTCCTCCGGCCATGGGTGCCTCGGATACTTGCGGCACAGCTCGCGCCGGATCGCCGGATAGTGCTTCGTCCAGAACCCGTCGAGGTCGCTGGTGACCTGCACCGCGCGCTGGTTCGGCGCCAGCAGGTGCACCACCATGGGCACGCCGCCCGCCGAGGGAGCGCGACGCATGCCGAAGAAGTCCTGAAGGCGCGACGCGATCCACGGGGGCTTCGACGGTTCGTATTGGACCCGAACCATCCGGCCGGCGCCGATGCCCACGCGATCCGGGGCCTGCTCGTCGAGCGTCCGCCGTTGTTCTGGCGTCAGAACGGCGCGGATCTCGCCGAGCAACGACGCCTTGCGAAGGTCATCGAGGGAGGCCGCTCCGAGGCAGCAGCGACGCAGCGCCGCGGACCGCAGGGCGTCCGCGTCCGAAGGGATCTGGGCCTTCGGCGCCACGCTCGCCGCGAAGGCCAGCCGCGCGAGAAAACGCTGAAGCTCGTCGGCGTCGTCGACGAAGGCGCCCACGCCCCGTCGAGTCGCTTCGGCGAACAGCGCCTCGGCGCGCACTGCGTCGGCGGCCGGTCCCGCGGGAGCGCGCGAGTCGTCGAGGGCGAGGCCGCGGTAGCGCAACACCCGGGTCACGTCGACGCGGTCGTCCTGTGCGACCCAGCGCGCCTCGAGGGTCTCCGTCACGTGTTCGGGAAACATCTCGAGGACCCACTCG
>CAIMWA010000526.1 GCA_903845045.1 uncultured delta proteobacterium | reverse complement strand
GGCGTGGTCTAACAAAGGCGTCACCCTTGGTGAATTAAAACGCTACGACGAAGCGCTAGCCTCATATGACAAAGCAATTAGTTTTAAACCTGATTACTCTGACGCATATTGGAATCAGGCTTTAAGTCACTTAGTTACTGGAAATTTTGAGAGTGGCTGGAAAAACTATGAGTACCGATGGAAAAAAACAAAAGCCGAGCCTATGCGTCATCAAGAGTTTCCATTGCTCACCGACCTTAATGAGATTTCAGGGAAAAGTGTTTTAGTATGGAGCGAGCAGGGTTATGGAGATACGATTCAATTCAGTCGCTTTATTGAAAAACTTATTGAATTAAAAGCAGATGTAATTTTTGAGGTTCAAGAGCCGCTTAAGGAGTTACTTCAAAATTCATTTCTACAACCTAAGGTTATAAGCCAAGAAGAGTCGACAGGAGTTATTGATTTTCAAATTCCCTTGGTTAGTCTTCCCTTTTTATTTTCTACAAATTTTGACAATATTCCAAGTACAAACTCATATATTCGAGCTGACGAAGAAAATTTAATTTTTTGGAGAGAGAAACTTAATTCAAAAAATAAGAAGATGAATATAGGAGTTGCTTGCTCTGGAAATAAAAATCATTTCAATGACAAAAATAGATCTATGGATTTAAGATTTTTTGAACCGATTGCTGATAATGTAAATCTATTTTTAATCCAAAAGGATCTAAGGGAAAAAGATCAGGATTTTCTCAGCCAATATCCAGATATTAAATTTCTGGGCGAAGAAATAAAATCCTTTAATGATTCAGCATCAGTCATCCAAGCAATGGATCTTGTAATCACTGTTGATACATCCTTAGCCCACTTGTCAGGCGCCCTAGGAAAGCGTACCTTCATACTACTTCCGTGGAATCCTGAATGGAGATGGCTACTAGATCGACAAGATAGCCCCTGGTATCCAACAGCTAAATTATTTAGACAGCCCAATAGAGATAATTGGGAAGAAGTAATTAAAGAAGTCATTCTTCATCTCAATCTTGATTATCAGGTTTGAAAATTCATTAAAACAACTCTCAAAGATGAGTACGCTAATTTTTTATTTTTCACTTCGTTTAGCCAATAGTGAATCTCCTTAATAGTCTTACCTTTTTCCTTCATTCGCTTCATTTGGTTAAGTAACTTTTGCTCTTCAACGTTAGGGACTTTAATCCCCTCTACAACATCAAAACCAAAGCCACGTCGCCCACCAATATAAAAACCTTCATCCTTACGTCTTTGCTTAACCTCTTTAACCCGAAGGTCGTAGGTTCAAATCCTGCCCCCGCAACCGAATCCGAAGCCCGCCCTGGAGTGATCCTCGGCGGGCTTCGGTGTATCTGGGCGGCGCGTCGCGGCGGTTGATCGTAGGCATCGGGGATGGACACGTCCTCCACCCTGGACCGCGCGCTCGACCGGCTGCACCGGACGGACTTCGCGTACGCCGCCGGGGGCGTGGACGGGCTCTCGAACCACGGGCCCATGGCCGCCGCATCGCTCGCCGAGCTCGGCGCCGAGGATCGCATCGAGCCCTTCGTCGCGCGCTATCTCCGGCGTCTTCGTCCGTTGCCCGCGCCGTCCTTGGCTCCTGCGAGGCTGGGCGACGAGGCGTCGGCGCGAGCGTTCCTGGCGACGTACGAGGCCGCGTTCGCGTGCGGGGATGCGCTCGGCAGCCTCGCCGCGACGCTGCGCCCGTTGTTGCCCGGGGCCGTCGCCGCGGCGACGCACGGCTGGCTGCGAACCGCCCATGCCGCGTGGGCGTTGGCGGCCGCCGACACACCCTCGCGGCGTCGCGAGATGGCCTTCGGCCTCGCGTCGTGGGCGTCGACGTTCCAACGGGTTCCTGGCGACCCCGGGTCGCGCCGGCAGCCGGGGCTCGATGTTGCGCGGGCACTCGCGCAGGTCCCGCTGCTGCCGCCGTCGGCGCGCCGCGAGGCGGGGCTCATCGTCGACCGCGTGGCGCAGTGCGCCGAGGTCGACGGTTTCGAAGCGGCCGTCGCGGCGGTGGACCTCGACGCGAAACCCTTCGAGGCGACCGTCGGCGTGCTCACGCGATCCGCGGCGCGGCTCTTTCTCGCGAACCCCACGGAGCGCTTCGTCTACCTGCATGCCGTGACGGCCTCGAGCGCCCTGCGCCTCGTCGCGCCGCATCTCGACGGGCCGACCGCGCGCGCGGCACTCGGAGCTGTCTTTCACGCCGTCGCAGCGCTGCATGCCACGCACGGCGAGCCCGACTCCGGCGCCTCGGTGCTTCGCGAGCCGGAGCGGTGCGATGCGCCGAGCCGTGAGTCCGTGCGGGCGCGCGCGGCCGCGAGCGACGACGATCACGCCGTGAAGCTGGGGGCGGCGGCGCTGCGCGAGCACGCCGCGACGGGCGATGGGACGTTCCTCGAGGTGGCCGAGGCGTGGCTCGCGCGGTGAGCGCCCGACGACGAGCGCCCCGCGCATGGAGTACCGTCCGGAGATCGTGGCGTCCTCTGATCGCGACCGCGCGCTAGTGGTGTTTCTCGTCGCGGCGGTGCTCGTCATCGCCCTCGAGGTCGCGGGACCCTTCGCGTGGGTCATTCCGCTCAAGGGCGTGCCCGTCGTGGCGCTCGCGGTGCGCCTTCGCAAGGCCGTTCCGGCGCCCCGTTCGTCGGCCATGACGGCCGCGTTGCTGCTCGGGGCCGTGGGCGACGTGACGCTGCCGCTGGGCATGGTGTTCCGGTCGAACGCTCCGTTCCTCGTGGGGATGATCGCGTTCCTCGTCGGCCATCTCTTTTTCATCGCGACCTTCGTGCGGGAGCGCGAGCCCACGCCGGGCCGCGTCGCCACCGCGTGGACCATCGTCCTCGCCGCGGGTCTCGCGATGACGCGCATCGTGCCCTTGCTCGGCGAGAAGTCCGTGCCCGTCGCCGTCTACGGCACCGTGCTCGCGACCATGGCGGCCTCGGCGGCGCTCCGCCGCAGCCCGGGGCATCGCGTGCTCGCCGGAGCGGTGCTCTTCGTGCTCTCCGACGGGCTCATCGGCACGCGACTCGCGACGCGGCCGCACCCGCTCTTCGCGCCGGCGATCTTCGTGACCTACTTCGCCGCGCAGTTCCTGTTGAGCGACGGATGGCTTCGGGACGTGCGCGCGGAGGCCGGCCACGGCGCCGCGTAGCGCACGCGCTCAGCCGGCGAGGTGCGCGACGAGGGTCTTCACGCCGAGGCCGACGAGCACGAGGCCGCCCGCGGCGTCGAGGCGACGGCCGAGGAGCGCGCCGAAGCGGCGACCCGCGAAGAGCCCGACGGCGCTCAGCACCGCCGTGGTGACGCCGATGGTCACGAGCGAGAGAGCCAGCGGCGCGTGCAGCATCGGGAGCGTGACGCCGGCCGCCAGCGCGTCGAGGCTCGTCGCCACCGCGAGGGCGAGCATCACGCGCCACGCGAAGGGATCGCCGGTCACGGCATCGGCCTCGGGATCGTCGGCGGCGCGCGCCTCGCGCAGCATCCGAACGCCAAGGAACACGAGCAGCGCGAAGGCGATCCACGCGCTCCATGCGGCGAAGCGGCGGCCCACGCCCGCGCCGATGATCCATCCGACGAGGGGCATGAGGGCCTGAAAGCCGCCGAAGAAGAGGGCCACCGTGGCGACGTGCCGCGGGAGGATGCGCGGCGCCGCGAGACCCCGGGCGGCGGCCACCGCCGTCGCGTCCATGGCGAGGCCGAGCGCGAGCAGGAGGATCGACGCGAAGTTCACGGCGCCTGCGGTCAGTCGCCGCCGCCCCACGGGCGCTTCACGATGGTGTTCGCGATGCCATCGGCGATGCGCTCGAGGAGCACGAAGAACTCGGCGTCGCCGAAGGCCGCGCCGCTCGCCAGGAGCCCAGGATCGAAGGTCGCACCGCTGAACGGATCGGTGCGCCGGTAGAGCCCGAGGACGTCGGCGTGGTCGCCGAGCACGAGTCCTGCGAAGGTCGCCTGCGGGTCGACCTGGCGCGCGGTGTTGATCAAGCCATCGCTGTCCTCGGGAAGGATGAGCGCGGGGCGCAGGTCGGCATGGCTCGCGATGACGTCCGAGGCATCGAAGGACGGGAAGCGCGGCGCGGCGGCCCCGGTGGCGCGTTCGGCGGTCCAGCGCCAGAGGTCGGCGTAGAGGGTGTCGGCCGGGGTGCCCTCGAGCCCCGTGCCCGGCAGCGGCGCGAGCGTGGCGAAGCAGAACATGGCGACGCCCGGCCTGCGGTTGTCGCGCGCGACCAAGGCGCCGACGACGTCCGGGTCGAGGTCGCGGTGCAGCGGACCGCGTCGGAGCACGGCCCCCGCGAGCGCGAGGCGTCGGTCGTCCACGGCCCGAAGAGACGGCGGCACCGGCGTCCCGTCGGGCACCGAGGCGGCGAGCGACCACGACGCGGGCGACACGGCGCGCACCGCCGACGTCCCGGTGCCGGGGCCCACCGCCGGCATCGAAGCGCGCACCAGCGACGTGCCGAAGAGCGGGGCCGCGAGGGTGGTGACCGAGTCGATGGCGCGGTGGTCGAGCGCGATCTCGTCGTAGCGCGACGTCCCCTCGCCGGCCTCGACGAGGGCGTGCTGCCGGGCGATCAATGCGGCGTCGACGCCGCCGGTGCCCAGCCCGAGCAGGTGCACGCGCGGCTCACCGAAGCGCCGCGCGAGGGTGGCGAGCTGCGCCGAAAGCAGCCTCTGTCGCGTCACCAGCGCCTCGGCTGGCAGCATCGGGAGCGGCACGACGCGCACCGACGTCTGCGGTACCCGCGCCCGCAACGTCAGCTCGAGCCCGACGAGGAAGCGCTCGGACACTGCAGGGCGTTGGGCGCCGTCGGCCGTCCCGAGCAACCCGGGAACGACCGCGACGACGTGGGGTTCATCGGCGACGATCATGACCCGTCGGCACCGTAGCACGCATCGTCGGCGCCGACCGCCCCGCGCACCGCGCCAGCCCGCGCCCGCCACGCGTCGAAGGCCTGCTGCAAAGCCTCCGACGCGACGTCGTCGCCGAGCGCGGCAAGGGCTTCGGCCACCGCCTCGACGGTGCAGAGGCCGCCGTCGCGCGCGTTGCGCCGGAGACCGTAGCGGCTCGGCGCGCGCGGCTCCACGCAGACCGGCTCGGCGCTCGCGCACCAAGCGTCGCGTCGGGCGATGCGCCGGGCCTGCGCCCACGTGCCATCGGGTACCACGAGGGTCGCATCACGGCTCCGGTCGGGATCCGCGTCGTCCCGGCGCAGCGGGCGCGCGCCCTCGAACGGGAAGAGCACGAGACATCGCCGGGGCGCCGCCTCGACCGGGGCGTCGTCGCGGGCCCCTCGCACGCGCACCGTCGCGTCGTCGAGCACGCGGGCCACGATGCGCCCGGTGTTCGTGCTGCGCAGCGCCTCGACGCGGTGCATGACCACCGAGACGCGGAGCGTCGAGCGCACCCGCGGCAGCTCGTCGCAGAGGCACACGTCGTGGGGCAGACCGCAAGTGCCGCAGCGGGCCAGGCGCCATCCGCGGAGGTCGCGTCCACCGAGCCCGGGCGGCGCGAGGGCCGCGGCAGGTGGCGCTCGTTCGTTCATCGGTCCGCGCACCCCAACAAAGCCCCGACGACGCGTCAAGCGCTCGCGCAGCCACGGCGCGTCGCGTCGACGGAAGCGCCTTTACGGAGACCCGCCGGTCTGGCATTCACACGACGGGTGAAACTCCGGATTCAGCTCACCGTGTCGGTGTTGGGCGTCGCGTGCGCCGTCGGCGAGGCCGATCCGACGGTGACCGTCGACGCCACCACCGCCGTCGACGCCGACGTATCGCCCTCCGCGGACGATGTCGTCGAGGCTGCGGTCGCGACGGACGCAGGCTCGGACGTCGCCGTCGACGCTCCCGTCGCGGACCTCGGATCGACGCCGGACGCTCCTTCGGCCGACGTTGCCGACGTCGTCGACGTGGCGGTGGACGCCTCCGTCGACGCACCGATTCCGGGCGACGCGTTCGGGTGCTTCGCGCCGCTCGCGGTGTGCGACGGCGTGTGCGTGGGCATCGACAACGACCCGCAGAACTGCGGCTCCTGCGGCAACGTGTGCTTCAGCGACGAGCGTTGCCTCGCGGGCGTGTGCCGCGGGCCGACGGGGTACACCGTGGCGACCGACGTGTCGGCGTTGCGCTGGATCGACGCGTGCTCGCTCCCTGGCCATGTCACCGCGCTCACGGACACGAACGGCGGTACCTACGCGGCGGACCTTCCGTTCCGCTTCCGATATTGGGGAACGCCGGTGCCGGCGCACGCGGTGGTGACGGTGACTCCGGACGGGTACGTCACCTTCCAGCACTCGCCACCGACGCCGGCGAACGGCATCGTCCCGAACCACGGAGACGGCGTCGACGCGGTGATCGCGGCGCAATGGCGCGACCTCGCGACGCGCGGCGCGGGCATGTGCATCGCGACCGCGGGCAACGTCGGCGCGAGGACCTGGGTCGTCGAGTGGGCCGACGTCCACTACGTCACGAGCGCGCTCGGACACTTGAACTTCGAGGTCGTCCTGAACGAGACCACGAACGTGGTGGACCTCGCCTACGGCTCGCAGACCCTTCCCGAGCCCGCCACCGTGGGGCTCGAGGACTGGGCCGGAGCGAACGCGGTGATCCCCTTCGGCGTGCCGCAGCCCATCCTGTTCAGCGGCCGCAACGCGCGGTTCACGCCGCACTGACCCGCGCGCCCCGCTGGGGCCCCGCGCGCCAGCGCTCGAGGGCGTCGTCGAGGTCGTTCCAGCCCGGGACGCAGCGCACCTCGTCGACGTCGAGGCCCAGCCCCGCGGCGCCCGCGCCGCCGAGCCACACGGTCACGCCCGCCGGCAGACGTCGCAGGAGCTTCTTCACTCCGCGCCGCGCCTCCTTCGGATCGGAGACCAGGGTGACGGTGAGCCCCACGACGTCGGCGTGCAGCGAGAGCGCCGCGGCGGCGAGGTCCTCGGGGGGCGTCGACGCGCCGAGCAAGCGCGCCTTGGCGCCCGACACCGCGAGGTAGAGCGCCACCATCTGCAGCGCGAGGGTGTGCGGCTCGCCGGGCAGCGTCGCGAGCAATACCTGCGGTCGCGTCGCGACGTCCTGGTAGCCCGCGAGCATGTGCCGGAGCTGCGTCGTGAGGATCTCCGACGCCATGTGCTCGTGGCGCACCTCGAGGCGGCCCGCAGCCCACGCCTCGCCGACGCGCACCGCGAACGGGTGCGCCACGTCGGTCACGAAGCGCTTGGGGCCGAGCTGCGTCGCGAGCCCGCGGAGCTCTCGCTCGAAGCCCGCCACGTCGTCGCCTCGAAGCAGGTCGACGAGCGCGTCGAGGTTCGGTGCGCGCGGCGCCGCGGGCGCAGGGTCCGCCCCGTCGCCGGACAGCGCACGGAGCGCCGGGAGCGTCATCCCCACGACGTCGCCCACCCGGTATCCGAGGGCGAAGGTGCGGGTCATGGCGAGCAGCCGCTCGATGTCGGACTCGCAGTAGAGCCGCCGGTTGCTCCCGGCGCGTCGCACGGGCTTCGGGAAGCCATAGCGGCGCTCCCAGGCCCGCAGCGTGTCCATGGGCAGACCGGTGCGGGTTGCGACGACACGAATCGTCACGCCGGAGGCGTCGGACGAGACATCGAGGGGCTGCTCCTTGACGACCACGTTGATGGACCGTATGTAGACGCTATCTGGACAAAAAGCAATCGTGTCCATGACACAACCTGTACGGAGAAGGAGCCCGCGATGGACCAGGATCTTTGGAACCTCGAGCGAGACGCGTCGACGGAGGCCGCCCGCGTCGTGATCGCGAGCGTCGCGTCGCTGCCCACGCAGTTTGGCGATTTTCGCATCTTCGTGTTCTCCAACGACCGCGACGACAAGGAGCACGTCGCGATGGTGCGCGGCGACGTCGCCGGCGCCCACGACGTGACGACGCGGGTGCACTCGGAGTGCCTCACCGGCGACATCATGGGGTCGCTGCGCTGCGACTGCCGATCGCAGCTCGAGCGCGCCATGACCCGCGTCGGGAGCCTCTCCCGGGGCGTGGTCCTCTACATGCGCCAGGAGGGCCGCGGCATCGGGCTGACGAACAAGATCCGCGCGTACGGTCTGCAGGAGGCCGGCCTCGACACCGTCGACGCGAACCTCGCGCTGGGCTTCAAGGACGACGAGCGCGACTACTCGGTGGCGGCGGCGATCCTGCGGGCGCTTGGCGTGCGGAGCATTCGTTTGATGACGAACAATCCCGAGAAGGTTCGGCAGCTCCAGACGCACGGGGTGCTGGTGCGCGAGCGCCTGCCGCACTTCGTCGCGCCGAACGACCACAACCGCTCGTACCTGCGCACCAAGGCGTCGCGCTCGGGGCACCTCCTCGACGAGGCGGCGCTGGTGCAGGAGCCGGCGTGAGCGCCGCGGGCCGCGTCGAGGTCTATTTCGACGGCGCGTGTCCGCTGTGCGCCGGGGAGATCGCGCTGCTGCGCCGCCTCGACCGGCGCGGCGCCATCCGCTTCACCGACATCGCCGAGCCCTCCTTCGATGCAGCGGCGCTCGGCCTCGACGGGGCCGTGCTGATGGCCCGCATCCACGGCCGCGCCGCAGACGGCACGCTCGTCGAGGGCGTCGAGGTGTTTCGGCAGCTCTACGCTGCTGTGGGGCTCCGATGGATCGTCGCGCTCACCCGATTGCCCGGGGTCTCGCATCTTCTCGACGCCGGGTACCGCTGGTTCGCTCGGAACCGCCTGCGACTCACCGGGCGCTGCGACGACGTCGCCTGCGCGCGGGCCTGACGTCGTGGCCTCCGCGGGGGCGTACACTGCGGGCATGCGCGGCTGTCGTGCCTCCGTCCTCGCAGCGCTCGTTCTCGTCGCGGCGTGCGCGAGGACGCAGCCCGGACGTCGGTGCAGCGGCGCCATCCGCATGCCGTGCGTGCTCGGCGAGGTCTGCGTGTACGTGAGCGCCCAGGACTGCGTGGTGTGCCGCTGCGAAGAGCCGTCGTACGTGCCGCGGGCACGCTGAAATCAGGGCGGGGGCGCCACCGGTGCGGTCGTAGGCGCGGCCTGCGGCAACCCCGCGGCGCCGGGCGGGATCGGGCGGACGTTCGGGTTGAGGAGCCCCGGGAGCCCGTTGGGGACGCGCCGAAAGAACGGGGCGAGTCCTCCGTCACCGAACCCGAGGGGCTGCGGAGCCGCGGTGCCGGGCTGCGCTGCGACGGGGGTCGCCGCCGACGGCGCCGTGGGCGCGGCGGCGGGAACGCTGGGCGCTGTGGCCGGAGCTGCCGTGGGAGGCGCGCCGGAGCCGGCGTCCGTCGCCGTTGGCGACGAGGGGCTGGACGGGACAGCCGCATGGGCCAGCGGATGGTGCGGCGGAAGGTGGTGCGCGGCGAGCGGCGCCTCGGGCACCGGATTCGGTGTCGGTGCGATGGGGGGCAACGGAGCCGTCGCGCCGTTCGCCGCGGGCGTCGAAGGCGCCGCGGGAGCCGAGGGCGCTGCGGCGGCGGGCGGGTCGACGGTGCCGCTGCCGCTCGTGCGGTGTACCGCGACGGCCGCGGCGGCGGAGGCGAGGAGCACGGCGCCGACGGCCCAAGGCAACCATCCGCGGGAGCTCCCGGATCCCGGGGCAGCGGCTGCCGCTGCGGCGGGCACGGCGCTCCACGCGACGGTGCGCGCGACCATCGGCTGCGTGGGCTGCTGCGGCGGCACCGCGGGCGCGCCCAACGAGGTCCGCACCGGCACGCGAAACAGCGGGAGCAGCGCGGAGAGGGCCGCGTCGGCGTCGGCGAAGCGGTGCGCGGCGTCGCGCGTCGTGGCCCCGGCGAACCACGCGTCGAAGCCCTCGGGGAGCGTGCCGGGCGCACCCAGCTCGGCGGCCCGGGCGCTCGCCGCCGGCATCGGCGTGAAGAGCGCCTCGCGCATCACCGCGGGGATCGACAGCTCGGCCTCGTTCGCGGCGAGCCAGTAGCAGCGGCCCGTGAGCACGACGAACGCGAGGAGCCCGAAGGCCCAGACGTCCGTCTGCGGACCGATGAGCCCGCGCGCCTCGGTCTGCTCCGGCGCCATCCAGAGCGGTGTTCCGATGGGGGCGGTGGCGACGGAGCGCGCGCGGGCGTCCTGCAGCACCTTGGCGATGCCGAAGTCGAGCACCTTCACCACGCTCCGCTCGCCGTCGCGGCGCGACGTCGCGAGGAACACGTTGTCCGGCTTGATGTCGCGGTGCACCAGGCCCGCTCGGTGCGCAGCGCCGAGGGCGTGGGCGACTTGGCGGAGCACCTCGACGGCCTCGGCGGGCTCGAGCCGCCCGCGGGCGAGGCGCGCGCCGAGGGTCTCGCCCTTCAACAATTCCATCGCGAGCCACGGGGTCTGCGAAGCCTCGTCGATGCCTGCGGCGACGACCTCGACGACGTGGTCGCTCTCGATGCGCGCCGCCATGCGCGCCTCGGCCTCGAAGCGGGCGCGGTGCTCGGGCACGGCGACGAGGGCGGGGTCCATGACCTTCATCGCGCGCTGCTTGCCCGTGCTGCGCTGCTCGACGACGTAGACGGCGCCCATGCCGCCGGTGGCGAGCAGCCCGACGACGCGGAAGTCGTCCGCAAAGGTCGAGCCGGGCTGAAGATTCACGAGAGGGGCCATGCGTTGCTCCGTCGCGCAGTCTACGGGCTGCGGCGCTTCGACGCACCGGCTTCGACGCGATGCGGCGCGCTTGCCGCCGGGACATCGGCACGGCTACGACGATGCGCCGTCATGCGTCCCGGTTCCTTCGCGCTCGCGCTCCTCGCCCTGCCGTGCGCTTCCATCGCGCAGGACGCGGCCGGCGCGGGCGAGGCGGTGGTCCACGGCGAGTCGCTCCCGCGCAGCGCAGGGGACCTGCCGGTGCGCATCGGTGGGCTCGGCGCGCTGCCGAGGCTCGACGCATCGGAATTGCTGACGCTCGTTCCCGGAGTGTCGCTGAGCAACGAGGGCGGCGCGGGCGACGCGCCGGAGATCTCGCTGCGCGGCTTTCGCGGCGACAACGGGCAGGACGTGGCGGTGTCCGTCGACGGCGTGCCCCTGAACGAGGACGCCAACCCGCTCACGCACGGCAACGCCGACACCCTCTTCATCCCGCCGGAGCTGGTGCAACAGCTCCTCGTCGTCGAGGGGCTCGGCGACCCGCAGCAAGGCAACTTCGCGCTCGCCGGCTCCGTCGACTACCGGCTCGGGCTGGCGATGCCGGGCACCATGCTCCGGGCCACCGCAGGCTCCTTCGGCTACGCGCGGCTCGCGGCGTTCACGCGGCCGGTCCATGGCTCCGAGCGCGACTTCACCGGCGCCGAGGTGGTCCGCGCCGACGGCGTGGTGCCGCAGCGCGGATACGCTCGCGCGACGGCGCTCGCGCAGCGGGTTTTCCACGTCGGTCCGGCCTGGGAGCTTCGCGTGTTCGCCGCGGCGCATGCGGGGCGCTGGGGCAACCCCGGGGTCGTTCGCCAGGACGACGTGGACGCCGGCCGCATCGGGGCCTTCGCGGTCTATCCGGGGACCGGGTCGCAAGGCGGGAGCAGCGCTCGCGCCATCGCCGCGGCCACCCTGTCGAGGAGCACTGCGCGCGGCCGCTTCGAGCTCCGCATGTACGCGCAGTATCGGCAGTTCCGCGATGTGCTGAACGACGACGGCTTCGTCGACAGCGCGTCGCACGGAGACCTCACGTCGTCGACCTACGTCGGCGCGACGCTCGGGCTCGCGGTGTCTTACCGCCATGCGCGCGTCGTCGGCGGGCTCGTGCAGGAGCTCGCCGGAGGGCTCGCGCTACGTCACGACCGCTATGCGACGGGCGTCACGCACCTCGACGCCGTCACGAACGCAGCGTGGTCGCCGCCGAGCCCCGACGACGACGCGACGCCGGTGCGCGTCACCGACGCGTCCGCCTGGATCGAGGCCACGGCCAGGTTGACCCGCTGGCTCGGCGTCATCGCCGGCGCGCGCGCCGAGCTCTTCGCGTACGGCGCCCCCTACGGCGGCGATGCGGTGGTGCTTGGGCGTGCGCTGCCGAAGGTGTCGCTGCTCCTCGGGCCCTGGGCGGGCGTGCGCGTCGTGGCGAGCTACGGCGAGGGTCTGCGCAACCCCGACGCTCGCGCGCTCGCCGCGGGAGCGCCGCCGGTCTTCGCATCGGCGCGCACCGCGGACCTCTCGCTGCGCATCGCGTCGCCGGCAAGGTGGCGCGCACGCGTCGCCGGCGGGGTGAGCGCGTTCCATACCGACGTGGCCCACGAGGCCGTCTTCGATCCCGTCGCGGCGACCACCGTCGACGTCGGAGACACCTCCCGCTTCGGCGCGATGGCGTGGGCGCGCGCGCAGCCGCTGCCTTGGATCGACGCGTCCGCATGGGTCTCGTACACGCGCTCGGCGCTCGGAGCCGACGCGCTCGGCGGAGCGCTGCACGCAGGCGACGCGGTGCCCTATCTCCCGTCGCTCGTGGCCCGCGCCGACGTCGTCGCCGAGGGGCGCGTCGCGACGGTGCGAGGGCGCTCCCTGCACCTGCGAGGTGGGCTCGCGGCGAACTACCGTGGCGTCGCGGCGCTGCCCTCGAACGGATCGACGGACCCGGTGTGGCTCGTCGACGCGACGGCGGGCGCGCGCTGGGGCGTGTTCGGGCTCGACCTCGCCGTGCGCAACGTGCTCGACACCCCGTGGCACTCGGCGGACTTCGTCTACGCGTCGCGCTTCGACCCCGCGGCGGCGTCCGTCGGGAGCCCGGCGCGACACTTCGTCGCCGGCGCTCCGCGGACGTTCATGGCGACCCTGACGCTCGCGCTCTAGGGCGCCGCATCGCCGCGGGGGCTGTGGTCGGCGAGCGCCGCCGCCACGTAGACGAGCGCGGGCGTGAAGTCGATGGCCGGCTCGTTGACCACGTAGTCCTCGGGGTCGTCCTCGTAGAACGCTTCGTGCGTGGTGTAGGCCGCGAAGGCGTGGGACGGGGCGCCGACGACGACGCTCGCGAGGCCGGACCGCGTGCGCACGCCTAGCTCCGCCGGTCCGCCCACGACGGCGCCGAAGGGTGTGATGCCGGTCACGCGCGCGAGGTCGTGATGCGGGTGCTCCGGGGATCGGGCGCCCAGTCCGGCGACGAAGGTCACTCCGAAGGGGTTTCGTCCGAGGGTCCAGTGCACCTGGTCGGCGGCGATGGCGCGGCAGCCCGATGCCGCTCCGGCGGCGTCGGCGAGCACGCACGCGAGCGCGGCGCCGAGTCCCTGCGCGATGCTTCCGTTGCCGAAGGTGCCGAGCGTCCAGCCGAAGGCGCGGGCGACGGGGCCGCGCGGCGTCGACGGCGACGTGAGCGGCGCGACGAGGCCGCCGAGCTGCGTTCGAGCCCACGCTGCGTCGTCGGTGGACGGACGCGCCGACCGCACCATCTCCGCGAGCGCGACCGCGGTGACGTCGCCCCAATACGCCGTCGGCTCCGCGGCGAGGGTGTTGTCCGGGGAGAGCCATCGCTCCAGCAGCGCGCGTGCGTCGGACGCGTAGCGCGCCTCGCCGGTGACGGTGGCGAGGGTGGCCGCGGCGAGCGCGAGGTCGTCGAGGGTGCTCGCCTCGGGATAGAAATCCGGCGGGTCCGTCGGCTGCGGGCGCTCGACGGTGCGTGCGAGGTCGTAGAGGCGTCGTGCGAGGGCCAGCCGTCGTCGGGCCAGCGCCGCCATCGTCGGATCGTCGCGCAGCACCGTCGGCACCACGGCCGACCACAGCGCCAGCGCCGCCGACGCGCGCCCGAGAACGTTCGCGCCGCGTCCATGCGCGACGTCGATGCGATAGGCCGGGCGCTGCTCCCACGGCACGTCGTCGTCGTCGCGCAGCGGGTTCACCGTGTCGGCCTCGGGGCGCCGCGGCGGCGGAGCGTGGTCGAGCTCGCCCGAGACCTGATGCATCGGCGCGTCGCTGTCGGTCATGCGCTCGATCCAGTCGGCGCCCCACGAGAGCTCCGTCGCGAGGCGCGCGCGCTCGGCGCCGAGGCCCGCCGGGTGATCGCGCAGCGCGAGGAGGTCCACCGCCACGACGAAGGCCGTGGTGCCGAGGAACTTCACGTAGTCGCCCGCGTCGTGCCAGCCGCCCTCGACGTTCACCGCGGGTCCCGCGTCGACGTCGACGGGGCCGCGATGGGCGTCGCGCACGGCCACGCCGTCGCCGGAGTGCGTGGCGGGGTCGCCGTCGGTCACCGACGCGGCGCGATGACACGCGGGGTGCGCGAGGGGACCCTCGACGGCGCCGCCGCACCGCTGCGAGCGCAGGAACGTCACCATCGCCGGGACCACCGCGGCCCACGCGTCGGCGCCCACGCGCACGGGCCCGAGCGCACCGCGGCCCTCGAGCACGACGCTGTAGCGGCCCGGACCCGCGGCCCCGACGTCCACGCGCCATCCGCGCAGCGCGGCGCCACGCAGCGTGTGCGTCTCGAGGACGGGCTCGCCCGCCGCGGTCCAATCGCCGATCCACGCGCCGCTCGCGAGGTCGCAGAGGCGCGTCCGCGGCGGCGCGGCGTGACCTCCGAGGATCACCGCGGTGCGCGGGAGTCCGGGGAGGTACCCGAGGTCGTCGGCGCGCAGCACGAAGGGTCCCGCGTGCGGCGTCTCGCGAGCACACCCGATGGCGCCCGGCGCCGCCGCGGACACGGCGGACATCACTGCTCGCGCGGGCGCTGCGTTCGCCGCTGGCGCGGGACGGCGGCACGCCGCGAGGGCGACGAATCCAACGAGGAGCCGCGGCGTCATGGCGACGGAGGCACCGCCACGGTGGCCTTTCGCTCGAGCTTTCCCCAGCCCACGACGGCCCCCTTCATCGCCGCCCACACCGAGCGGACCATCACCCAATACAGCACCTGCCGATACGCGATGCGCTGCAGCGGAAGCCACACGAGCAGGCTCCACTGCTCGGACTTCTCCAGCGCGAAGGCGACCATCGACGCGGCGATGTCGGCCATCATGAACGCCGCGTAGTACGTGAGCGCGGGACGAAGCTGCGCGAAGGCGCCGGCGCCCGGGTGCTCCGAGCGCTCCATCCACGCCCACGCGACGATGGCGACGAGCAGCAGGTCCATGAACGGCGCGAGCAGCGTGAACGCGATCTGGAAGATCCACACGTTGGGCATCGCCACGAGGCCGAGCGCGCGGTAGCGCGGACGCAGCAGCGCGTCGCGGTGCTTCCACATGCACTGCAGCGTCCCGAAGGACCATCGGAAGCGCTGCTTGGCGAGGGCGCGCAGCGTGTCCGGCGCCTCGGTCCACGCGATGGCGTCGGGGGCGTAGGCCACGCTCCAGCCGCCACGGAGAACGCGCAGCGTGAGGTCCTGGTCCTCGGCCAGGGTGTCGGAGCCGAAGCCTCCGGCGGAGACGACCGCGCTGCGGCGCCACGCACCGACGGCGCCCGGGACCACGGTGATGCAGTCGAGCAGCGCGAAGGCGCGGCGGTCGAGGTTCTGCGCGGTCACGTACTCGAGCGCCTGCCACCGCGTGACGAGGTTGACCCGGTTGCCGACCTTCGCGTTGCCCGCCACCGCGCCCACCTTCGCGTCGCCCAGCGGTCGCGTGAGCTGCGCGAGCATGTCCGTGGGAAAGAGCGTGTCCGCGTCGAGGGCGACGATGACGTCGCCTCGCGCCTCGCGCAGACCAAAACCGAGGGAGTCGGCCTTGCCGCCGTTTGGCTTCTTGAAGGCCCGCACCCGCGGCTCGTCGGCGAAGGTGCGCGCCACGACGCCGTAGGTGTCGTCCTTCGAGCCGTCGTCGACGACCACGATCTCGAAGTCCGGGTGCTCCTGCGCGAGCAGGCTGCGCACCGTGCGCTCGATGACCTTCTCCTCGTTGTAGGCGGGAACGAGGATGCTCACGAGGCCCGACGGAGCCTGCACCGGCGTCGCGCGGCGCGCCCGGAGCCAGCCCGCGAGCGCGAGCACGACGAGCAGCGCGATGCGGCCGAAGCCCAGCGCCAGGCCGACGACGAGCACCGCCCGCAGCGCCCGCGTCGCGAGGTTGAGCAGCAGAAAGCTCGCCTGATCGACGCGCGTCAGCCAGCGCTCGCGAACGGGCACCGGCGGCATGGTCCGCGCGCGCTCCATGCCCGCGAGCTCGCCCGCGGGGACGAGGCGCCAGCCCTGCGCGCGAAGCCCGCCAATGATCCCCGGAAGCGCGGCGAGGGTCTGGCTCCGGTCACCGCCGCCGTCATGGAGGAGCACCACGCGCGCATGCGACGCGACCTCCGATGCGGGCGCTCCCGCGAGCGTGCGACGGACGATCTCCGAGGCGCCGGGCAGGGCCCAATCATCGGGGTCGACGCGCAGTCCGACGGTGAGGTAGCCGAGCGCCGACGCCACCTCGAGGGGCCGCACCTCCTCGGCCGTCGACGGCTCCGCGTCCCCGAAATACGGCGGACGGAACAACCGCGTCGAGCGACCGGTGACCGCCTCGACGAGGCGTTGCGTCGCGTTGAGCTCCAGCGCCGTCACCGCGGCCGGCGTCTCCGCGAGGTTCGGGTGCGTGTACGTGTGGCTCCCGATCTCGTGGCCCTCGTCCTGGATGCGGCGGAGCAGCTCTGGGTGCGCGGCACCGTTCTCGCCGATGATGAAGAACGTCGCGCGCACGCCCTCGCGCTTCAGCACGTCGAGGATGCGCGGCGTCCATTCGGCGTCGGGGCCGTCGTCGAAGGTGAGCGACGCGAGGCCCGGGCGGTCGCCGCTTCGACGCAGCACATAGGCCGACGGCAGCGCGTCGTAGCGCACGTCGGTCAGCGTTCCATCGGCCGCGGCGTGCACCGTGCGCCGTCCCGGGGCTGCGCGCGCGACGAGCTGAAGGACCTCGCCAGCGCCCTCGAAGACCACGTCGCGCTCGGGCTGCAGGGCGTCGAGCGCGGCGACATCGGCGGCGCGATCGGCTCGCCACGCATCGAGCAGGGGCCACACCGCAGGGTCCTCGGCGCCGAGGCGCCACAGCGCCACACCGCCAACATGCGCCGCGCGTGCCGCGCGAAGCTGCGCGTATGCCGAGGGCGCGTCTGCGAACCACACCGCGTGCCCGGCGCCGTGATCGTCGGCGTACCCGAAATGGGGTGAAGCGGCCGCCGCGTCGAAGAGCACCGTCGCCCCCGCGGTGCGCGCAGCCTGGATCGCATCGCGAAACGTGACCGGAACGGCGGTGTTCGCGACGGTGTCCCAATCGTAGCCGTGGGCGCCGAGGCCGGCGACGAGGTGCGCGGGATCGGTGGCCGCCGCGCGGTGCGCCAGTCCTGCCGAGAACCACGGGAGCGACGCCATGGCCCCGGGCGCGCTGCCGGGCCAGTGCTCGTCGTAGCCCATGAGCACCACGTCGTCGGAGACCGCGGCGTAGGAAGCGACGTCCCAGGCCGCGTCGGCGAGCGGGACGGCCATGGAGAGCGTGCGGCCGTGCGCTGCGAGGCTCGCGTGCAGCGCCTGGGCGAAGGCCGCGAGCTTGGGGTGCGTTCCCGTCGCGACGGCCTCGAAGTCGATGACGACACCGTCGAAGCGCTCGGCGTCGGTCCATGCGGTGAGGGCCGCGACGAGGCGGTCGCGCGGGCCGTCCGCCAGGGCGGCGTCGAGAACGTCGCTGTCCCACGCGCCGTCGCGGAAATTCTGCACGACCGGCAGCACGCGCATGCCGGGGATTCGGTGCGCCACGTCGAGGGCCGTGCGGTCGACGTCGAGATGAAGGGTTCCGGGATCCTCGGCGAGCGTGGCCCACACGGGGGCGAGGCGGTCCACGGAGCCGCCGTGCCGGCGCAGCGTCGCGAG
>CAIMWA010000525.1 GCA_903845045.1 uncultured delta proteobacterium | reverse complement strand
TGCGGCGAGGCCGGCCCGCGCCAGCGGCAGCACGAGGTCGCGGCGCCCCGTGGCGTGCGACGGATCGACGAGCACCGGCAGCCCGTGCACGTGTGCGAGCAGCGCCACCGCGCCGAGGTCGAGGAGGTTCCGCGTCGCCGGGTCGAAGCCCCGGATGCCGCGCTCGCAGTACACGACGCCGGTCGCGCCGTGGTCGAGGAGGTACTCGCCGGCGAGGAGCCACTCCTCGACGGTCGCGCTCATCGCACGCTTGAGCACGACGGGCCTGGCGGCGCGCCCCACCGCCTTGAGCAGCGCGAAATTCTGCATGTTCCGCGAGCCGATCTGGATCGCATGGGACAGCTCCGCGACGTGCGCGACGTCGCCCTCGGCGAGGGCCTCGGTCACCACGCGGAGGCCTGACGCGTCGGCCGCCTCGCGCATCCATCGCAGCGCCACGTCTCCGTGGCCTTGAAAGGCGTACGGCGAGGTGCGCGGCTTGAACGCCCCCCCGCGGAGGATCGTCGCGCCGGCGGCGGCGACGCGCGCGGCCACGGCGTGGATCTGCGCCTCGCCCTCGACGGCGCACGGCCCGGCCACGAACGCCGGAACGCCCGCGCCGATGCGCACGCCGGCGACGTCGACGACGGCGTTGGCGGCGTCGACCTTGGGGTGCGCCGACGCCGGCGCCGCGACGGAGGCCACGCCAGGGATGCGCAGCAGCGCGTCGGCGTCGACGGACGCCGAGGCCCGCGAGACGGCGAAGTGACGCACGCGCCCCGCGTCGAGGAGCGGCGTGACCCAGAGACCCGCCGCGACCAGCGCGCGTCGCACGCCATCGGTGTCGGCATCGGGAGAGAGCTGAACGATCATCGGTCCTCCGGTCCTAGCTCTTGCGGTTCATGAGGCTGGCGGCCACGTCGGCGAGCGCTGCCCGTGCGCGGCCATCGGGCACCGCAGCGAGGGACGCGAGCGCCTCTTCCGAGAGCGAGCGCACCAGCGCGCGCGCATCGGCCACGGCCGCGGTGTCGCGGAGCACGGACTGCACCCGCGCGGCCGCACCGGCGTCGACGTCGACCACGGGCTCGGCCACCCGCGCGCGCAGCCATTCGGCGAACCCCGGGTCGCGCTCGACGGCGAGGAGCATCGGGTACGTCAGCTTGCCCTCGCGCAGGTCCGAGAAGAGCGCCTTGCCCGAAACGGCCGCCTCGCCCGCTACATCGAGGAGGTCGTCGGCCACCTGGAATGCCACGCCGAGGCTCGTGCCGAAGTTCTCGAGCGCCTCGCCGGCCCGGGCGTCGAGGCCGCCGGCCCGCGCGCCCGCCGCGAAGGCCCAGCGGAACAGCGATGCGGTCTTTCCGCGCACGACCTCGAAGTACGCCTCGCGGGACGGAACGGTTGCACGCAGCGTGAGCTGCAGCGCCTCGCCCTGGAGCATCTCGTCGAGGGTGTCGAGGGCGCGGTCGAGCAGCTCCGGGAACTGCGCGCGTCGGATGCGGCGCAGCGCCTCGACGAGGAGCCAGTCGCCCGCGTAGACCGCCGCGAGGTTGCCGTAGATGGCGCGCGACGTCGGGGCGCCGCGACGGCGGTCACCGAGGTCGACGACGTCGTCGTGGAGCAGCGTCGCGCTGTGCACGAGCTCCGCGGCGACGGCGAGGTCCTTTCCCCGCGCGTCGAAGCCGGTGCCCGCGGACGCCGACAGGGCGACGCACAACGGACGCAGCCGCTTGCCGCCGAGCGCGAGCAGGTGCTGCGCCGCGCCGTGCATGGGCGTCGGCTTCACCTCGAGGGCGCCGAGGGCCGCGTCGACGTCGGCGAGGTCCGCGCCGATCCACGTGCGAAGGTCCGCGATGCGCCCGGCGAGCGCCGGGTCGATGCGCGCGTGCGTGGCGTCCTCGACGCGCCGGAGCGTCGATGCCTCGACCTGCTGAACCGCTGTCATGACTTTCTCGCCTTGCCGACCGCCGCCGCGGTCACCTGACGCCCCAGCGCCAGGAGGTTTCCGAACTCCCCGAAATCAACCCGCCGCGACGCGAGGAACGACTCGATCACGGTCTCCGCCATCGTCGCGAACGCCATCAAGCGCCCGAGGCGCTCGACCCTCGCCCGCGCCGCCGCCCCGGTGGACGTCTTTCGCAGCACCGCCTGCGCCCGTCCGAGCCGCTCGCGCACGCTCCCAGCAAGGAAGCGCTCACGCTCGTGCACGACGCGCGAGATCATCTTCCAGAAATCCGTCTCGGCCTCGAAGAAGTCGCGGCGCTCGCCGGGGATCCACACCTTGCGCACGACGGCCCAGCGCTGCAGCTCGGTCAGCGTCGTGCTCATGGCGCCGGCCGACATCTGCAGCCGCTCGCCCAGCTCCGCAGCGCCGAGGGCGCCGCCGTCGAGGTACAGCACCGTCCACGTGCGCCCCAGCGCCTTGCGAAAGCCCCAGTGCTCGATGACGTCGCCGATGGCGTCGGCGGCGAGCAGCTCGGCTTCGTTCTCGGTGGTGGGCTCCATCGGCGCTCCCTCAACTTTCAAAAGATTCTGAAAGTTCAATAGCGCCCGGGAGCGGTCGGGTCAAACGGTTTTCCGGCGAGCGGGGCCCTGCGGGGGGCGGGCGGTGCGAATCGCGGGGCGGGCGTAGACTCGCGGTCATGCGACCCACGCGCACTCCCACGGTGATCCTCCGCCACTGCGACGCCTACGACCCGGAGCGCATCCGGGGCATCGTTCGCGACGGCCTCGAGCGCCTCGGCCTGCGCCCCCGCGGCCGCACGCTGGTGAAGCCCAACGTCGTCTCGTCGGGCGAGCTCTTCAAGCACGCGTACACCCGCCCCGAGTTCATCGAAGGCGTGCTCCGCGCGCTGCAGGACCGCAACGACGGCGCCATGACCGAGCTCGCGGTGGGCGAGCGCTGCGGCATCACCATCCCCACGCGCCGGGCCTTCGAGGGCGCGGGCTACAACCCCATGCTCGAGCGCGTGGGCGCGAAGCGGTACTGCTTCGAGGAGGTGCCGCAGGTCGAGATCCCGCTGACGCACGCGGGGCGCCTGCGCGACGCGATCTTCACGCCGGAGCCCGTGGCGAGCGCCGACTTCTTCGTGAACTGCCCGAAGTTCAAGGCCCACCCGTGGACCACCGTGACGTTCTCGATGAAGAACTACATCGGCATCCAGGACGACCGGCACCGCCTCATCGACCACGACCACCGGCTCAACGAGAAGATCGCGGACCTGCAGTACATCGTGCAGCCCGAGTTCATCGCCATCGACGCCATCACCGCCGGCGAGGGCCGCATGCTGACGCCGGTGCCGTTCCCGCTGGAGCTGGTCGTCATGGGCGACAACCAGCTCGCCTTCGACGCGGTGTGCTGCCACATCATCGGCGTCGACCCGTACACCGTCGACCACCTGCGCTTCGCCCACGAGCGCGGCTTCGGTCCGCTGGACCTCGACCAGATCCGCATCGAGGGCGACGTGACGCTCGAGGAGGCGAAGCGCCGCGCCAAGGGATTCAAGGTGGGCCTCATCCGCGTCGAGAAGTACTTCGAGGGCACGGCCATCACCGCGTACGCGGGTGCTCCGCCGGATTCGGAGAAGACCGACTACTGCTGGGGGGGCTGCCCTGGCGCCATCGAAGAGGCCATCGAGATCCTGCGCCTCTTCGACGAGAAGCTCGACGCGAAGATGCCGCGCACGCACGTGGTCTTCGGGGCGTACGAGGGACCGATACCCGCGGCGCCCGGGGAGAACGTGGTCTTCATCGGAGACTGCGCGAAGTGGTCCGGCGACCTCGCGGGCAAGACGGTGTCCGTAGACTCGCTCTACAAGCCGCGCGAGACCAAGGACCCGCACCACGCCAAGCACGACGACATCTTCGTGAAGATGGCGTCGGTGCTCGCGAAGGTGCGCGCCGGCAAGGGCCAAGCCTACGTGCGCCTCGAGGGCTGCCCGGTGAGCGTCGCCGAGCAGGTGCTGTTCCTCGTCTTCGCGAGCGGCGCCAAGAACCCGCTGCTCGACCCGACGGAGTCCATCGCGTTCAACAAGGCGTACGTGCAATGGCGTCTGGCGACGACGATGCAGCGCGTGCGGGGCGTTCCGTACCAGCGACCCGGGGCCGCGCCGCGCGGTGAGGCGGCGCCCGTCGTCGACGCGCCGGACCCCGCGGTACGCTGACCGCCCCACCCCTGCAACGTCGCTTGACCACGCAGTTTCGTGCGTGCGACATGCTGCGGGCATCGCCCCTCCCCTCTCCTTCACGCTCGAGGTGTTCATGGTTCGTACGAAGTGGTCCCTCCCGCTGGCCCTCGCCGCCGTAACCGGTGCTGCCGCTTGCTCCAGCAACGGCTCGCTGCAGCTCGGACCCATCGACGCCGGCAGCGTCGTCGACGTCCCGGCGGCCACCGATCTCGGCGGCGCGACGGACCGCCCCGCGACGACCGACGGCGGCAACGGTTCGGACGCGGGGAAGAGCACCGACGCCGGAAGCACGACCGATGTGCCGCGTACGACCGACGGCGGGGGCACCAACGACGCCGGAACCGCGCCGGTCGATGCGGGACCTCCCTACGATCCCTGCGCCGCGGCGGCGGTCGTGGACCTGAACGCCATGGGCACCGTGACCGCAGGCGTTCACCACATCACGCGCAGCAACGCGTCCGTGGGCGGCATGGCCCCGCTCGACTCGGCCTGCGGAAATCCGGGGCACGAGGTGGTGTTCCGCTACACGCCGGCCACGAGCACCGCGCTGCGCGTCAGCACCGACAACGCCGGGACGGACGCGAACTTCGACACCGTGGCCTTCGCCCTCGCGACGTGCGCGACGACCGGAATGTCTCTCGGATGCAATGATGACGCGACCGGCGCGACGCACATGCGCACGTCGACGTTCACGACGTCGGTGCTCACGGCGGGCACGCCGGTCTTCATCGTCGTCGCGGGGTACACGCCGCCCACGGACTCGATGTGGCACGAGAGCGGAAACTTCGAGCTCACCGTGGCGGAGCTTCCGATCATCGCGACGGGCGCTGCGTGCGACGTCACCGGCGCGGCGAACATCTGCGCGGCCGGAAGCACCTGCCTCGCCCCGACGGGATCCGACGCCGGCGGCGCCGTGTGCGTCGCTCCCATCGCAGCGGGCGCTGCGTGCGGACCGACGGTGCCGGGCCACTGCGCGACGGGCCTCACCTGCGTCACGACGGGCTCGGCCTCGACGTGTCAGACGGGGCCCTTCACCGAGTCCGCCATCGCGACGCCGACGTTCCTCGACGCCTGCGCCATGGGCCGCCACGAGACGCTCGTGGGCAGCGGCGATGCGGGCGCTTCGCGCGACGACAACCACACCGCCGCGGCGGTGACGATCCCGGTCACGGTCACCTACTACGGCGCGGCGCAGACGTCGTTCTGGCCGAGCATCAACGGCTACGGCGTCTTCGGGACCACGGCCCCGCACGACAGCCTCAGCGGCGCGCTCCCGCTCGCCTCGGACACCAACGTCGTCGCGCCGTTCCTGACGGACCTCGTGCTGCGCGCCGCGCCGGGCTCCGACATCTGCACGGCGACCATCGGCGCCGCGCCGAACCGCCAGTTCGTCGTCGAGTGGCTCGACGTGAGCGCGTACGCCGCGAGCGCGACGCACCTGACCTTCGAGCTCGTGCTCCACGAGACCGCGAACACCGTGGACTTCGTTTACTCGCGGCTCGACCCGGGCACCGGCGCCGACGCGGGCGTGGACCCGACGCGCGTCGACGGCAGCCACGCCACCATCGGCCTCTCCGGCGGCGCGGGCGCGGCCCCGATCACGCACACCGGGAACATCGCCACGACGGCCGGCATCCGCTTCACGCCCCGCTGAATCCTCGCGCGGCCGCGGCCGCGTTTCGGTGATACAACCCCCTCGTGTCGGCCCGCACGTCGCGTCTCGTCTCGGGAGTCGCCGCGCTCCTGGCGGTGTGCGGTGCCGTACGGGACGCAGATGCGTATCCCTTCGGGCGGCGCCTCTCGCTCCGCGGGGAGCTGAGCCTCGGCGTCGTCGTCGGCGAGCCGCAGACCCTGTATTACTCGGCCGGAGCGATCGCTCGCGCGTTCGTCGGATTGACGCTCATCGAGCCGCTCTCGATCCAGGTCTCGGCGATGCAGGGCGTGTTTCCTTCGCGCATCCTCCCGGCGTCGCTGAACACCGACTTCATGGTCGGGCTCCGCGCCGAGCCGCGCACCGTGCGCCCCGACGGCCGCATCTTCGTGGACGTGAACGCGGGCCTCGCGATCACCGGCTACGACCGCCGCCTCGGCGTCGACGTCGGCATCGGCTGGGAGTTCGCGGTGACGCGCTACTTCCTCGTCGGGCCGGTGATCCGCTACGCGCACATCTTCCAGCCCGACGCGCAGCTCCCGGGCGTCGACACGTCGGACGCGCACTACGTCACCTTCGGCGTGTCCTTCGACATCCGCCCCTTCCCGGCCGCGCCGCAGCGCCGCGGCCGCCTCGTGGTGATCGGTCCGGGAGGCGAGCCCGACAGCGACTACGACGGCATCCCCGACTCCGTCGACCAGTGCCCCGACGTCGTCGAGGACCACGACGGCTTCGAGGACGAGGACGGCTGCCCGGACCTCGACGACGACGGCGACGGCATCCCCGACTCCGAAGACCGCTGCCCCCGCGCACCCGAGACCGTCAACGGCTTCGAGGACGAGGACGGCTGCCCCGACACGCTCCCCGGCACGCAGGAGCACATCGTCTGGGACGGCACCGAGCTGCGCTTGCGCCAGCGGGTGTACTTCGCCGTCGGGCGCTTCACGGTGCCGTCGCTCTTCAGCCCCATCCTCACCGAGCTCGGCTCGTTCCTCGTCGCGCACCCGGAGATCCGGCGTCTTCGCGTCGAGGGCCACGCCGATGACCGCGGCACGCGTCGCGAGGGCTTCTCGCTGTCGTTGCGTCGCGCCCAGGCCGTCATCGCGTTCCTCGTGGAGCGCGGCGTCGACGCGTCGCGGCTCGTGCCCGTGGGCTTCGGAGACCTCGCGCCGCTCGACACGGCGCACGACGAGGTGACGCGCGCCCGCAACCGTCGCATCGAATTCATCATCGACGACGGCCCCGGCGGACGAGCCCCGGCGCTCCCCGAGGCCGCCTGGACCCTCGAGAACCGGCCGGCCGCGCTCGGCGTGCGCATCGCTCCCCCGGAGCCCCCGCCCGCCGTCCTTGGCGCGCCGCCCGCCCCCGCGGCACCTTCCACGGACACGCCCCCATGATCGGCCTCATCATCAACCCCAACTCGCGCAAGAACTGCCATCGCCGTGGGCGCGTGGCGCGCTTCGAGAAGGTCCTCGGCAAGCGCGGAAGGGTCATCGAGACGCCCTCCGTCGACGCCATCGTCCCGGCGCTCAAGGCGTTCGCCGACGAGGGGCGCCGGTACTGGGTCGCCGATGGCGGCGACGGCGCCCTGCACTGGATGATCAACGAGGCCGTGCGCTACTTCGGTCCCGCGCGCGCCGCCGATGCCGCGGTGTACATGCCGACGGGCGGCGGCTCGGTGGACTTCGTCGCGACGTTCCTCGGTCTCGACGCACCGCCGCACGAGCTCGTCGGGCGCCTCGCGGACCAGCTCGCCGAAGGGCGCACCCCGGAGCTTCGCAGCGTTCCTTCGCTGCTCCTCGCGGGCCGCCAGGTGGTCTTCGGCGACGAGCTGACGGAGTTTCGCCGCTTCGGCTTCGGCAACGCGCTAGCGGGCTACGGCGCGAATTTTTACGGACCCTTGTATCGCGGCGAAGGAAAGCACGGGCCTGCGCAGATCGCCCGGCACATCGGGTCGGCGTTCGGCGCGGCCGCGATGCGCAGCTTGTTCTCGGGTCCGCTCGAGGCCGTGAAGCCCGAGGTCTTCAAGCGCGCCGAGGAGGACTACCTCCGCCCGCTGCACGCCGAGGTGCGCATCGACGACGCCGTGCTGCGCGGACGCGACGGGCGCCCGATCACCTCGCACACGGCCATCAACTGCGCGTCGCTGCCGCTGAACCTCGCGGGCATCATGCGGGTCTTTCCGCAGGCTGGCGGCGCGCGCATGCACATCCACGCCGGCAACGTCTCCACGGTGGAGATGGCCGTGGCGTGGCCCGGCCTCATGACGGGCCGCTCCGTCAACCATCTGCTCGCAGCGGGCTACGACGGTCCCGCGCGCTCGCTGGAGATCACCTGCGCCGACGGCGAGGAGATGACGCCGGTGATCGACGGCGAACTCTACTATCGGCTGCGATCGCTGCACGTCACGATGGGACCGGTCTTCCGCATGGCGTCGCCGTAGACGCGGTGCGCCATGAATTGCCTGCGCGGACCGCGCTCGACGCGGCCCACGACGGCCCCGGTCCGTGATAACCGGGAGGGCATGCGCCACCCAGCCATTCGTCTGCTCGCCGCCGCCGCGGCGCTGTCCACCGTGCTCATCGCACCATCCGCCCAGGCCATCTGGCCGCCGACCGCGGACATGACCGCGGACGACCTCGCGCGCCCGGAGAATTGGCCCAACGATCCCGGCTACGCTCTCACCGATTCGGGCGGCGGGCAGTGGTTCTGGTGGAGCTGGGTGCCGTCGGTGACCCGCATGGTGTCGGGCTTTCGCGCGCAGGAGATCCCCCTCGGCGCGGGCAACAACGTCGACCGCGCGTGGGGCATCAGCATCGGTGATCCGCGGGTGCTCATCGCGGTGCTCGACTCGGGCTTCGAGTGGGAGAACGACGACCTCTTGAACAAGGTCGCGCTCAACACCGCCGAGCTCCCGATGCCCAGCGGCGCGACGACGTACGACGTCGACGGCGACGGCGTCGTCACGGTGCACGACTACCTCAACGACACGCGCGTGACCTGCGGCGTGGCGGGCGCGACGCGCGACCAGTTCGCGTGCCGCGGCGCCGACGGCATGCCGAACGACCCGAACCGCAACGGCGTGCTCGACGGCGGCGACCTCATCCGCGTGTTCTCCGACGGCATGGACGCCGACCACAACGGCTACACCGACGACATCGCCGGCTGGGACTTCCTCCACGACGACAACGACCCCGCCGACGACACTCGCTTCGGCCACGGCACCGGCGAGGCCCGCGACTCGACGGCCGAGGGCAACAACGGCCGCGGCGGCATCGGCGGGTGTCCGCGCTGCCGCTTCGTGCCGCTGCGCGCCGGCGACAGCTTCATCACCGACGTCAACGACTTCGGGCAGGCCGTCGTCTACGCCGTGGACCGTGGCGCGAGCGTCATCCAGGAGGCGCTCGGGACCATCAACAACTCCGCCTTCGCGCAGCGCGCCATCGACTACGCGTACGCGCACAACGTGGTCGTCATCGCGAGCGCCGCCGACGAGAACTCGCGGCACCACAACATGCCGGGCACGAACAACCACACGGTGTACGTGCACGCCGTCCGCTTCGACACGGAGTCGTTCAACCGCGCGACGACGTTCCTCAATTTCAACAACTGCACGAACTACGGCGCGCAGCTCGTGCTGTCGGTGGGCGCCACGGCGTGCTCGTCGGCGGCGACGGGCCTCTCGTCGGGCATGGCCGGCCTGCTCTACTCCACGGCGCTGCAGCAGAACCTCTCGCCGGCGATCAGCGCCGAAGAGATCAAGCAGCTCCTCGTGATGAGCGCCGACGACATCAACGTGCCCGAGAGCCAGCCCACGGCGCCCAACTTCGACCCGTCGAAGTACCCGTCGCTCCCCGGCTGGGACCAGCGCTTCGGCTACGGCCGCACCAACGCGCGCCGGGCCGTCGAGTGGCTCCGTGACGGGCACATCCCGCCGGAGGTCGACATCACCTCGCCCCGCTGGTTCACCGTCTTCGATCCCGACCGCGCGAGCCAGCAGATGCTCGTGATCGAGGGGCGCATCGCCGCCCGCCGCGCGCCGAGCTTCGACTACACCGTCGAGTGGGGACCGGGCGTCGAGGTCGCCGAAGGCGCGTGGCACACGATCCGTTCGGAGCACAACGTCACCGCGGCGGTCACCGACCAGCTCGCGACGCTCGACCTGCGCACGCTGACCCTCGACAACGCCGGCGAGGTCGAGAACCGCCGCACGTTCACGGTGCGCATCCGCGTGACGGCGCACTACAACGCCCCCGTGGGCGACGTGCAGGGCGAGACGCGCCGCGCGTTCTACGTGAACCGCGACGCCGACACGCTGCCCGGATTCCCGGTGTTCCTCGGCGGCTCCGGCGAGAGCTCGTCGCACCTCGTGGACCTCAACGGCGACGGCTCGCGCGAGATCATCCTCGCGACGGCCGACGGCGTGGTGCACGCGATCGGCGGCAACGGCATGGACATCGCGGGCTGGCCCGTGCGCACCGGCCGCCTGCGCGGCTACGCCACCACGGACACGCCGAACTACCTCGGCGCGCGCGCGTTCCAGCCCGTCGCGGGCGGCTCCCCGGCCATCGACCCCGACGCCGTGCGCGAGGCCGTCATGGCGACGCCGGGCATCGCGGACCTCGACGGCGACCACCACCCCGAGGTCGTCGTCGCGACGTACGCGGGCACGGTCCACGTGTTCCACGCCGACGGCACGCCGTACGGCCACGGGTTCCCCTTCGTGCTCCCCGACGTGCCGAGCGCCATGACATCGCCGACGGTGATCCAGAACCGCGGCATCTTCGGCGACCCGGTGCTCCAGGACCTCGACGGCGACGGCCACCCGGAGATCATCTTCGGCGCCTTCGACGGCAAGGTGTACGCGCTCGACGCGGCCACGGGCATGCCGAAGTCCGGCTTCCCCGTCGTGGTGCACTTTCCCGAGCCCGACGCCGAGCGCAACCGCGTCTTCGGCGCCGTGGGCGTCGGTGACCTCGACGGCGACCACCACCCCGACATCGTCTCGGTCTCGAGCGAGGGGCTTCCCGGCGACAGCAACAGCGGCGCCGTCTACGTGATCTACGGCGACGGCAACAACCACCCGGGCGGGCCCTACCACCCCAACTGGCCGGTGCCGTACCTGTCCTTCAACTTCTTCCCGCTCATCGGTGAGGGAGTCTCGTCGTCGCCGGCCATCGCCGACGTCGACGGCGACGGGCGCGACGAGATCGCGCTCGCGGGCACGGGCAACAGCATCCTGCTCTTCGCCCGCGGCGTTCAGCCGGCCCACGCAGCGCGCCCGGCGCCGCAGGACCTCGCGAACATCCGCTCCATGCGCAGCTCCGAGCGCGGCGCGCTCTCGAACGTCGTGTCGTCGCAGGTGTCGTTCATCAACGCGTTCTCGCTCGGCAGCTTCGCCGACCTCACGAACGACGGCGTGCCCGACTACGTCATCACCGGCGCGAGCTTGAACCTCGCGATCAACCTCGCCGGCGGCGGTCGCGCGTTCCCCTTCGAGCACCTCGCGGGCGCCTGGGACGGCACCACGGGCCACATGCTCCCGGGCTTCCCGCGCCGCATCGAGGACTACACGTTCTTCTACAACACCACCGTCGCGGACGTGGGCGGCGACGCCTACCCCGAGACGCTCATCGGCACCGGCGGGTACTACCTGCACGGCTTCGACGGCTGCGGCCGCGAGCCGGCGGGGTGGCCGAAGTTCACCGGCCAGTGGATCATCTCCAACGCGTCGGCGGGCGACATCACCGGCGCGGGCAACCAGCAGGTCGTGACGGCGACGCGCTCGGGCTACCTCTGGGCGTGGAACACCACGGTGCGCGCCGCGACGGCGAGCGACCAGTGGCCGTCGCACCGCCACGACCCGCAGAACACCGGTAACTGGGGCACGCCGCTCGATCAGGGCGTTCGCCGCGTGCCGAACCTCGGGCCGCTGGCGTGTCCGCTGCCGGCGGTCGATGACGCCGGCACCACCCCGGTGGCCGACGCCTCGACGTCCTCCGACGCCGGGACCGTCGCTCGCGACGCTGGAACGCCCGTCGATGGCGCCGTGGCTGCCTCGGCAACGGGTGGCTGCGGCTGCCACACGTCGGCTCCGACCAATCCCCGCGGCGCCCTCGCGGCCCTCGCCCTCGTCGCCCTCGCGGTGCGCCGCCGCCGTCGCGCGGCCTGACCCGCTCCCAGCCCCTCGCATCGTCCGGTAGCATTCCGGACGATGCGCCCTCCCCTCCCTCGCAAGGCCCTCTTTCTCGGACTCGCCGCCTGCTTCACCGCGGTCGTCGCGACGACGCGGGAGGCGCACGCGATCTGGCCGCCGACGCCGGACATGACCGCGAGCGACCTGTCGATGATGGCCAACTGGCCCAACGATCCGGGCTACGCGGGGCAGTGGGAGCACTGGTCCTGGGTGCCCTCGGCGAACCTCGCGTTCCCGGGGTTTCGCACGCAGGAGGCGACCATGGGCACGGGCAACAACACCGACCGGGCGTGGGCGCGCTCCGTCGGTGATCCGCGCGTGCTCATCGCGGTGCTCGACTCCGGGATCAACTGGGACAACGACGACATCGTCAACAAGATCGCGCTGAACACCGCCGAGCTCCCGCTGCCCCAGGGCGCCACCGCCTACGACGCCAACGGCGACGGCGTGGTGAACATCCAGGACTACGTGCGCGATGCGCGGCTGGTGTGCGGCACCGGCGCGCTGGCCACGCGCGATCCGCGGAGCTGCCGCGGCGCCGATGGCATGCCCAACGACGCCAACGGCAACGGCGTGCTCGACCCCGGCGACCTCATCCGCGTGTTCTCGGACCACACCGACGCGGACCACAACGGCTACGTCGACGACATCGCCGGCTGGGACTTCTTCCAGGACGACAACGACCCCGCCGATGCGACGCGCTTCGGTCACGGCAGCGGCGAGATGCGGTGGAGCGCCGGGGAGACCAACAACGGCATCGGCGACGCCAGCGACTGCCCGCGCTGCATGCTTCTCCCGATCCGTGCCGCGGACAGCTTCATCGGCGAGGTCGACGACTTCGCGCAGGGCGTCGTCTACGCCGTCGATCGCGGAGCGCGCGTCGTGCAGGAGGCCCTCGGCACCATCGACAACAGCTCCTTCGCGATGCGCGCCATCGACTACGCGTACGCCCATGACGTGCCCGTGATCGCGAGCGCCGCCGACGAGAACTCGCGGCACCACAACGTCCCCGGCACGAACAACCACACGCTCGTGGTGCACGCGATCCGCTACGACGCCGAGTCGCTGCAGCGGAGCACGACGTTCCTGAACTTCAACAACTGCACGAACTACGGAGCGCAGCTCGTGCTCTCGGTGTCGGGCACGGGCTGCTCGTCCGAGGCGACGGGGCACACCGCCGGGCACACGGGTCTCCTCGAGTCGTATGCGCTGCAGCACGACCTGGCGCCGCCCCTCGCGGCCGGCGAGGTCTATCAGCTCCTCGCGCGCACGACGGACGACATCGACGTGCCCGAGAGCGTTCCGGGAAGCACCAACTACGACCCGACGAAGTACCCGTCGCTCCCTGGCTGGGACCAGCGCTTCGGCTACGGCCGCACCAACGCGCGCCGCGCTTTGGACTGGCTCCACGACGGCAAGATTCCCCCCGTCGTCGACGTGACCTCGCCGCGGTGGTTCTCGACCTTCGATCCCGACCGCGCCGATCAGCAGGCGTTGCACCTCGCGGGCACGATCTCCGCGCGGCGCGCGCCGAGCTTCGACTACACCGTCGAGTGGGGTCCGGGCGTCGAGGTCGCCGACGGTGCGTGGCAGATGATCCGGCAGGAGCACAACGTCACCGCGGCGGTCACCGATGCCATCGCGGACCTCGACCTGCGGAGCCTGCACATCGACAACCCGGGCGAGGTCGAGAACCGCTTCGCGATCACCGTGCGCATCCGCGTGACGGCGCACTACGACGCGCCCGTCGGCGACGTTCCCGGCGAGGCGCGCCGCGCGTTCTATGTGCATCGCGACGCGACGGTGCTGCCGGGCTTTCCCGTCAACGTGTCGGGCTCCGGCGAGAGTTCTCCGAAGACCGTGGACCTCGACGGCGACGGCGTGCGCGAGATCATCTACGCGACCTCCGACGGCGACGTGCACGCGATCCGCGGCGACGGCACCGAGCTCGCGGGCTGGCCCGCACACACCGTCGCCCTCTACGGCATGCTCGGCACGCACGAGACCAACTACGTCGGCAGCGCGGGCTACGCCGGCACCGGCCGCGCGGTGGATCCTGCATCGGTGCACGACCCGGTGCTCGCGACGCCCGCCGTCGCCGATCTCGACGGCGACGGTCACCCCGAGATCGTCGTGGCGAGCTACCACGGCACCGTCCACGTCTTCCGCGCCGACGGCAGCAGCTTCGGCCATGGATTTCCGTTCGCGCTCCCCGACGTGCCGAGCTCCGCGACGTCGCCGACGCGCATCCTCCAGCGCGGCCTCTTCGGCTCGCCGGTGCTCGCCGACCTCGACGGCGATCACCGTCTCGACATCGTCTTCGGCGCCATGGACGGCAACGTCTACGCCCTCGACGCAGCGAGCGGCGCGGTGAAGTCCGGCTTCCCGGTGCTCATCCATTTCCCCGAGGCGGCCGCCGAGCACAACCGCATCTTTGGCAGCGTCGGCATCGGCAATTTCGACGGCGACGCGATCCCCGACATCGTCGCGGTGTCGAGCGAGAAGCTGCCCGGCGACAACAACAGCGGCGCGATCTACGTCGTGCACGGCGACGGCAACAACCACGCAGGCGGACCGTTCCACCCGCACTGGCCGATCCCCATCACGTCGTTCAATTTCTTCCCCCTCGTCGGCGAAGGCGTGTCGGGTCCGCCGCCCATCGCGGACATCGACGGCGACGGCCGCGACGAGCTCGCCCTCACCGGCAACGCGCTGCCGACCATCGTCTTCGCCCGCGGCCAGCAGCCGGACCTCGGTCCGCGCCCCGCGGCGAACTCGCTGGCGAACATCGCCCTCGCCCGCACGTCGACGCGCGGCGCGCTCACCAACGACACGACCTCCATCGTGTCCTTCGCGAACGTGTTCTCCCTCGGCGCGTGGGGCGACCTCGACGGGGACCAGAGCCCCGACTACGTGATCTCCGGCGCCGAGCTGAACCTCGCCATCAACCTCGGCGGCGGGGGCCGCGCGCGCCCGTTCTTCCATCTTCTCGGCGCGTTCCGCGGCCGCGACGGCACCGTGCTCCCTGGGTTCCCGCGGCTCATCGAGGACTACACGTTCTTCATGAACCCCGCGATCGCCTCGGTCGATGGCGACCCGTACCCCGAGATCATCATCGGCACCGCGGGTTATTACCTGCAGGCGTATGACGCGTGCGGCCGCTCGCCGACGGGTTGGCCCAAGTTCACCGGCCAGTGGATCATTCCGTCGCCCGCGCTCGGCGACGTGACCGGCGACCACCACCTCGAGGTCGTCTCGGGCACCCGCGGCGGCCAGCTTTGGGCGTGGACCACGCCCGCCGACGAACACACGGCCAACGTGCAGTGGGAGAGCTACCGCCACGACAACCGCAACACCGGCAACTACGGGTCGCCGTTGGAGCAGGGCGTGCGCCACGTGGCCGGCGCGGGGCCCATCGCCTGCCCGATCCCCGTTGACGACGCGGGCGTGACCCCGGCCGTCGATGCCGCGACGCCGACGGACGCGCGCGCCGTCGCGGACGCAACCGTCGACGCGGGCTCGCCGCCGGTGCCCGCCGCTGCCTCGGGCGGATGCTCATGCCGTACGTCGGGCCCCTCGGCGCCAACGGGAGGCGCGCTGCTCGGCGTCGCTCTCGCCCTCGCCGCCGTCCGCCGCCGCCGCGCTCAGCCGAAGAGCGTGCGCTCCAACGACGCCGCCTGCTGATCCCACCGCCACGGCGCCACGCGCGTTGCGGCGACCGCTCCCCCCGGGAGCTCCCCTCGCCACGCACGCAGCACCGAAGCCCCGACGTCCTCTGCCGAAGCGGTCGACGGAAGCACGGTGCCGGCGTCGCCGACGATCCACCGCACGCCGCCGCTGTCCGT
>CAIMWA010000524.1 GCA_903845045.1 uncultured delta proteobacterium | reverse complement strand
ACCGTCGCCTCGGCCTCGGCGCGGAACCGCCGCACGGCGTCGGGGTCCCGCGCGAGGGTGCCGTGGAGCACCTTCACGGCCACCTCGGCGCCGCGGATCGAGATGTTCTCGGCGGTCCACACCTCGCCCATGCCGCCCGCTCCGAGCTGCTCGAGCAGGCGGTAGCGTCCGCCGAGGATCGTTCCGGCCAGGGTCATCGCGACCCCGGAGGCTACACGCGCACGGCCCCGCCGGGGAGCGGGCGCGGCGACACGCCGTAGGGCGCCGTGGGCTGCGTCAGTGGAAGAACACCGTGGCGTCGGCGGAGAGTCCCGCCCGCAGCGCGAGGTCCGAGGGCACGCGGGTCCAGCGGATGCGCACCGGAATGCGCTGCACGACCTTCACGAAGTTGCCCGAAGCGTTGTCCGGCGGGAGGAGCGAGAACCGCGCCCCGGTGCCGCCGGAGAGGCTCTCGACCTGCCCCTCGAGCGCGCGCCCCGGGTACGCGTCGATGTGCACCTCGACGCGCTGCCCGGGCACCATGCGCCCGACCTGCGTCTCCTTGAAGTTCGCCACGAGGTAGGTCTCGTTCGGCACGAGCTCGGCGATGGGCTGCCCCGCCGTCAGGAGCTGCCCCTCGTGCACCGACAGCCTCGACACCACGCCGTCGGCGGGCGCCGTCACCTGCGTGTACGAGAGCTGCAGCCGCGCGAGGTCCAGCGCCGCCTGCGACGACTGCACCTTGGCCTGCGCCACCGCCACCCGCGCCCGCGCCGACGCGAGGCTCGCCTCGACGGGCGTGCTCTGCTCCAGGCGTCCCTCGGCCTGCGTCACCTGCGCCATCACCGAGAGCTGCGACGCCCGCGCCGTCTGCGCCTGGGCCTGGGCCTGGGCCACCGCCGCCTGCGCCGCGTCGTCGGCGGACTGCGCGTTGTCGAGCTCGGCCCGCGACGCCGCGCCGCTCGCGAAGAGCGTGCGTGCGCGCTGGAGCGTCGTGCGGGTCTGGGCCTGCTGCGCCTGCGCCCGCGTCACCCCGGCCTCGGCGGCGACGATCTGCGCCCGCGCGCTGCGCGACGCCTCGACGGCGCTCGATACCACCGCGCGAGCCGTGCGCAGTCCGCCCGTGGCGGTCGCCGTCGTGAGCTGCACGTCGGCCTCGGCGACCTGGAGCTGCGCCCGCGCGTTGGCGAGCTCGGCCTCGGCCTGCGCGACGCGCGCGGTGTGCTCCGCCGGGTCGAGCTCGGCCAGCACCTCGCCGCGGTGCACCGGGTGGTTGTCGAGCACGCGCACGCGCAGCACGAGCCCTCCGGTGCGAGCCGCCAGGGGCACGACGTCGGCCTCGATCTGCGCGTCGTCGGTGTCGGCCTCGCCGGCGCTCGCCACGCGGTGCCAGAGGTACGCCCCGACGGAGAGCGCGGAGACCGCCACGAGCACCAGCATCGGCTTGTTCCCACGGCCCTTCGCGGGGGCGTGCGGGGCGCCGGCGGGCGGGGCGGGGGCGTTCGGTTCGTCGGTCATCACTCCATCTCCACGTGCACTTTGAGGTTCGGGTCGGCCTGCGCGTCGCGGCGCAGGAACATCAAGATCGGGAGGATCCCCAGGAAGAGGATCCCGGTGAGCAGGAACACCTGCTCGAAGGCGATGACGGTGGCCTGGCGCGCCACGCGTCCGTACATGGCGAAGACCGAGCCGGCCTGCGCGGTGGCGGCGTCCATGCCGCGCGCCATGAGTCCGGACTGCGTGGCCCCGAGCACGGCGCGCACCTCGGGCCGCGTGAGCGCGACGTGGGCGCCCACGGACGCGCGCGAGCTGATCATGTACCGCGAGAGCATCGTGGCGAAGAGGGCGATGCCCACGGACCCGCCGATCTGCCGCAGCAGCGAGTTGAGCGACGTCGCGTCGGCGATGCTCGTGCGGGGCACGCGGCTCAGCGCGACGGTGGTGAGCGGCACGAAGAGGCAGCTGAAGCCGACGCCCTGCACCATGATCGCCGCGATGATCCCGCTGGGCGTGGTGTCGAGGGTGAAGTGGCTCATGGACCACGCGCCGACGGCGAAGAGCCCCACGCCGATGGCGATGGTGATGCGCGGATCGACGCGGTTGTAGAAGCGCGCCACGAAGGGCGTCGCGACCATCATCACCAGCGTGCGCGGCATCATCGCGAGCCCCGACTGCGTGGCCGTGTAGCCGAGCACCTCCTGCATGAACACGGGCAGCAGGAACATGCCGCCCATGAGCATCGCGAACATGATCGAGCCGATGACCGTGCCCGACAGGAACACCGGGTCGCGGAAGAGCGAGAGGTTCACCACGGGCACTGGCGTCGTGAGCTCGCGCACCACGAAGCCCGCCAGCGAGATGGCCGCGACGAAGCCCGTGACCACGATGACGTCGTCCTGGAACCAGTCCTTGCTCTGGCCCTCTTCGAGGAAATACTGCAGCGCCGCGAGGCCCACGGTGAGCAGCACGATGCCAGCCCAGTCCATGTTCTTGCGCTGCACTTCGGCCATGGCGCGGTTCGCGGCGCGGATGTCCTCGGGCTCGGGGACGAAGTTCCACACCATGAAGAGCCCGAGCAGCCCCACGGGGACGTTGATGTAGAAGATCCACGCCCAGTGGTAGTGGTCCACGATGTAGCCGCCGAGCGTGGGGCCGATGGCGGGGCCGAGCATCACGGCCATGCCGAAGAGGGCCATGGCCATGGCCTGCTCCTTCGGCGGGAACGTCTGCCGCAGGATCGCCTGCTCCGTCGGCTGCAGCGCCCCGGCGCCGAGGCCCTGGATGGCGCGGAACACCACGAGCACGGGCAGCGAGCGCGCGACGCCGCAGAGGATGGACCCCAGTACGAAGAGCGCGAGGCAGAACATGTACACGTTCTTCTGGCCGAAGAGCCGGCCGAGGAACGCCGTGAACGGCATCACGACGACCTGCGCGACGATGTAGCCGGTGCCGATCCAGGTGATCTCCTGGAGCGTCGCGCCGAGCTCGCCGCGCACCGTGGGCAGCGCCACGTTCACGATGGACGTGTCGATGGCTCCCATGAGCGTGCCGAAGGTCACCGAGACGGTGATGAGCCACTTGTTCGGCGGTGCCTTGGTGGGCATCGGGGGCGCCATCAGCGCGGGTGCGTTCGTCGCCGTCGCGTTCACTTCGTCGCTCCTGCTCCGTCGAGGAACACCTGCGTCAGCGCCGGGGCCTTGGAAGCCAGGCCCGCGCCGCGCCGCACGCGGAACTCGCGCAGCGTCAGCCCGCGGCACATGCCGATGAGCAGCGCCGGGTAGAGCTCCGCGTGCGCCGGCCGGAGCGCGCCGCTCGCCACGCCGCGGCCGACGAGGACCTCGAAGCGTCCGTAGACGGCGTCGAGGGCCCCGGTCGCGTGGCCGTGGGCCTTGCCGGGGTCGCCCTCGACGAGCATCGCGAAGAACGCCCGATGCGCCTCGACGTGCGCGAGGAACGCCCGCAGGAACGTCTCGAGCTGCGCCGCGAAGGCCTCGGCCTCGGCGGACGCCAAGGCCCCGTCGAGGGCCGCCACGAGCCCCTCGCGCCGCGCGGCCAGCAGCGCCGCCAGCAGCGATGCGCGGTCGGCGAAGTAGTTGTACACGGTGCCGACGGCGACCCCGGCGTGCGCCGCGATGGCCTCCATGCGCGCCGCCTGCAGGCCCTCTTCGGCCAGCGTCTTCTCCGCTGCGTCGAGGATCGCCCGGGCCGTCGCTTCGCGGAAGCGGTCCTTCATCCGGGCCGGGGACGATGAATCCCGGTTCACTGGATGAACCTTAGTTTCACGGCCCGTGCCACGCAAGCACGATTTTCGCGGACGCGCCGGGGCGAGCAGTGCCCGGACAGGCCCCGCGGGGGTGGGACTTTCGGTCCGCGGGGGATTGAGGTAGGGAGGCCGCGGTCGGGACCCCCGGGAGGGGGCCGACGGCCCTTCGGAGGAGAGACCATGAAGACAGCGAGATACGGTTGGATCGCAGCGGTGATGCTCGGCGTCGCGGCCTGCGGCGACAACGGCACCACCACCGTGGTGGTCACCGACGTGCCCGACACCACGGACATCCAGGTGACGACGGACACCCCGGTGACGACGGACGTGCAGACCCCCGACGCCGGGAGCTGCGGCACGGGCCTGACCCGGTGCGGCACCGACTGCGTGAACACGCAGAACAGCGCATCGAACTGCGGGTCCTGCGGCAACGCCTGCGCCACCGGTGAGAGCTGTACCGGCGGGAGCTGCCAGACGCCGATGCCCTGCACCACCACGGGCCAGACGCGCTGCGCGGGCACGTGCACGGACACCAGCACCGACGCCACGAACTGCGGCGCCTGCGGCACGGCGTGCAGCGCCGGGCAGAGCTGCGTGAGCGGCGCGTGCATGGCGACGACGACGTGCCCGACGGGCCAGACGGCCTGCAGCGGCACCTGCACGAACACCATGACCGACGTCGCGAACTGCGGCGCCTGCGGCCACGCGTGCACCACCGGCCAGACCTGCACCGGCGGGACCTGCGGCGCGGCGATGTGCCCGACGGGCCAGATGCTGTGCGGCGGCGCCTGCGCCAACACGCAGACGGACACCATGAACTGCGGCTCCTGCGGCCACGCCTGCGCCATGGGCCAGACCTGCGCGGCGGGCGCGTGCACGGGCTCGGTGACGTGTCCGACGGGCCAGATGATGTGCGGCTCGGCCTGCGCCGACCTCGCCACCGACGCGATGAACTGCGGCTCCTGCGGTCACGCCTGCGCCACCGGCCAGACGTGCACGGCGAGCGCGTGCGTCGCCGGCCACACGTGCCCGACGGGCCAGACCGACTGCACGCCGACGGGCGCCACCGCGACCTGCGTCGACACGCAGACCAGCGGCGCGAACTGCGGCTCCTGCGGCAACGCCTGCGGCACCGGGCTCAGCTGCACCGCCGGCGTCTGCGGCTGCGCGACGGGCCAGATGCTCTGCGGCACCGCCTGCGTCAACACGCAGACCGACGGCGCCAACTGCGGCGCCTGCGGCCACGCCTGCCCGACGGGCCAGACCTGCGCCGCCGGCGCCTGCGCCACCGCCACGGGCCAGATCCTCTGCAGCGGCGCCTGCGTGAACGGCCAGACCGACAACGCCAACTGCGGCGCCTGCGGCCACGCCTGCCCGACGGGCCAGACCTGCGCCGCCGGCGCCTGCGCCTGCGCCACGGGCCAGATGCTCTGCGGCACCGCCTGCGCGAACACGCAGACGGACCGCGCCAACTGCGGCACCTGCGGCCACGCGTGCGCGGCGTCGCAGACCTGCGCCGGCGGCACCTGCGCCTGCCCGACGGGCCAGACGACGTGCAGCGGCGCCTGCGTCGACACGCAGACCAACGCGGCGAACTGCGGCACCTGCGGCCACGCCTGCACCGGCGGCATGGCCTGCGCGGCCGGCGCCTGCAACGCGCCGCCGCCGGCGAACGACCTGCGCGCCAACGCCACGGCGATCGACCTGACGATGCCGTCGGTGACCATCGCCGCCACGACGGTGGCCGCGACGAACAACACCACCGGCGCGTGCGGCTGCACCAGCGGCGGCGACGTGTTCTACCGCTTCGTGCTCGCGCAGCCCGAGGTCGTCTACGCCGACACGCTCGGCTCGACGGCGGACACCTCGCTGTTCTTCCAGGACATGGCGGGCGCGAACCTCACCCTCGCGGCGCCGAACGTCACCTGCAACGACGACAACGCCGCCGCGGGCTTCTGCGCCGGCATCCCGGCGACGGCGGGCGCGAGCGCGTACCAGTCGCAGATCGCCGCGCGCCTCGCCGCGGGCACCTACTTCCTCGTGCTCTCGGGCTGCAGCGCGGGCGCGTCGATGATCCACTTCCAGCACGTGCCGGCCGGCAACGGTCCGTCGGCGCGGATCACCCCGGGCGCCACGGAGACGACGGCCATGGGCACGACGTCGGGTACGGGCACCGTCTCCTCGACGTGCTCCTCGAGCGGTCCCGACAACAGCTACTGGTGGATCACGTGCCCGGGCACGGCGGCGCAGAACTTCTACGCCTCGACGTGCTCGGCCACCGACGGCACGCGCACCGCGGCGTATGACACGGAGATCGCGGAGTACAGCGCGCTGCGCGCGGCCTCGGTCTGCAACGACGACGTCGGCGCGGCCTACGCGTGCGGCACGGGCTCGTCGATGACCGCGGCGATCCCCGCGACCACGGCGCTCCAGGCCGGCCTCAACGCCGTCGTCATGGACGGCTTCAACGTCGGCGGCACCTACACCATGCGCTACGTCCTCGCGGCGTCCTGCGCGTCGGGCGCGCGCTGCGGCGCGGCCTGCGTCGACACGACGTCGGACAACAACAACTGCGGCGGCTGCGACCGCCGCTGCATCGGCGGAACGCACTGCTTCGCGGGCAACTGCGGCAGCGGCCCGGCGAACGACGTCCCGACGGGCGCCGTGACGATCAACATGGCGGTGCCGTCGTCGACGTTCACCGTCGACACGACCTACGCCGTGAACAACGCCACGGGCACCTGCGGCTGCACCGGCGGCCACGACGTGTTCTACGCGTTCACGCTCACGGCGCCGGAGATCGTCTACGCCGACACCCTCGGCTCGCCCTTCGACACCTCGCTGTTCGTGCAGACCAGCGCAGGCGTGAACGTCACCGCCACGGGCCTGCCGACGGGCGGCCTCGCGTGCGACGACGACGGCGGCCTCGGCGGATGCAACACGGGCCTGCAGTCGCAGATCCTCGTGAGCCTCCCGGCGGGCAGCTACCGGCTGGTGCTCTCGGGCTGCAGCCAGGGCGTCGCGAACCTTCGCTTCCAGCACCTGCCGCTCGGCAACGGCGCGGCGGCGTACCTCGGCGCGGGCGCCTCGACGCCGGCCGGGACCACCGCCGGCACGGGTCGCGTCACCGCGGCGTCGTGCACGTCGGCGGGCGCGGAGAACACGTACTACTGGTACACCTGCAGCGCCTCGACGGGCGGCACCTTCACCGCCTCGACCTGCGGCCGCGCGTCCTGGGACACCGAGCTCGAGCAGCGCAGCGCGGGCCGCACCACGCCGGGCGTGGGCGTCTGCAACGACGACGGCGGCGGCACCTGCGGCGTGCAGTCGTCGGTGACGACGACGATCCCCGCCGGCGCGGGCCTGCACACGCTCTACGTCGACGGCTACCTCGCGACGTCGGCCGGCGCGTACACCGTCTCCGTCTCGCGCCCCTGACGCACCCCTCCGCCCCTGCGCGCCGGGCCTTCGGGTCGGGCGCGCGGGCGCGCGGAACCTCCCCCGCTCTCCACGTACCCAGCACGCCGCGCCGATGCGCGACGGCCGCCACGGACCGATTCAGGTCGTGGGGGCGGTCGCCGCGAAGCGCTCGCGCACGAGCGCGCGGAACAGCGGCAATCCCAGGCGATCGAGGAGCGGGAGGTACGCGGCCTCGACGCGGTCGTCGCGCGTGACCGAGCCGAAGGTGCGCACGCCGGCGTCGTTGGCGCCGAGCACGTACGGCATCACCTCGGTCTGCCCCGCGTCGAAGGCGTCGAAGAGCAGCGACGCCTTGAGGTACGCCGCCGACACCTCGAGGAACGCCGGGCGCACGCCGCGAAGGTAGCGGCTGAACGGCTCCGCGATGACGCGCTTGCGCGGCGAGTCGACGAGGCCCACCTCGGCGAGCCGGCGAAGCAGCAGCGCGCTCGCGGAGAGCCCGGGCTCGCTGCGGCGGCGGTCCGACTCCCAGCCCTCGGCGACGACGACCACGGCGTAGTCGACCTGCGCGAGCTTCTCGGCGATCTCTTGCAGCACCGGCGGCGGGAGCTCGAAGAACGGGAGCACGACGAGGTGCGCGCGCGCGGCCACGGCGCAGTGCAGGGCGTGGCGCCCGCTGCGGTTGCCCATGGTCTCGACGATGTAGATGCGCTTGTGCGTGTACGCGTCCTCGAGGAGCCCGCGCACCACCGTCGCGCCCGCCTCGACGCCGGAGAGGAACCCGATGGCGCGGTCGCCGCCGAGGTCGTCGTCGATGGACACGTTCACGAAGCCCGCGGGGATCTTCGTCGGGAGGTCCGCGAGGAGGGCCTTCTCGCCCTCGAAGGTGCCGTTGCCGCCGACGCACACGAGGTGCGTGAAGCCCAGCGCGGCGATGGTCGCGGCGGCCTCGCGGCGGCGATCGGGGTCGAGGAACCCGAGGTAGCGCTCGCTGCGAAAGTCGCTCCCGGCGTCGAGCACGCGGCGCCCCATGGAGCGCGCGGGAATGCCCTGGGCGAGCAGCGCATAGCGCTCCTTGCGGCCGAGGATGAGGCGCTCGAAGGCGGGCTCCGACGTGGCGTCGCGGGTCAGCGAGCGGAAGCCCTCGGACGCGGCCCACACCTCGTAGTCACGGCGCGTCCCCTCCTCGGTGAGCGCGACGGCGACGGACGAGTACCCCGGCGCGTTGCCTCCGTCGAAGACCACGAGGATCCGACGCTTCGACGGGGAAGAGATGTTCGGGCGGCCGAACGCCAGCATCGGTGCCATCGCCGGCGACGCTAGCACGGCGGACCCGAGGGCCCGCAGGTTCCAGGCTCAGGTCGCGGCGCGGCGCTGCCCGTACACGGCCCGCAGCACCTCGTACGCGGCCGTCGCGATGAATGCGTCGACGGGGTTGTCCGTGGGCACGGCGACGCGCTCGATGGTGGCCTCTTCGGTGGCGAGCAGCAGCATGCCGCCCTCGCCCTCGGCGGACGCGAGGCCCAGCCCCGCCACCTGCCCGCCCTGCACCTTCACCCCGTACGCGAGCGTCTGCACGTCGCCCTTCAGCGGCGGACGATCTGCGTACACGAGCTCGCCGGGGCCGAGCGTCAGCAGGCCTCCCGGGGTCGACTGCACCATCCACGGCGCGTCGGGCTCGAGCGTCGCCACGAGGTGCGCGAGCAGCGCGTCGAGGCTCTCGCCGGGCAGCAGCGCGAAGGCGTGCGTCGTCGCCGACGACAGGGCCACGGCGCCGAGGTCCACGGCCAGCGCGCGGGATTTCCAGGGCGCGGCGAGCTCCGCCGGCGTCGCTCCCTCTTCGAGCAGCACCACGGGCTCGTGCCGCTGCGACAGCACCAGCACGCGCCGCCCGGAGCCCGTGAGCAGCAGCGCGCCGTACGGGCTGGTGAGGTCCAGGACCTCCACGCGACGCTGCGGGTCGCTGACATCGAGGCGACCCGGCGTGGCCAGCAGCGACACCGTGCCTCCGCGCCGACGACCGCGCGCGGCCAGCGCCGCTCCGCCGAAGACGCCCACCATCATGCCCGGGATGACCCCGAGAAAGGCCGACAGGTGGCTCTGCGCGAACAACGCCGCGAAGGCCAGCGAGGCCACGCCGCTGAGCCCGAGCACGGACCGGTGCAGCGTCGGCGGGTCGCTCTGCACCGGGATGCGCAGCGTCTCCGCCGACGTCACCGCCGCCCGCCCCGCCCCGTCGTCGTCGCGCCGAAGACGCGCTCGTTCTCCCGCGCGTCGTCGCGGATCTCGCGCTGCCAGTCGCGGGGGCGCATGCGGGCGTTGCGGAAGGCCTCCCAGTGCGTGCGGGCGACCTCCGTGCGCGAGACGCCCGGCGGCACGCTCATCACGTCGATCTGCGCGCTCGGCAGGTCGAAATCGCTCTGCACGAGGCGGTCCGTGTCCATGCAGTAGTCCTGCAGGCACTGCTTGATGACGGCGCTCGACACCCCGAAGCGCTTCGCGACCTGGTGGATGTTCTGGAACGCGTACCCGTCGTCGGCGGTGATGCCGAGGTGGTACGCGCAGAAGAGCGCGAAGGGGTCGATGCCGTGCCGTTGGCCGAGCGGCGAAGCGGGCATCGACGGGTCGACCATGAGGGTCTGCTTGCCTTTCTGCGTCATCGGACCATCAGCCTACCACCTCACCCCGGCAGCACGTGGAGAACGTTGCGAAGCACGATCACCACGATGCCCATGAGCCCCTCGCCGGCGATCATGCCCGACGACACCGGCACGACGTAGCGCGCGGCGGCCTCCTCGCGGCTGCGATGAAAGAGCCACGCGGCGACGGCGCCGACGAGCATCGCGAGGCTGTCGTTGAAGTCGATGACCATGGCGATGCCGAGGCCCGTGGCGCTCGGGAGCCAGCGCTTGACCTCCTTCGGCAGGAACTCCTCGGCGACCGCGAGCACCGCGCCGATGGCCGCGCCGACGCCGATGCCGACGACGGCGAAGCGCGGGAGGTTGCCCGGTCCATCTTTGAGGAGCTTGGCGACGGAGGCCCAGGCGACGGCGGCCGGGGCAGCGAGCTCGGCGCCGAGCTTCTCGGGGCGCGCGATGACGAAGTACGCCGGCACGCACACGAACGCTCCGGCCACGACGCCGAGGATCTGCGCGACGAACTGCTTGCGCGGCGCGCCTCCGAGCAGGTAGCCGGTCTTCACCTCGGTGAGCAGGTCGGCGGAGTGGCTCGCGGCGCCGGCGGTCACCGTGGCGGTCATGAGGTTCGCGGCGGCGTTGCCGGGCACGAGCACGCCGAAGAGGAGCTGCGCGATCTTGCCCATGGCGCCGATGGGGGTGACGTCGGTCTCGCCGGTGGCACGCGCGGCCACGACGCTGAGCACGAAGGCCAGCGCCACGGCCGCGATGCCCTGGAGGATGCCCACGCCGAACCACGCGCGCATCATCGCGATGGACGCCGTCGCGCAGAGCAGCAGCCCCACGGCGAACCACCGCGACGGCACCTCGACCTCGGCCAAAGGATCTTCGTTGGCGGCGGATTTCACGCCGAAGGAGAAGATGCGTCCGAGCCCCGAGAAGGCCCGCGCGACGGTGCGCCAGCGGAACGCGAAGGCCACGAGGCTCGCGCTCACCATCACCGAGGTGCCGGGCCAGACGCTCCATTTCGAGCGCAGCACGGCGTGCAGGGCGGCGGCGGAGCGCACGGGGATGGCGTGGTCCAGCTCGGCGGCGTGGACGAAGGCGCGGTAGGCCGCGGGGTCGGCGGCGATGGCGGGGTCGGCGATGCGGAGCACGTCGTGGTCGAGGAGCCACGGTCCGACGAAGCCGTAGTTGAGGGCGCCGCCGACGGCGAGGCTCAGCGCGACCTTCATGCCCACGATGGCGCCCGCGGCGTAGAGCAGCAGCGACGTGTTGAGCGCGAAGGACCACGCCTCCGCGGGCTGGCGCCGCAGCGTGAAGGGCAGCCCGACGGACTCCGGGAGGTTGCGGAAGATCCAGAGCTTGCAGTCGAAGATGAACTTGAGCACCGCGGCCAGGAGTCCGGCCGCGACGAGGGAGCGCGCCTGGGCGAGCGATTCGCGCCCGGCGGCGTGCATGGTGCGGATGGTCTCGGCGCAGACGATGCCCGACGGGAAGCGCAGCTGCTCGGCGTTGATGAGGCTGCGCTTGAGGGGGATGGCCGCGACGACGCCGAGCACGGAGATGGCGAGGAGCCACGCGGTGAGCTGCAGACCCGTGAGCTCGGGGATGTCGATGACGTGCTCGCGCCGCAGCATGGTGAGCGCGGGGATGGAGCTCACGAGGCCCGCCGAGGACATGTACGCCGCCGCCGACGCCGCGGTCTGCGAGGTGTTGTTCTCCAGCATGGTGAACTCGGCCATGCGTGGGAACAGCTTGCGGAGCGAAGCGAAGATCGCGAACGCCAGCACGCTCGCGGTGATGGACATGCCGAAGTTCCAGCCGATCTTGAGGCCGATGTAGAGGTTCGACGCGCCGAGCACGCCGCCCAGGATCATGCCCGTCACGGCCGCGCGGACGGTGAGCTGCGCCTCGCCGCGGGAGTAGACCTTGGCGAGCCACGCGCGGTCGCGGTCGGCGATGGCCTCGGGGTCGCTGAGCGGCGACAGGTCGATGGGAAAGGCGTCGCCGGTGCGCGGCTCGTCGGGGGCTTCCACGGCGCGGACACCACCACGGGTGGGCGCCGCGCAGCAACGGCGCTACGGGGTCGCGACGAAGAAGCGCCGGCCGTAGCTGTCCATCCAGAGCACGCGGTCGAGCACCTGGGCGGCGTCGAGGGTGGCAGCGCGGTGCCCGCGGGCGAGGGCCACGAGGGCGTCGAAGTTGTCCTCGACGGCGGCGGTGAACGCGTCGAGGGCGGGGACGAAGCGGTCGGCGCCGGCGGTGCCCTGCTCCTCGCCGGGCGCCGGCGCGGGCGCGACGCCGAGGTAGGCGAGCGCGTGGT
>CAIMWA010000523.1 GCA_903845045.1 uncultured delta proteobacterium | reverse complement strand
CTGCGCTCGGCGCTGCGGGATGTGACAGCGGCAGCAGCACCACGACGGACGCCGGCAGCATCGTCATCGATGTTCCACGTCCGGACACCGGCAGCAGCACGGACGTCGCGACGACGACGGACACGGGCACCGCGACGGACACCGCGACCGCGACGGACACCGGCGCGACGAGCGACGCGGGAAGCGTCGTCGATGCACCGGCCGCCACCGACGCAGGCACCGACGCCGCGACGGACGCGCCGGGCACCTGGGTCGACGGCTGCTTCGCCGGCACGCCGGTGCAGATGCGCGAATTCCTCAACCGCTGCGGCGGCGCGGTGGCCTTTCCTGCGCGTGCGGCGCGCGGATCACGGCTGCTGCCCGATGGCGGCGTGCAGCCTCTCCCGATGTGACGCACCCGTGAAGCCCTCGCCCGTTCTCGTCGCGGCCGCGCTCTTCGTGGCGGCGGCTCCCGCGCTCGCGCAGTCGTCGTCTCCGTCCACGGCAGCACCCACGTCTCCCCCATCGGCGCGGGTGCTGCCGCCGGAGGCCGGCGGGGGCTTCGCGTTCCCCGTGGGGCCGTTCACCGTGCGGCTGCTGCCGTACATCCAAGCGCAGTACGAGCACCACGCCGACTCCGAGGAGGAGCTCTCCTCGGACGGTCTGCGACTCCTCAATCAGGACCGCTTCGTGCTGCGCCGCGGACGCGTGGTGCTGGGCCTCGAGCACCGCTGGGCGCAGATGGTCTTCGAGGCCGACGTGAACACCGTGCACGGCGTGGCCTTCGGCGTGCGCCAGGCCGAGGCGTCGCTGCGGCTGCCTCCGAACGACCGCGGTCTCAGCGCGGCGATGGTCACCGTGGGGATGTTCCGCACGCCCTTCGGCTTCGAGACGCTGCGCAGCGCGCGGGAGCGCGTGTTCATGGAGAACAGCACCGTCGCGCAGGCGTTCTTTCCCGGCGAGAGCGACCTCGGCGCGCGGGTGCAGGGAGCCCTCGGGTGGTTCCGCTACGCCGTCGCGGTGGTGAACGGACACCCCGTCGACGAGGTGCGCTACGGGGCCACGGCGCCGCTCGCTCCGCGCGACGTCGTCGGCCGCCTCGGCGTCGACGTGCGGGCACGCACCGCGCACGTCACCGCGGGCGTCTCGGCGCTCGGCGGCGCGGGCTTTCACGCCGGAACGCCGCAGGGTGTGGACGCCCTCGGCGTGCGTGACGTGGCCGAGAACGGCGTGCTCACGCCAGACAGCCTCGTGCTCTTGCAGGGGCGCGCCGCGGTGCGCTCGCAGTCCTTCGTGCGCTTCGCCGTGGGCGCCGACGCCGCGGTGGAGCTTCGTCTCGGAGCGCGCGTGGCCGTCGACGCCTACGCCGAGGTGATGTTCGGACAGAACATGGATCGCGGGCTCTTTCCGTCGGATCCGGTGGGGCTCGGCCACGACCTGCGCGGGCTCGGCGTCGTCGCGGGCGGCACCGTGCGGCTCTTCGATCGCGTGCTGCTCGGCGTGCGCTTCGACCACTACGACCCGAACGTCGACAGCACGGCCACGCAGGCCGGCGTCGTGGTGCTCGCGCCGCGAAGCGTGACCACCGAGAGCGTGCTCGCGGGCTTTCAGGTGCCCGGCACCGGGTGCCGCATCGTCGCGCAGTACGACTTCATCCAGGACCACCTCGCGCTCGGCACCGACGGCCTGCCGACGGACCTCGCCAACGACCGCTTCACGCTGCGCGTGCAGGTGTCGCCGTGAGCGCGCGGACCTTCTTCGCGCTCGCCGTTCTCGTGGCGGGGTGCGGCGAGCAGCTGCCAATGGGCACGGGCCTCGTCGCGCAGCTCCAGGTGCGCGGCGGGCGCTTCGTCGAGGCGCCGTTTCCCGCGGGCCCCGACGCCGATGCGAGCGTGGCACCGGACCCCGACGGCGGTGCACCGCTCGCTCCGCCGGTGGTCGCCGTGGTGCAGACGGCGAACCTGCAGGTGCGCGGAGGACAGCTCGGAAAGACCTTCAACGGCAGCGTTTCCTTCAACGCGACGACGGTGGCCGTGGGCCTCGAAGCCGACCGCGGCTACTGGCTCGTGCCCGTCGACGCTCGGGACGTGGACCTTCCGCCGAACCTCACCTTTCACGCCGTGGCGGACCTCGCCAGCGACCTCGCGCCGGGGCCGCGCACGGTGCTCTTCGCCGCCGTCGATGCCGCGGGGCGCATCGGTCCGCGGAGGGGTCTGCCGCTGACGGTGCTCTCGGAGCTGCCCGACGCGCCGCTCGCCGTGGTGCTCGACTGGGACCGCCCCATGGACCTCGACCTGCTCGTCGCGCTGCCCGACGGCACGACGCTGGGCTCGCGGGGCATCCGCACCGCCGCGGGCACGTGGACACGCGTCGCGACGGGCGGTCCGCGCGTGGACCTCAACTCCAACGCGGGCTGCGTCATCGACGGCCGCAACCGCGAGGCGGCGACCTTTCCCGTACCTGCAGCGGGTGCGTACACGGTGCGCGTGCACCTCTTCGCGGCGTGCGGCGAGGCCGGCACGGCGTGGCGCGTGCGCGTCGTTCGCGGGGGCGCGGTGGTCTCCGAGGCGCGGGGCCAGTCCTTCGCGCGCGACGTCGACGCGCCCGGCGGAGGTCCTGCGGAGGACGGCCGGCGCGTGCTCGATTTCTCGGTGGCGGAGTGACGTCGTGATCGTCGCCGCGTGGTCGCAGCTCCATGCCGTGCAGGCCCCGCCCGCCGCGGTGGCACCGGAGCCCGAGCCCGCCGACGCCGGCGAGACCGTGGTGCGCGTGCGACGCCGACGACAGTCCGCCGCGGCGACCCGCACCGACGCCTCGGTGGCGCGCGATCTCCCGGGAACGCAGGGCGATGCGGTGCGCGTGGTGGAGAGCCTGCCGGGCGTCGGCCGCGGGAGCTTCGGCTCCGGCGAGCTCATCGTCTGGGGCGCGGCGCCGGAGCAGTCGCGCATCACCGTCGACGGCGTTCCGATCCCGCAGCTCTTTCACGGGAGCGGGCTGCGGTCGGTGCTCAACGGCTTCTTCGCGGGGAGCATCGAGCTCTCGCCGGGGGCCTATGGCGCCGAGCAGGGGCGCGCGCTCGCGGGCCTCGTGGAGATCGGCACGGCGCCGATGCGCGAGGGCTTTCACGGCGTCGCGTCGCTGGACCTGCTCGACGCGAGCGCGGCGGCGTCGTGGCAGGTGAGCGATCGCGTGACGCTGGGCGCGGGCCTGCGTTGGGGGCTCATCGACCGCCTCGCGCCGCTCGTCGCCTCGCCGGACACGCTGCAGTACCTGTCGATCCCGCAGTACGGCGACTACCAGGCGCGGGCCGAGGTGCGCTCCTCGGAGACCTCGCGCTGGACCTTCTTCGCCTTCGGCAGCCGCGACCGCGGCGAGAACCGCTTCGCCAGCGACGACCCGGTGCGCGCGCGATCGCTCCTCCGCGCGAGCGAGTTTCATCGGCTGAGCGCGCGGTACACGCGGCAGCTCGACGACGGCGCGCGGCTCGCGGTGGGCGTGTGGCTCGGCGTCGACGATGCGTCGCGCACCGAGCAGGTCGGTCCGTACCCTTCGTCCTTCGCGGAGACGGATCTGCGCGGAGGGCTGCGCGCCGTGTGGCAGCGCTCGCTCGCGCCGTGGGTGCGTCTGTCGGTGGGCCTCGACGCGGAGTTCGCGTCTTCGGCCCTGGCGCGCCGCGGGTCGTTGCTGCGTCCTGCGCGCGAGGGCGACGTCTTCGTCTTCGGCCAAGCCCCCGCCGGCGACGACGCCTCGGACTCGTGGAGCGTGCGCCAGGTGCAGGCCGCGCCCTTCGTCGAGGCGCCGATGACGTTCTTCCGGGACCGGCTTCGCATCGTCCCGGGCGTGCGTCTGGAGACGGCGCTGACCGACGTGTCGCGTCGCTACCCCGCCGTCGGCGACGCCCCCACGTACGGTTCCGCGCGCCTCGAGGCCGCCGTCGATCCGCGGCTGCTGGTGCTCGCGCAGGTGACGCCGTGGCTCGCGCTGAAGGCCGCCGGCGGCATCTACCACGCCGCGCCGCGCCCCTCGGATCTCTCCGCGGTGTTCGGCGCGCCGACGCTCCCGGGCGCGCGTTCGCTGCAGGCGTTGGGCGGCGCGACGTTCTCGCTGGGCCGCTTCGTCACCGTCGAGGCCCTGGGCTTCGTGCGCCGCGTGACGGACCTCGCGGAGCGCGTCGCGGGCGCCCCCACCGTCGGCAACGCGCTGGCTCCGACGGGAGAGTCGCTCGCGTACGGAGGTCAGCTCACGGTGCGCTGCGCGCCCACGCACGGCTTCACGGGATGGATCTCGTACACGCTCCAGCGCAGCGCCGTCATCGACCGCGACGGCGCCGCGGAGCGCCTCTCGGACTACGACCAGACGCACCTGCTGACCGCCGTCGGCAGCGTGCGGCTCCCTCTCGGGTTCAGCGTCGGCGCGCGCTTTCGGCTGCTCACCGGGCTGCCGCGCACGCCGGTGGTGGGCCGCACCTTCGACGCGCTCACGGCGGACTACCAGCCCGTCTTCGGTGCCACGAACAGCGCGCGGCTGCCGCTCATCGCAAGCGCCGACCTGCGCATCGACAAGCGCTTTCGCGTGGGCCGCGGCGAGCTCGTCGTGTTCCTCGACGTGCTGAACCTGCTGAATCGTCCCATCGCCGAGGAGGTGCTCTGGGATCCGACGTACGCGCGGCAGGGAACGATCACGGGCCTGCCGATCCTCGCGGACCTCGGCGTGCGAGGGGAGTGGTGACATGCGCGCGCTGAGCCTTTCTTCGATGTTCCTCGTGGCGTGCGCGCCGGACCTGACGGTGCACGCGTCGAGGGTGGTGGCTCCGCGCGTGGTGGCGGTGCGCGGCGATCCTGCGGAGGCGCGTCCGGGGGCCACGGTGACGCTGACGGCGACGGTGGTGCAGCCCGCGGGGACCCCGGTGACACCGACGGTGCGCTGGCGTGCATGCCTCGCCGCGCGCTCGCCATCGGAGTCCGGGAGCATCGCGTCGGCGTGTCTCGGGGACGACGACGCGGGGGCGCTCGCGCCTCTTGGCGGGGCGACCACGGCGACGCAGGTGACGGTGACGATCCCTGCGGATGCCTGCGCGCGCATCGGTCCGCAGACGCCGGCGGCGAACAACGGCGAGGCCCGCACGCGCGCACCGGATCCCGACGTGACCGGCGGGTGGCAGCTTCCTGTGCGCCTCGACCTCGCGGCGGGCAACGCCACGGAGACGATGTTCGCGCGGTACCGCGTGCGCTGCCTTCCGCCTGATGTTCCTGGCGCGACGGCGGCGGCGTGGGCGACGCGGTACGTGAACGACGCGAACCCCGCGCTCACCGGGGTCTTCGCCGTCGTCGACGGCGCGCCGCGGGGCCTTCCGCGCGATGCAACGACCCCCGTGGACCTGGGCGCCCTCCGCGACGTGCCGGTGCTCGCGCTCTGGGACGCGGCCTCGGCGGAGCGCTACGTGCGCGTGGACCCGGCGACGCGGGCCCTGGTGGAGCGCACCGAGGCCCTCGAGCTCACCTGGTACACCGACGGCGGATCGTTCGCGCGGGACCGCACCGTGCCCGACGTCAGCGGCACGGCGTCGGCGAACGTGCTGCACCTCGACGCGGGTGTGACGTCGGCGCGGGTGTGGGTGGTGCTTCGCGACGAGCGCGGCGGCGTCGACGTCGTGGCGACCGCCGTACGTTCAGCCGGCTGAACGTCAGGGCCCGTGCGTGCGGCACTGTCCGGAGACGCAGTCGACGGGGTACGGACCGCCGAAGCTGCCGGAGCTTCCGTCGTCGAGCACCGGCGCGCGGGACGGGCAACCGCAGCGCGGGTACAGCGGTCGGCACGTGTCCTCGAGAGCCTGCAGGGCGCCGAGGGCGAGGACGCTGACGCCGAAGGCGCGGGAGTTTCCGCAGCAGTCGGTCTGGTGCACGAAGGTGGCGCAGTCCGTCGACGCCGCGCACGTGCGGCCCAGCGCGGGGAAGGTCGGGCCGCCGGACACGTTGCACACGGCCGAGTAGCCGATGTCCGACGAGGGCGTTCCGGCGTCCGTCGCGGGGTTCGCGTCGCCGGGCACGCTGGCCTCGACGACGCCCGCCTCGCCGTACCCGCCGTCCATCACGCCGGCATCGACGACGCCAAGGTCCGACGGGGCGCCCACGTCGCGCGGTGCGCCGGCATCGGGGCGCGCGCCGGTGTCGGGAAGGGGGGTGACGTCGACGCTGGGGCCCGCGTCGGTGGCGCACGCACGCAGGGTGCACAGCACCTGGCCGTCGGGCTGGCACGAGCAGGTGTTGCAGCCGTCCGGGGACGGGCAGCTCGCGCCGAGCGCGCAGAACGATCCGTCCGAGAGGCGGCAGCCGGCCGGGGCGTCGGACGTCGTCGCGTCGCCCGGTGCCGCGTCCGTCGCGGGCGATTCGACGGAGGCGCCGCAGCCGAAGACGAGGCTCGCGGCGAGGGCGACGGCGGAGACGAGGGCGCGCGGGGCGTGCACGGGACGCTGCATGGGGGTCCTCTACTCTCTTCTGGCCGCAACGGGCGAGCGATCGGCAGTGTAGGTCCGCGCAGCGGCGGTCGCTCGTGGTAGATCGCCGGACATGACGGACGCCCTGCCGACGCTCGCCGTGGAGATCGTCTCGGACCTCGTTTGCCCCTGGTGCTTCATCGGTCTGCGCCGCTTCGAGCGCGCCGCCGCGGCCGTGGCCGACCGCGCGCGCGTCGTGCCGCGCTTCGTGCCGTACCGCATCTCGCCGGACGTCGGTCCCGCGGGGGAGGACTACCGCGCCCACCTGCTCGGAAAGTTCAAGACCGAGGCGAAGCTCGGCGAGGTCTGGGCCCGGGTCGCCGACGTGGGCCGCGCCGACGGGATCACCTTCGCGTTCGAGTCCATCGCGCGCATGCCGGACTCGCTGCCGGGGCATCGGCTGATGCAGTGCGCCCAGGCCGAGGGGGCTCCCGGCGTGGCGCAGCGGCTCCTCGGGGCGCTCTTCGTGGCGCACTTCACCGACGGTCGCGACACCGGCGACGCCGCGGTGCTGCGCGCCCTCGCGGTGGAGGCCGGCCTCGACGGGGACCGCGTCGATGCGGTGCTCGCGAGCGATGCGTACGGCGGCGAGGTCTTCGGGGAGATGAAGGCCATGGAGCTTCTCGGCGTGCGCGGCGTGCCGGCCTTCATCGTCGACCGGGAGCGCGGAGCGTCCGGTGCCCAGCCCGTGGAGACGCTGGTGAACTTCTTCGACGAGTGCATCGCGTCCGGCGCCGGCGTCACGACCTGACGCCGCCATGGAGCGCTACCGCGTCACCTATGCCCGTGCGTCCGACCTGAAGCGCGACCTCGACACGCAGATCGGCCGCGGCGGTCTCTACGTCCTGGCCGCGCCGCCGGAGGACCTCGCGTACGGCGCACGATGCGCGCTCGAGATCGTCGCACCCGATGGTCGCGCGGTGCAGGTCGAAGGCGCAGTGCTCGCGTCGACGCCGGGGCACGGTCTCGCCATCGCCATCGGGCACGAGGTCTCCGACGCCCTGCGCGCGATGCTCCCGTCGTTGCCTGCGGACGGCTCCGACGCCGCGCCCGCACGGCACGAGCGCATCGGCGGCGACGCCGCGGCGACGTCCCCGGTCCCCGCGCCGGCCCCCGCGTCCGTGGCCGCCGACGTGCCCGCCTCGTGGGACGATCTCTCGCCGGCCGAGAAGATGCGCCTCGCTCAACATGGCGGACGCGACGAGCGCGCGGCGGCCCTCCGCGATCGCAACCGCGCGCTGCATCCGCACGTGCTGAAGAACCCGCGCATCACCCTCGACGAGGTGGTGGCCATCGCGAAGAACGCGCAGGCCGCGCCGGACCTGCTGCGCATGCTGGCCGATCGCTCGGAGTGGATGGGGCGGTCGTCCGTCGCCGACGCCATCGCGCGCAACCCGAAGACGCCGAGTGAGGTGGCCGTGCGGGCCCTGGCGGGGTGCTCGGCGGAGTCGCTGCGGCAGATGGCCAAGGGCGTCGGCGCGCCGCCGAACGTCGTGGCCGCGGCCCGCAAGCGCGTGCTGGGCTGACGGCGGTATCGTCGTCGTGCCGTGCGCACGATCCTCCACGTCGACATGGACGCGTTCTATGCGTCGGTGGAGCAGCGCGACGATCCCGCGCTGCGCGGGCGGCCGGTGCTCGTCGGCGGGAGCCATCGCGGGGTGGTGCTCGCGGCGAGCTACGAGGCGCGTCCCTTCGGCATTCGCAGCGCGATGCCGATGACCGAGGCGCTGCGCCGCGCGCCGCGGAACGCCGTCGTGGTGCGTCCCCGCTTCGACGCGTACGTCACGGCGAGCGAAGGGCTGCACGAGATCTTCGGCTCCGTGACGGACCTCGTGGAGCCGCTGTCCCTCGACGAGGCGTTCCTCGATGTGACGGGGTCGCGGGCGCTCTTCGGCGACGGTGCGGTCATCGCGGCGACGCTGCGACGGCGGATCCGCGACGAGCTTCGGCTGCCGGCGTCGGCGGGCGTGGCGCCGGTGAAATTCGCCGCCAAGATCGCCTCGGACCTCGCGAAGCCCGACGGGCTGCGGGTGGTGCCCGACGACGGTGTCGTGGCGTTCCTGGCGCCGCTGCCCGTGGGGCGGCTGTGGGGTGTGGGCGCGCGCACCGAGGCGAGGCTGCACGCCGCCGGGCTCGTGACCATCGCCGACGTGGCCGCGCGGGACCGCGACGCGTTGATCGCCTCGGTGGGGTCGCTGGGCGCGCGGCTCCACGACCTCGCGCGAGGCGTCGACGAGCGTCCCGTGGTCCCTGATCGCGCGGCCAAGAGCGTCGGCGCCGAGGACACCTTCGGCGAGGACCTCGCGCGGCCCGAGGACCTGCTCCCGCAGCTGCACGCCCAGGCGTTGCGCGTGGCGCGGAGGCTTCGTCGGGCGGGTCGTGCGGCGCGGGGCGTGGTGCTGGGTCTCAAGACGCACCGCTTCGAGCGGCGCACGCGGCGCTGCACCTTCGAGCGTGCGACGGACGACGGCAAGGTGCTCTACGAGGCCGTGGCGGCGCTGCTCGCGCGCGAGGTCGAGGCCGGCGGCGGGCGCCTGGTGCCGATGCGTCTGTGCGGCGTCAGCGCCGTGCTCCTCGAGGACCCCGCGGTGCAGCCCGGCCTCTTCGACGATGGCGCGCGGCGGGCGTCGAAGCTGAACGGAGCCCTCGATGCCATCGCTTCGCGCTTCGGCGTGGCGGCGCTGCGTCCCGCCGACGTGCTCGACACGGACCGCGGCACGCTGCGCGACGAGGTGCTGCGGCGCACCCGATGAATCGGTTGACAGCGCGGCGCGTCGTGCGATCCAAGGTGCAGCGGTCGGGACGCGGGCTCGACCCGGGAGGCATTCGGGACATGAAGAAGGTCGAAGGCATCGTCGCGCTCGCAGCGCTGTTGGGCACCGTGCAGGCCTCGGCGCAGGCGCGCGACATCGAGGCGGGACCGCTTTGGAACCAGGGGCACGCGCAGCAGCGCTGTCCCGACGTGTGCCGCGGCGCGGGCGCGTCGTGGAACGGGCAGTGGCGCACGACGATCCAGGGACGGATGTCGGTGTGCGGCTGCGTGCCGCCGACGGCGGTGATGGTCGCGCCGGCGCAGCCCTTCGCGGGACCGGGTCCGGTGATGGTGGCGCCGCCGCCGGTGGCCGTGCCTGCGCAAGGTCTACCGATGGCGGTGCCCACGGGGACGCCCATGCCCGTCGCCAACGCGTGCGCGTGGCCCGACGGCCAGGACCCGTCGTTCCCGTCGGACCCCGGGCGCGGCGTGAGCGACTGGAGCCAGCACTACGGCTTCGTCGCCGGCGGCGGCCGGGGTCAGGTGCCGGAGTTCGTCGGCGCGCGCATGGACGCGCTGCGCGGGTGCCTGCCGCCCCCCGAATACGCCCGCTTGTATGCCGACCTCTCGACGCAGATCGCGTACTACGGCCGCACCTGGGGCGGCTGGGTCGACGGCTCCGATCCCCGCGGCGGGCAGGACGGCGGGCGCGGCGTGGCGGCATGGCGGGCGCACATGGAATTCGCCCAGAATCCGGGGCGCGCGGGCATGGCGTCGGTGTTCGTGCGGCAGCGTCTCGGGCAGCTCGGCGCGGTGCTCCCGCCGGACGTCTACGGCCGGCTCTACGCCGACGTCTCGCTGCTCACGGCCCGCTTCGCGCGGGCGCGGTGAGCGTCGTTCGGGGTCACGCCCCCTCGGCCCGAAGCACCGACCCGCCGCGTCCCTTGCCCTTGCGGATGCGCCCCTGGCCCAGCAGCACCGCGCGGCAGCGGTCGTAGTCGGCCTCGCCCACGTCGCGCTCGAGCCTCGCGCGCGCCTCGGCCTCGAAGCGGGGACGCAGCGTCATGTTGCCCGCCGCGGTGCCATCCGCGGGGATCAGCGCGAAGAACAGCTCCACCAGCGCGAGGTCCTCCTCGCGGAGCACCACCGGGGCGGCGTCGTGGCTCGCCGATGACGCGCCGTCGTCGGTCCCTCGCTCGCCGTCGTCGTCGTCGTCGCCCGCGGGCATCGCGAGTTCGTCGAGGTCGCCGAAGCCAGGACCCGCGAGGCCCTGGAGCGCGCCCCACAGCGCCGCGAGGTCGTCCTGCGCGCGCTGGAGCTGCTGCTCGCGCCGCTTGAGGAGCCGGAGCACGGCGCCGCGCTCCTGCTGCAGGTCGCGCTGCATCTGCGTGAAGGCCGCGACGGCTCCCTGCACCTGACGGCGAAAGGCCTCGCCGGTGACGTAGCGCTGCAGCCGCGCGGTCCCGTGGGCGTCGTCGTCCTCGGGCCCGCGTCCGCAGTGCGGGCAAGGAGCGTCGGGCGCCGCCGGAACGGCCTCGGCGTGCGCGGTGGGGCTGTCGTGCGTGGCGTCGGCTTCGGTCGGCATGGGGTCCTCCACGGCGCGAGCATCGAACGGAGGGGACGGTTTCAACAAGTTGCCATTCCGGTCACACCGGAATTCCGATTTCACGAAATGCTGCAAATCAAGCCGATCGGCCAACCGGAATTCCGGTCACACCGAAATGTTGAAATGTTGAAACCGTCCCCCCCCCCTTCACGGGAGCTTCGCGACGATGCCCTCGGAGACCTCCCAGAGGCGCTTCGCGATGGCGGGATCGTTGGCGTCGGCGCGGCACTTCGCGAGGTTGCAGTCGGCCATGTACTCGCCGGACACCGTCGCGAGGGACGGGTTCGTCGCGGCCCACACCTCCGTCGCCGCGCCCTCGTGCACGTTCTTCGTGGCGATGCCGCCGAAGACATTGAAGACGAACGTCATCACAGGGTTCATGTGCCGCCCGAGGTTCGTGCGGATGACCCCGGGGTGCACCGCGTTGGCCGTCTTCTTCGTGCCGGCGAAGCGGCGCGACAGCTCCTTCGCGAAGAGCAGGTTGGCGATCTTCGACTGCCCGTAGTTCGTCCAGCCGCTGTAGCTCTTGGACGCGTCGAGGTCGTCGAAGGCGATGCCGACCTTGGGCGCCATGGTGTGCGCGGAGCTGCTCAGCATCACCACGCGCCCGGTCTCCGCGAGGCTGTCCAGGAGGCCGGTGACGAGCATGAAGTGCCCGATGTGGTTCGTGAAGAACTGCAGCTCGAGCCCATGGATCGTCTCGCGCTTCGGCAGCGCCATGATCCCGGCGTTGCAGATCACGGCGTCGAGGACGTGCCCTTGCCGCTTCACCTCGGCCACGCACGCCCGCACGCTCGCCGGGTCCGAGAGCTCGCAGGCCAACGGGACGATCGGGGTCTTCAGTCCCTCGCCGGCGGCCTTGGCCTTCTCGACGGTGCGCGCCGTGCCCAGCACCGTCGCGCCGCGCAGCGCCAGGACGCGCATCGCCTCGAGCCCGAGGCCCGAGTTGCACCCCGTCACCAGGATCTTCTTCCCGGCGAGGTCGAGGCCCGCGGTGACTTCCTCGGCCGTCGACGTGTACCCGAAACCGCTCGGACCCTTGGACTTGAACCAACCCACGATGGACATGCGAAACCCCTCTTTCGGTGAACGCGCGGTGGGCTAGCAGGTTGCCGCTCGCCCCGCCACTCGCGCCGCGGCTGCGGTAGCGTTCCCGCGCCGAGGGCGTCTTCGGCGCAGGAGGTCGTCATGGTGGCAGCGCGTCGTTCCCGTCTCCCGGCTCCGTCGTCGAAGCGCGTGATCGCAGACCTGCGCGAGCTCGCCGCGCGCACGTCGAACGAGCGCGGGGCCCAGCGCGTGGCGTGGGGTCCGGTGTGGCGCGAGGCGCGCGCGTGGTTCGCCGACAAGGTGCGCGCCGACCTCGGCCTCGACACGCACACCGACCCCGCGGGCAACGTCTGGACGACGCTCCCCGGGGCATCGCCGCGCAGCGTGGTGCTCGGCAGCCACCTCGACTCGGTGCCCGGCGGCGGCTGGCTCGACGGGGTCCTCGGCGTCGTCGCGGGCATCGAGGCGCTGCGCCGTCACGCCGCCGCGGGCACGCCCCCGGTGACGCTGCACCTCGTCGACTGGGCCGACGAAGAGGGCGCGCGCTTCGGCCGCAGCCTCGCGGGATCGGCCGCGTCCGCGGGGTCCCTCGACGCCGCGAAGGAGCTCGCGCACCTCGTCGACCGCAACGGCGTGAAGCTCCCCGACGCGATGCGCGAGAACGGCGTCGACATCGCGCGCATGGGCGAGGCCCACGCGTACCTCGAGGAGCGCTCGCCGGCCGCGTACCTGGAGCTGCACATCGAGCAGGGGCCGGTGCTCGAGTCGATGCAGAAGCCCGTCGGCGTGGTGCTCGGGACCATGGGCGTGAAGCGCCACATGGTGCGCTTCGAGGGTCAGGCCGTGCACGCCGGGGCGACGCCCATTCCGCTGCGTCGCGACGCGTTCCTGGCCGCGGCGGAGTTCGCGCTGGCGTGCCGGGAGATCGGGCTGTCGTTCTCGGGGCGCTCGCCGCGCAAGCGCGTGGTGGCGACGTGCGGCGTCGTGAAGGTCGAGCCGGGCTTCGTCACGGCGGTGCCCGGCGCGACGGAGATCTCCCTCGACCTGCGCGCCCTCGACGAGAAGGTGCTGCGCAAGATGCAGTCGGCGGCGGAGAAGGCCGCGCGCGCCGCAGCGAAGCACAACGGGTGCACCGTGGCGTGGAGCCCGCTGCTGACCATCGCGCCGCGCCCCTTCGACCCGGTGCTGCTGGGGCTGTGCGCCGAGGCCGTGGCGGAGGTCGCCGGCGACGCGCCGGAGCTTCCGTCGGGGCCGCTGCACGACGCCGCGGAGATGGCCGCGATCATGCCGACGGTGATGGTCTTCGCGCAGTCGTCGCCGGGCATCTCGCACACGCGCCTCGAGGACACGCCGATCCCGCACCTGGACAAGTCCGTGCGGGCGTTCCTGCGGCTCGTGGAGAAGACCGTCGCGCACGTCGCGGCGGCGGATGCGTAGGGCGCTCAGCTCGCCGCGTCGGCGCCCTCGAAGGCCGCGGCGGCGCTCTTGAGCTCGTCGAAGGCCTCGGTGACGCACTCGGCGAGGCGCCAGAGGTCCGGCACCGCGTTGGCTGCGGCGTTGAGCCCGAAGTCGAGGGAGCCAAGGTAGCTCAGCACCGTGATGTTGAGCCCGGCGCCCTCGAAGACCGGTCCCATGGGGTACGCCGCGACGAGCTCGGCGCCGGCGAGGTAGAGCGGAAACGGCGGTCCCGGCACGTTCGAGATCACGAGGTTGTGGATCGGACGGTGCCGGTCCGCGAGCTTCATGCTCGTGTAGAAGCGCGCAGCGAGCGCCAGCGTCGTGGGCGCCGCGAACTGCGCCCAGTTCTGCAGCATGTCGGCCCCGATGGCGTGGTGCTCGACCTTCGCCCCGCGGGTCACGCGCTGGATAACCCGCAGCCGGTCGACGGGGTCTCCGACGTCCGTCGCGAGGGAGGTGAACATCGCGGAGACCTTGTTGTTCGAGGGCACCGGCGAGCTGCCGTCGCGCACCGAGATCGGGCACACCGCGACGAGGGGATCGTGCGGGAGCTCGTTCTTCTCGGCCAGGTACCTGCGCAGCGCGCCGCCGCAGATCGCGAGGACAACATCATTCACCGTCGCTCCGAGGGTCTTGCGCAGGGCCTTGGCGTCGGCGAGCGGCACGCGCGCGAAGGCGGCGTTTCGCGGCGCGGTGATGGCTCCGTTGAAGCGGGTGCGCGGGGCCGTCAGCGGCGTCGCGCCGATGGGGTTCTCGGGGACCTGCCGACGGCGTACGACCTCGGTGACGGCGGTGGCCGTGCGTCGCACGAGCTTCATGAGCTGCAGCGGCATGGACACCCGCTCGATCAGCGCTTGCCTGACGAGCTCGCCGTCCGTCGGGATCTCCTCGCGCGGGACGTTCACCGGCGCCTCCGGCGGTCCCAGCTCGGGCTCCACGCGAAAGAGATGGACCATCAGCTCGGCGCCGGACGCACCGTCGACGGCGCAGTGGTGCACCTTCGTGAGGATCGCCACGCGGCCGTGCTTGAGCCCCTCGATGACCCACACCTCCCAGAGCGGGCGCGAGCGCGCGAGGGGGGTGCTGTTGATGCGTCCGCAGAGCGCCGCGAGCTCCTTGCGGCCGCCGGGCGACGGGCACCGCACCGCTCGGACGTGATGCAGGATGTCGAAGTCCGGGTCCTCGACCCAGATCGGGTGGTGCAGGTCGAAGGGCACGGACACGGGCCGCCGACGAAACGGCGGGAGCAGGTGCAGGCGGCTCGCGATGAGGTCCTGCACGGCCTCGCAGGTGAGACCGCCGGGCATCGCGCTCGGGTCGACGATGGCGACCACGGAGACGTGCATGTGCATCTGCGACGTCTCGAAATACAGGAAGCTCGCGTCCAATCCGGAGAGTCGCTCCATGGGGTCGTCCTCGAGGGGGCGTCAGCGCGCGGGCTTCACGAGCCGTTCGCGCAGGGTCTCGCTGGTGGTGGGCCGCGCCGCGGCCGTGGCGTCGATGAATTCGCGGAGCACCGCGACGAAGCGCCGAGGATCCTCGCAGTGCGGAAAGTGACCGACGCCCTCGAAGATCTCGAGGCGGCTGCCCGGCATCGCGGCGTGGGCGTCGAGGGCGTGCTGCAGCGGGATGATCGGATCGGCGTCGCCCCAGACGATGAGCGTCGGGAGGTCGCGGGTGAGGTAGAGCCGGTCCCGGGCGCTCACGCACTGCCCCTGGTGGTCGACCACGGAGCGGAGCGTGAGCATGAACGCGGCGCGGGTGTCGGCGTCGACGAGCGAGCAGTACGCGCGGAACATCTCGACGGCGGCGGGGCCCGGCGGAGCGCCGAGCCGCGTCAGCCAGGTGCCGACCTTCGCCGCCGCGTCGCGGAGACCGGGGCGGATGCCGATGGGAAGCGCGAGCCCGGCGCCGGGAACGCTCATGGCGCGCAGGATGTGGTTCACCTCGATGCCGAGCCCGCCGCTGCCGACGAGCACGAGGCGCTCGCATCGCTCGGGAAAGAGGTAGGCGAACTGCATCGCGACGCCGCCGCCGTAGGACTGCCCCGCGACGGTGGCGCGGTCCACGCCGAGCGTCACGAGGAGGTCGCGAACGACGCTCCCGAGGGCCCCGACGGAGTAGTCCGTGCGGGGCTTCGCCGAGCCCCCGTGGCCGAGGAGGTCCGGCGCGACGCCGGTGAAGTCGCGGGCGAGGTGGGGCATGACGTGGCGCCACGTCGCCGAGCTCCCCGCCATGCCGTGAAGGAGCACGAGCGCGGGACCGCGCCCCTGCATGCGGTACGCGACGTCGTAGCCGTGCAGGGTGACGTGCTCGAGCGGCATCCCGGGACCACGCTAGCGCGAGCGGCGACCAAAGCACACCACCCGCCGTCGCCTTCGAAGCGGACGCGCAACATCCGAGCGCGCCGCGGGTCAGGCCTCGACGAGGACCTTCAGCGCGCCGCTCTTCGCCGCGTGCCCGAAGGCCTCGTAGGCGTCAAGCATGGCGTCCAGCTTGAAGCGATGCGTGATGAGCCGCCGCGGGTCGATCTTTCCAGATCGCAGCACCTCGAGGAGCATCGGCGTGCTCGAGGTGTCCACGAGCCGGGTGGTGATGGAGATGTTGCGGTCCCAGAGGCGCTCGAGGTGCAGGCTCACGGGCGATCCGTGCACGCCGATGTTCGCGAGGGTGCCGCCGGGCGCGACGATCTTCTCGCAGAGCTCGAAGGTCGCTGGCGTCCCCACGGCCTCGATGACGGTGTCGAAGCCGCGGTTGCCCGTGGAGCGCATCGCGGCGTCGACGGCCGTGCCCTCGCGGTTCGAGAACACCGCGGTGGCGCCGAAGCTCTTGGCCACCTCGAGGCGGTGGTCGTCGAGGTCGATGACGACCAGCGCGGCCGGCGCGTAGAGCTGCGCCGCGAGCATCGCCGCGAGGCCCACGGGACCGGCGCCGACGATGGCCACGGTCTGCCCGGGACCGACGCGCCCGTTGAGCACCCCGCACTCGAAGCCCGTGGGGAGGATGTCGCTGAACATCACCATGGCCTCTTCGTCGGCCCCCGCGGGGATCGCGAAGAGGCTCATGTTGGCGTGCGGGATGCGCACGTATTCGGCCTGCGTGCCGTCGATGACGTTGCCGAGGATCCATCCGCCGGTGGTGCAGTGCGAGTACATGAGACGGCGGCAGTAGGCGCACGCGCCGCACGCGGTGACGCAGGAGACGAGCACGCGATCGCCGCGCACGAAGGCGCTGACGCCGGGGCCCACCTGCTCCACGACGCCGACGCCCTCGTGGCCGAGGATCCGGCCCGGTACGCAGCTCGGAAGATCGCCGGCGAGGATGTGGAGCTCGGTGCCGCAGATCGTCGTCTTCGTCATGCGTACGATGGCGTCCGTCGGGGCCATGAGCTTCGGTTCGGGGCGTTCGACGAGCGCCTTCTTGCCAGCGCCGCCGTAGACGAGGGCCTTCACGCGTGCCCCGATTGCGTCGAGCCGGAATTCGCGACCTTGGTGGCCTCGGTCTCGGCGAGCATCTGCACGATGCCGTCGCGGGAGAGGTAGGCCGGCAGCGTGCCGTCGGCCGGGGCGCGATAGGCGTGGGCCGAGAGCGCCGACGCGCCGGTGGTGCCCAGCACGCTGCGCGCACGCTCGATCATCTCGGGAGTGCCATTGGCGAGCACGAGGAACTTTCCGGCCTTCACCGCGACCTCGTATTGCACCACGGTGTCCTCGGGGATGCCGAGGCTCGTGAGGGCCGCGCCGAGGATGCCGAAGGCGCCGCCGACGGCCGCGCCCTCGAGGGTTCCGACGAGCAGCCCCACGAGCGGACCCATGACCACGATGGGTCCGAGCACCGGAAGGATGAAGAACGCGCTGCCGAAGAGCATGCCCCAGAGGCTTCCCCAGAAAGCGCCCTGGCCTCCCCACACCTTCATGCGGTCGCCGCTGCTGTAAAAGCCGACGGCGTGCTCTTCGGAGTGGAAGTCCTTTCCGACGATGGAGAGCCGCTTCATGTCGAGGCCGGCGGCGTGCAGCGCCTTGATGGCCGCCTCGGCGGCGACGTGGGACTCGTAGACGGCGACGACGGAACTCTCTTGGGTCTGCGTATTCATGGTTCGATGACCTCTCTCGATCCGATCGGGGATGGAGATCGGCGCCGGGTGCACCCGATGTGCCGCACGCGCTGCGCCGTCCGACGCCGCGGCGACGCCGACGAGCGCCGCAAGACGGTCACGGCAACGGCGCCCCAGTGTGGCGAAAATGCGCGTACGCCCACCGTCGCCGGGACTCACCTCACGGAACACCCCAACGCCACACCGCGTTCGTCCCCTGGCTCGTCACGATGACGCTGCCATTGCCGGTGACCCATCCGCCGGTGATCGCAATGCCCGCAGGGAATCCGGCGAGCCCGGCGAGGCGGCTCCAGCTGCGCCCGGCGTCGTCGCTCCGGTAGATCGTCGCATCGCCTCCGAGCAGCCACAGCGATGAACGCAGCGGCACGCCGACGAAGGGCCGCGCGCCCGGCGGCGTTCGATCGACCCACGTCGCCCCGCCGTCGTCGCTCACGCGCAGCACCGATGGCAACGACGACGACACGGTGACCAGCGCGCCGCCGGCGAGGCTCCACAGTTGCCTCGCCGACGGCGACGGCAGCGAGGACCATGTGGCGCCCCGATTGGTCGAGCGCAAGACCGCCGCAGGTCCGCTCGCGAGGAGCGCTGTGTCCGTGCCCCAGACGGCGTGCAGCCCGAGCGCGTCGGCTTTCCCCATAGCGCCTCGACGGCAAGCGTGCCGACCGTCGACGCCGTCCAGCTTCGCCCATCGTCCATGGAATGGAGGACGACGCCGCTGCTCGCCCCGAGGTAGACCTCGGTGCCGTCCCCCCACGCGGGCGCATCGGCCGGGAAATTCACCGGATCGTGCACGAGGGTCCAGTGCGGGACGACGGCCGGCGCGGTGGCATCGCCGGCTTCGGGCGCGTCGGCGACGACCGCGTCCGTCGCGTCGAGCGTCGCGTCGATGCCCGCGACGGGCTGCGCGGCGCTCGCACACCCCAGCACCGCGAGCGCCGTGGCGAGCAAGGCCCGCTCAGCCACCGGACCCGCCGTCAGTGCCCACAGCGCAGCCCCAGCCGCAGTTGGATGCATACAACCATGCCGCGAAGCACGGATCGAGGCGCGGCTCGATGGAGGGAAGGGCGAACGGCGCGGCGACCCGCGGCATCTCCCCAAGGACAGTCGAACGGCACGTGCAGGTGAGTGAAATCGAGTACGGATTGCCGCCGACGACGCATCCGAGACCGCGCCGTCCGTCGGGGGTGGTGACGCCGCAGGCGCCGGTGCAGATGCCGCTGTCGCAGTCCGGAGCGGCGCAGGCGGTGGGCGAGGCACAGCCGATGTGCGGGGCCACGGCGACGGCGAAATCGCCGAGGTGCATGGTGTTCCCGAGGATCAGCGTCGCGCCGCTCGGCGCCGACGCGTAGGGCTGCCATTGCGCGGTACCCGCCGGAGCACCGAAGGCGAGCACGCCGCCGGTCGCGGTGACGCCGGGGATCGTCGATCGCGCCGCGTCGAGCTGGATCTCGACGTGCACCGGGATGAAGAACGTGAAATCCGCCGGCTCGACGCGGTAGATCGGGGTGATGAAAGTCATGCCCGCGGGCGGGGTGACGCCCTCCGAGGGAACGCGAAGCACGCGGAACACGTGCCCGAGGCCCATGGCGCCGGACCCGATGACGAGGCGAAAGGGTCCCGCGATGAGCGCACCGCCGGCGGCGCCGATGCCCGTCGCAGCGAGGACCACCTCGGCGTCCATCGGTGCCGGCGTGTCGGTGCTCGAGGCCGCGTCGGCAGCCGCGCCGAGGTCCGTCGCGGCGCCGGCGTCGGAGGCGGGGGACGTCGAGGGCGGCGTCGCGCACGATGCGAGCGCGAGGCCGACGAGGGCAGAGCGGAGCAGTGCAGGCAGCATCCCGGCGGCGACGTTACGTCGAACGCTCGCGAAGCGCGCGCGGGCCCGCTACCGATCGGTGTCGTAGGCGATGGCGCCCAGCGCGGCCTCGGCGGCGGGGGCCTTCGCGCGGTCCTCGCTGGCGGCCTCGGCGTCGCTCTCGAGCTCGGGAAAGCGATAGCGGATGGCGCCCCCGTCGGTGACCACGGGCTCGCCGCCGAACTCCGCCACGCGCCGCGCGAGGTCGCGCTCGGTGGGCTCGCTGCCCGTCGCGATGCGCACGGCGGTGCGAAGGCTCGCCTCGGGAACGCCCTCGGACCTCGACGCGTGCGTGACGACCTCGCGGAGCACGCCGAGCCGCGCGGCCTCGGCGGCGTGACGCGACCGCTCGCGGGTGTGGAGCACCGCGCGAACCGCGGGGATCACGAAGAGCGCGATGGAGAACACCAGCGGGATCCAGCCGAGGACGATGGGCGCGCCGTCGTGCACCGGAACGTACACGTGGTGCTTGTCGAGCATGCGGGTGAGGTTCTCGAGCGTGAGGTCCACGGAGAACGCCCAGAGCGACGCGAGGAGGTTGAAGCCGTTGAGGGCGCCGATGGCGAGGTTCTCCCCCGCGGTGTTGCCCGTGAGCGGCTTCGGCGGGTCCACGCGGTCCCACGCGGCGGCGGGGCGTCGCTCGCGGGCGGAGGTGTCGCCGGCGGTGCGGCGCAGCGAGGCGAAGCGGTAGAAGATGCCGCCGTTCTCGCCGACCTCCACGGTGCCGTCGTGGTCGAGCATGAGCCTCGCCATGAGGGGGTCGGCGAGCTCCCGCGGCAGTCCCGTCACGCGCATCACGTCGGCGAGGGCGATGCGGCCCTCGAGGGCGCGAATCTCGGCGAGGATGCGCGCGCGGTCCTCGTGCGGGTCACGGGCGGCCACGGGCGGGCCGAGCACGAAGCGGTTCACCCTCTCGTAGAGCGGAACCTTCGGACCTTCACGCTCGGCGCGGCGCCACGCGGGCGCGCCGTCGTCCCACCGTCCGACGCCGTACGCGAGCGGCGAGAAGGGGTGGAAGGTCCAGTAGAAGGCCTCGGCGACGAGGCGGAGCAGGACGCCCGCGAGGCCCGAGTCGTCGCTGCGGCGGTTGTCGTCGCGGCGCCCCGCGAGGCCCAGCGCGATGGCCACGAAGATCAGCGCGTAGGCCACGATGGCGATGAGCAGCCACGCCCGCACGATGAAGCGCAGGGCGCCCGCGAGCGCAGCGCCGATGCGGTCCATGGCGTCGCGCAGGGCCTGGCGCGTCTCCCAGGGCTTGGTGAACCCGGTGGGGAACACGTGCACGACGTCGCCGGCCTCGGTGATGCGATACTGACCCCGGTATTCGCTGGTGAGCCACGTGAGCCCCGCCTCGGCGTCGCGCAGCGCCAGTCCGCTCGCCACGGAGGCGTCGGCGACGGTCACCGCCGGCTTCGGCTGCGTCAGCGTGCGCACGAGCACCGCGGCGGCGGCGGCGGGCTCCATGAAGGTCGGTGCGTCGGTCATCGTTCGCGCCGATCATGCCCGCGCACGAGGCCGCACGCACGCCGCGAAGGCGTTCAGTTCGCGGCGCGCACGTACGCCGTCGACGTTCCCGCGCTGCCCGAGCAGTTGCTGAGCGTGAGGGTGTTTCCGTCGGCGGAGAGCGCGTAGCCGCAGGCGCTGGTCATGGCGGCCGACGGCGACGCCGGGCAGCCCACGACGCTGTTCATGGTCCCGACGACGCAGGTGACGGCGCCGGTGCACGCCGCGACGCCGGCGAAGGCGAGCACCGTCGGCGACGACGACCACGTGAGCCCGGTGTACGTCCTTGATCCCGTGCACGCCCCGCGGCCGGCGTCGGTGACGCGCACGGTGCCGTCGGCGCTCAAGACGAGCGTCGTCGCGAGGGTGATCGTTCCCGTCGTCGTCGAGGCCGTCCAGGTTCCGGGCAGCGGATCGCCAGCACACGAGACGAGCGACGCGACCAGGGTGACGAAGACCGTGAAGCGAACGCGTGGGCTCATCTCGGAGACCGTCATCGTGCACCCGTCAGCGGCGTCGCAGGAAGCTGCATCGACGCGCTCCCGCTGCGTCCGAGGGCGTCCGTTGCGACGACGCGCACGTCGACGGCGCTTCGGGCCCCGGCCACCACGTCGAAGCCCGTCGGGCCCGCGGGACCGCGCAGATGGCCGCCGCGCACGCGCGCCTCGACGTGCGCGAAGGACCCGCCGCCCACGGTCACGTGGAGCGTGTGCGACGGATCTGCGAGCACCGTCGGCGTCAGCGTCGGCGTCGCAGGGCTCGGTGCGCCGCGGGCACCCATGGCACTGCGCACGAGGCCGAGCACCGACGCCGCCGCGGGCGTCTCGGAGCCCGCGTCGACGGTGCGCGCGATCCACACGGCGACGTTGCCGAAGACCGCGCCGACGGCGTGCGTGCCCGCGGCGTCGTCGCCGAAGGCCGCGTCGGAACCCGACGCATCGCCGAGCGGGACGAGCGTCACCTGCGCGCCGCGAAGGTGACCGAGCAGAAAGGTGCGCGCGGAGCCCGCGTTCGGCGCGACGGCCACGCGCACGGTCAGCGTGGTGCGCCCCGCGGGTCCGAACGCGAGCACGATGCCTCCGTCGTCGACGAGGTGGTCCGTGCGCGCGCGCAGACCGAGGGCTGGTACCGAAATTCGCGCCACCTCGACGCCGCTCCAGGGACCGCTCGGTGCCGCCCAGCGCACGAAGCCGTAGCGCTCCCGCGTCGCCGCCTCGTCGTCGTGCGCCTGCGCCGACGCCGCCCGCGCGACGAGGGTCGCTGCGAACCCCCACGCCACGCGCGCGCTACTCGATGGTCGTCTTGTCGGCATGGGTCACCGTGAGGTGCGCGGGCGAGAGGTGGGCGAGGTAGAAGCTCCGCGCGAGGCCGTCGGCGGCGGTCTCGAGAAACGGCGCGGCGTCGGGCATGTCGTCGCCGTCCTCGTTCAGCGTGGCGTCGAAGACGTCGGTGCTGTCGCCGAGGGGCGCAGTGATCGCGTGGTAGTTGAAGCCGCCGGGCATGCCGCGGTGAAACGGGTCGTTGGTGAACGCCGGCGTGCCGATGGCGCGCACGAAGTGCAACCGGAAGTTCTGCGTGAGGATCGTGTAGCCCAGGTCGCAGCCGACCATGTTCGCGTACGTCGACACGATGGACGCGCAGTCGCTGCAATTCACCGTGCTGCCGTGCCCGCGGCGCAGGAACGACGTGAGGTCGAAGGTCGCTCCGTCGAAGCCCAGGGGCCCGTAGGTCGTGTAGAAGCTCGCGCCCATCGCCGTGTCGTAGTGCAGGGCGAGCTGCTCGTTCACGCCGTGCACGATGTAGCCCGCCACGGCGTGCGGGTCCGCGGTGCGCCGCGCGACCCAGCCGGCGACGGCGTCGACGACGGCGAGCCACGGGGCGTTGGGCTCCGAGTGATCGTCGGACGCGATGGTCTGGTCGCCGAGGATGCCGTACGCGCGCAGCGGGATCGTGTCGCCGGCGAAGTCCGCCCAGGTGTGGTCCGCGCGCTCGGCCTCGAAGCGCACGGGCAGCGCGAGGTCGTAGCGGCCCACGTTCGGCGTCGGTGCGTCGTCGAGGCGCCACGTCGTCGGACGCTGGTCCCCGACGGCGTCGTCGTCGGCGTGGGCGCCGGTCACCCGCGCGCGAATGCGTGGTGCACCCGCGCCGCCGTCGTCGAGGCCCCAGTCGAGCACGAGGTCGGGACGCGTGCCCACGCGCAGCGCGAAGGGCAGGTCGTAGTCGGCCTCGGCGGCGTCGCCAGCGTCGGTGAGCGGCGGGGAGCCGAGGTCCGTCGCGACGGCGGGCATCAGGCGCGCCGTGCCGTCGTCGGCGGTGAGGGCCGAGGCGCCCGCGCCGCTGCCGCGCACGAGCACTGCGCGGTCGTTCTCGGGATACCAGTAGTCGTAATCCTGCGCGCCGAGCGCGTGCCAGAGCATGCGGACGCGCGCCCCGTCGCCGTCGCCCACGGTCACCCGGGTGACGCCCACGCGCAGCACCGTGACCCGCTGCGCATCGGTGGGCGCCGTCGTCGCGTCACAGCCGTAGCGCACGCGCACGGTGTACGTCCCGCGGGGTGCAGGAGCGTCGTGGAGGCGTCCGTCCCAGCGCGCGTGCACGGTGTCGCCGGGGAGCGTCTGCGGGACGTCGGCGAGCGTCGCCACCTCGGCGTCGCCCTGAAAGAGCCCGATGTGCACGGGCTGTACGGCGTGCACGGCCATCGCGGTGGGGAACGCGTCGAGGCCCCGCACCGTCACCGTGACCTGCACCGCCGCTGCGGACGACGTCGGGTCGATGGCCGGGGGATCGACGACGACAGCGGCGACGCCCGGTCCGCCGCAGGAGTGTGCGCCGTCGAAGCTCGCGGCGAGGGCGACGCTGCCGTTCGGTGCGGGCGAGGTCGGAGCCGCGGGCGTCGGTCCCGAGCACGCCGCGAGGGCGCCCAGCGCGAGCGCGCGATGCGGGACGGCGGGGGCTCGCGCGGCGCGGGACATCGTCAGGACGGCGTGAACCGCAGCCGAAGCCCCGAGGTCACCGACGACGCGCGCAGGTACTCGTACATGAACGACCGCGACGACGTCGCGTTCTGCATGCCCACGGAGACCGTGGCGCCGTCGGTGCCGGTGACGTTCTGGTAGATCACGTCGACGGTGTTCGTTCCCTCGTTGAGGAACACCTCCCAGGTGAGGCTTCCCATGCGCGGCGAGTAGAAGAGCTGGCCGCTCGCCTCCCACACGAACTGCCGCGTCGGCGCCGTGCCCAGCGTCGTGAAGCACTCGCCCGCGGCGCTCGCCACGAGGTTCGCCGACATCGCGAAGAACGCGGGGCGCGGCGCGACGACATTGGGGAGGTTGTACGGCCCGTACGCGTACGCCGAGAACGATCCCGCGCCGAAGCCGATCCACCCGTTCGTGCTCACGTTCACCTGCGTGTAGACGGTCTCGAAGAACCGGAACCCGAAGGGGATCGTGAGCACGCCGGTGAGACCGTCGTCGACGCTCGCGAGGTAGTGCGTGGCGCCCGGCGTCGTGCACACGTCGACGAAGACCTCGGACGCGGGCAGCGGCGTCGTCGTGTTGTACGTGACGATGTCGGTGCTGCAGACGCCGCTCGTGCAGAGCGCTCCCGCGGGGCACGCGAGGTTGCACATGCCGCAGTTCAGCGGGTCGCTCAGCACCGGCGTGCACGCCCCGCGGCAGAGGATCTGTCCCGCCGGGCACGCGCACGTCCCCGCGGTGCACGACTGGCCCGTGGCGCACACGTTGCCGCACGCGCCGCAGTTCATGAGGTCGGTGTTGAGCGCGGCCTCGCAGCCGGTCATCGCGTTGTGGTCGCAGTCGGTGTAGCCCGCGATGCACGACACGATGGCGCAGTGGTCCGTCGCGCAGGTGGCCGAGGCGTGGGCCAGCGCGCAGCTCACGCCGCAGGCGCCGCAGTTCGACGGGTTGTCGGTGGTGCTCGTCTCGCAGCCGTTGTCGCGGCTCGTGTCGCAGTCGCCCCAGCCCGCGGCGCAGTGCTCCACGCACGCCCCGGCGACGCAGGCCGGCATCGCGTGGACGGTGCTGCACGCATGGGTGCACGACCCGCACGTCGTCGCGTCGGCGCTGGTGTTCACGCACAGCCCGGCGCAGCACGTGTTGCCCGTGGGGCACGCGTGCGTCGCGGAGCAGCCCGGCACGCACGCGCCGGCGGTGCACAGCGTTCCGGCGGCGCAGTTCGCGTCGGTGAGGCACCCGACGCACAGATGGCGAACCGGGTCGCAGGTCATGCCGGCGTCGGCGCCCACGCAGTCCGATCCGTTGCGGCAGCCCAGGATGCAGCGGTGCGTGGTGTCGCAGTAGGTCCCCGGCGCGCACGAGTCCGAGGTCGGGTTGCACTCGACGCAGCGCCCAGCGATGACGTCGCAGAACAGGTGCCCCGGCGCCGACGCGCAGTCGGGATCACGCCGGCACGTGACGTTCACGTCGGCGGGCGGAACATCGGCGACGGGCGCGTCCACCGGCGCGTCGACGGCGGGGGCGTCCATGACCGGGGCATCGAGGCTCGCGTCGGTGGCTGACGGCGCGTCCATCGGCGAACCGGTGTCGACGGGGGCCGTCGCATCGCTCGTCGCATCGGAGCCCGGCGCAACGTCGGCGCGAGCGTCCGCGATCGAAGGGACGTCGTCGGCGCCGGCGTCGTCGAGGGAGCCTGCGTCGTCCTTCGAGCCGGTGTCGGTGACCGGGGTGATGCCAGCGTCGACGGGGATCTCCGAGGGCGACGAGCTACAGCCGGCGAGGGCGGCCAAGGCGAGAACAACCGTGATCGAACGACACCGCATGCTGACCTCTCCGAAGGACCGAAGCGCCCGCGGCGACGGTACCACGGGCTCCTGCGAGGGTTTCGAGGCCGCCGTCAGCGCGCCGCCGCGCGCCCCTTGCGGCGTCCCGTCGCGAGCAGCACCGCCGCGACCAGCAGCGATGCGAAGCCGTCTCCGGTGCCACGCGGACCAGCGCCCCGGGTCGCGCAGCCTGCCGACGCGCGGGCGTTCGTGAAGCCGCCGAGGCCGTCGTCCGTCGGCGCGGTGGCCGCATCGCCGGTTCCCGCGTCGGTGGTCGCGACGACGCTCCCGTCGACGGCGCCGGCGTCGTTCGCGGATGCTTCGTCGCCGGCGGTCGCGTCGGACTTCGCGGCGTCGTCGGCGGTGCCCGTGTCGGCGACGGTTCCCGCGTCGGCGACGGTGCCCGCGTCGGTGCCCGCATCGACCACGACGACGACCGCGTCGGTGGCGGCGTCGCGGGATCCCGCATCGACGCCCGCGTCCGTCGCGACGGCGCACGACGTCGCCGCCACGCCGCTGTTGCGCGGAAGCGGAGCGCCGGTGTGGAAGTCTGCCGCGTTGTCGCCAGTGTCGATGCACCCGTCGCCGGCGCGCTGCGCCGAGCGGGTGTTGCTGATCCCCGGGGCCGCCGCGCTGCCCTCGTAGTCGCTCGCGGCGCCATACCCCACGAGGTCGACGATGTTGTCCATTGGGCAACGATGTCCGGTGCCGCCGCAGCCGACGGTGATGAGCATGCGCGTGAGGGCGATCTTGCCGTCCGTCGATCCGAGGGGGCTGAGGCCGCTGAAATCCGGGGTCGGCAGCGCCGAACCGAGGGTGCCGGCGACGTCCATGGCGACCAGGTAGTGGTGCCAGGGCGCGACGGTCACGTCCGGAAGCACGGTGATCCCCGTGGTGGACGTGCTGCCGAGGTCCGCCGTGGCGCCTCCGTACTGAAGGGACAGCCCGTGCAGGGACACCGCGGTGTCCGATGCGTTGAAGAGCTCGACGAAGTCTTGATTGTAGGGCGATCCGGTGTTGCCGCCGCCGCCGAAGACCTGGCTGATGACGAGGCCGCGGCCGAGCAGCCCGGCATCGCTCGGGGTGATGACGACGTCCGTCGCGGTGCCGGCATCGCTGGGTGCGTCGACGACCACGGGAACGTCCACGACCACGGGCACGTCGACGACCACGGGCACGTCGACGACCGCGGGCACGTCGACGACGACGGGAACGTCGACGATGTCCGCCGTCGCATCGACGGTCGCGCCGGCATCGGTGGCCGTGCAGAGGTGCACCGCCGAGAGCGCGTTGCGCGGCGCCGGCGCAGGACGGCCGAAGTCGCTCGAATTGTCGTTGGTGTCGGTGCAGCCCGCGCCGTTGCGCGTCGCGGCGGTGGTGTTGCTCAGGATGCCCGCGGGCGCCGTCTCGTAGTCGCTCGCGGCGCCGTAGCCGACGAGGTCGACGACGTTCGTCGCGGTGCAGCGCGCGCCGGTGCCTCCGCAGCCGAGCGAGGTGGTGATGCGGGCGAGGGCGACCTTGCCGGCGGTGGCGGCGAGGGTGCTCGACCCCGTCGCGTTCGGCGTCGGAAGGGCGGCGCCGACGGTCCCCGCGGCGCCCATGGCGACGAGGTAGTACGCGCCGGCGGGAACGGCCACGTTGGGCAGCGCGGTGATGTCGCCCGCGCTCGCGAAGGCCGCGGTCTGCCCGGCGTACTGCAACGAGAGTCCGTTGAGCGACACCGGCGCGCCGGAGGCGTTGAAGAGCTCGACGAAATCCTGGTTCCAGGCCGCTCCGGTGTTGCCGCCGCCGCCGAACACCTGGCTGATGACGAGGCCGTCGCCGAGCAGCGGCTGCGCGACCTGGCCCCAGCGCACGGAGTCACCCGGCGACACGCAGCCGGCGCTCGACGCCGCGAGCGCGACGACGACGCCCGCGAATTTCTGATTGAACACCCGACGACCCGACGAGACCGGCATGAACGAACTCCGTGGTTGCGACATGCGCGGTCCCGAGCCCCGCGCGGCGCGAAGGTACTCCAGTTCGGCGCGCGGCGAAGGGGATGCATTTCCGCCACATGCGGCGGGAGCGACCGTGCGTTGGACGCCAGCCCCGAGGGCGTCGCGCTCTCCACCCCGGATGCCGCCGCGGCACGAGCGATGCTCGACTCCCTCGCCGACCGGGTGGCGACGGGACGATGGGGTCCGCCGCTGCACCCACGAAGGTCGCAACGAGAGGCGGTCCCGATGCGTGTCACGAGGTGGAGTGCGGCGGTCTGTCTATTCGGGGTTCTCCCTGCGTGCACCGGCGACGGAAGAGAGCTCGGCGCGGTCGCGCAGTCCGTCGTGGTGCGAACCGTGGTGCCGGTCATCGACGCCACCATGAAGACCCGGCTGCGGGCGGTGTACCTGGCAGGCCGGTCCGCAGGAAATCGAGCGGGCGTCTTCGCGAAGATCGGCGACAGCATCACGGCAACCGGGTCGTTCCTGACGGACATCGGCTGCAGCGACGAGGTGCTCGGGTCGCACCCCGAGGTCGCGCCGACGATCACGTTCTTCCGGGCCACGGCGTTTGCGGCGAGCCGGACCTCGGCGTGGTGCGGCGTCGCCAACGCGTTCTCCCTCGACAGCGTCGCCGCCGCCGAGGGCTTGACCACGGCGGACGTGCTCGGCGCCGTCACGCGCTCGGACTGTCCCGCACCGAACAACAACGCGCTGCGCTGCGAGCTCCATCGCGTGCTCCCGGCCACCGCGCTGATCATGCTCGGCACGAACGATCTCGAGCGGCTCAACGACGTCGCGCTCTACCGCAGCAACCTCACCGAGATCGTCGCCGAGACCCTCGCCGCGGGGGTGATCCCGGTGCTCAGCACCATCCCTCCGCGGCGTGACAGCAGCGCCCTCGGCGCGCGCGTCGCCGCGTACAACGACGCGGTGCTCGCGGTGGCCGCGGCGCAGCAGGTACCAGCCTGGGACTATTGGGTCGCGCTCAACGGCGGCGCGATGCTCAACCAGGGAATCAGCGCCGACGGGATCCACCCGAGCATCTACCAGAGCCAGTACGGCGCGGTCTTCACCGACGCGGCGCTGCGCTATGGATACAACCAGCGCAACCTCACGGCGCTTCAGGTTCTCGCGCACGTCCGGTCCATCGTCTTCGATGACGGCGCCCCGGACAACGGCGCGACGACCGACGCGGGGGCCGTGGACGCCGCGGCCGACGCGCCCCCCGACGTCGTCGACGCCACCGCGGACCGCCCTGCCGACGCGGCCGTCGACGTCACCGCGGACCGCCCCGCGGACGCAGCCGTCGACGCAGCCGTCGACGCAGCCGTCGACGCAGCCGTCGACACGGGTTCGACGGCGGACTCTACGCCCGCTGGAGGTGTCGTACCGCGCATCGATGCGACCTTGAAGGCGCGGCTGCGCGCGGTGTTCCTGGCGGGCGCTGCGGCGGGCAATCGCGCGGGGGTCTTCGCCAAGGTCGGCGACAGCATCACCGCGACGGGGTCGTTCCTCGTCGACTTCGGATGCTCCGTGGAGACCCTCGGCGCGCACGGCGACCTCGCTCCGACGCTGGGCTTCTTCCGCGCGACGACCTTCGCGTCGAGCCGCACGTCTTCGTGGTGCGGCATCGCGAACGCGTTCTCCATCGACAGCGTCGCTGCCGCCGAGGGCTGGACCACCGGCGACGTCCTCGGAGCGGTGACCCGCGCGGAGTGCCCGGCGCCGTACAACAACGCGCTCCGCTGCGAGCTCCATCGCACGCTCCCGGCCGCGGCGCTCATCATGCTCGGCACCAACGACCTCGAGCGCGTCAACGTCCTCGCGACGTACCAGGACAACCTCACCGAGATCGTCAATGAAGCGCTCGCCGCGGGCGTGATCCCGGTGCTGAGCACCATTCCCCCGCGGCGCGACGACGCCACGCTGGGCGCCCGCGTGGCGGCATACAACACCGCGGTCACCACCGTCGCGGCCACGCTGCGCGTTCCTCGCTGGGACTACTGGGCGGCGCTCACCGCGAGCTCGATGATGAACCAGGGCGTCAGCTCCGACGGGATCCACCCGAGCATCTACAACGGAGACGACGGTGCCAACCTCACCGATGCGGCGCTGCGGTATGGGTACAACCAGCGCAACATCACGGCAGTGCAGGTCCTCGCGCACCTGAAGGCCGTCGTCTTCGACGATGGCGCGCCGGACCCGTGAACCCTAGAGACGACGAAGCGTGATGCGCGTGCGCCCGGGTGGAAGGTTGCATCCAACCTTCATCCGGGCGCGACGCCGTTGGCGGAGGTGCGACGAGTCGCGGAAGGTCCTACGGAGACACGACGGCGCCGACCCAGGTCGTCGACTGCCCGCCGAGCGTCGAGCGCACGATGAACACGCGCCCCTCGGGGATCCGCGCGCGCACCGCGATGCTGAGCTGCAGCGTGTCGCCGTTGCGTCCGGTCGTGTGGTTCCAGGTGAAGCGGAGCGCCGTGGCGGTGCCCGCGCGCGGAACCTCCCGCGCCGTCACCTGCCAGGGTCCGCTCGTGGGGCCGGTGCTGAAGAGCTGCACCGGCACCATCGCCGACGCGCCGTTCGCGATGGTGATGCCCCGCGCCCCGACGGTGTGCACGCCGTCGGGCCCGGTGAGCTGAACGATCTCCGGAAGCACCGGCGCGCTGTTGAAATACACCGATCCCGGCGGCACCGGGACGCAGGGGTCGGTGTTCGCCGCGGCGGCCATGTTCGACCACGTGCGCTGGATCGTGTGGCCGAGGGAGGTCACGAGGTACGACGCGTCGGAGCGCTGCTCGCAGAGGTCGGCCACCTCGCCGCCGTCGTAGGCCATGGCCCAGGCGCCGTCCGGAGCGTCCATGGTGCCCGGCTGGTAGAACGCGGGAAAGCGGTTCGGGAACGCGTCGGTCACGGCCTCGACCATCTCATGGCTGAGCGCGTTGGTGATGATCTCGAGGTTGTCGTAGCAGTCGGGGATCACCGCGAGCGCGACGCCGCGCCCGGTCGCGTCGGTGATGCTCTCGTGGTACCCGCCGATGGTGTGGCAGAGCGTCTGCGTCGGTCCCACGGCGCCCTGACGGCTGCCGTCGAGGAAGAGCACCACGAGGTCGCCCGCCGACGTCGTGCCGAAGGCGCCCGCGCGAAGCTGCGCCTGCGCCCACGCGTGGATCTGCGCCGAGTCGATGGCCGACGTCCCGAGGCCCGCGCCGGTGCTGTGCAACGACGGCGCCACGGTGCCCGCGTGCACGCCGTACTCGCCGACCTGCGTGAGCCACTCCGGCGATGCGAGGTAGGCCCCGAGGAACGTGCGGAGCTGCGCCTCGAAGGGGTACGTCCCGGCGTCGCCGCCGCTCATGAACACCGGCACGATGCGCGGCGCGATGAGCGTCGGCCCGCCGAAGTCGTTGACCACCGGGTTCACCGGCGTGAACGCCGGAAACGGCGCCGCCGGACCGCTGTCGACGCCCACGTCCGCGGGCGCCTCGCTGCCGGTGTCCTCGACGGCGGCCTCCACGGCGTCGACGGCGGCGTCGGCCCGCGGCGTCGTGCCGTTGGACGCCGAGGTGCCGCAGCCGGTGGCGAGCAGGAGGAGCGCGGAGGCGATGATCGATCGCGGCGTGGGGTGCATGGAGCGAGGGCGCGGTTCTAGCGGTCCATCGACTCCGCGCCAAGCCCCGTTTGCCGCAGCGCAGGACCTTCGCGCGTCGCCACTCGACGCGCGCACGCCGCGCGGGGTCGTCGTACGCTCGTCCCGTGACCTCACCGTACCGCCCGCTCGCCGCCGCGCTGCTCGCCGTCGTCGCCCACGGCTGCGGCGCCGACCCGGCCCCCGCGCCGAACCCCGGCGCCCTCGCCACGGCGCTGCGCCCGCACCAGGACGCCGCGTACTACGTCGCCCAGGCGAACCTCTATTTCGACACCCTCGACACCCGCGCCGACCCGGCCCGCGTGCCCACGTACTCGGAGCGCGTGGCCCGCTGGGAGTGGGCGCCCTGGTACCTGCTCACCGGCTACCTGCGCACGGGGATCGTTCCGCAGACGCGCCTCGCGCTGCAGCAGGAGCCGTCGACGGTGCCGATCCGCGACTGCCGGGCGTTCACCGTGCAGCCCTTCGCGCGGTGCCACATCTCGTTCCAGTACCGCGGCGGGATGTGCCCGATCTACGAGGAATTCACCTTCAACGACCAGGGCGAGACGACCTTCGTCGAGGCGTGGTCGGACCAGCCCGGCATGCGCCCCATGGCCGACCCCGCGGACCGTTGGGCCGAGGCGCCGGGCATCCACCGCATGGCGACGAAGGTGCCGGGGCTCGGCAACGCCACGGGGCTCATCGACCCCAACGCGGCCTGGATGACCGCCGCCGCCGCCGCGGACCCCGAGATCGCGGACTTCGTGCACCGCACGCTGCACTTCTACACGGACTGGGCGCAGGCCTATCACGACGCCGGCCCCGACGCGTTCGCGCGGGGCTGCGGCTGGGCGACGACGCCTTCGCCCTGATCCCCGCGGGTTCCTACGACCCTCGACGCTCGCGGCGCGCGGCCTCGGTCTCGTCGTCGACGAGCTCCGACGCATCGCCCGCGGGCTCGCCGGCGCGCACGCCCGACGGAGCGGCCACCATGGCACCGAGGCCCGGGGCGACGCGCTCGATCCACGCCCGGCGTCCGGGGTGCTTCGCGAGGTCCGTGGCGAGGCGTTCGCGCTCGCCCTCGGCCTCGATCCAGCCGCCCTCGGCCAGGAGCAGCGCGAAGAGCGTCTCGACGTGCGCCGCCATCGCCGTGTCGTGGCGTCGCGAGCGCACCAGGGCCCGCGCCCGCGCCCGATCGCCGCGGTGCAGCGCCAGCAGCACGCGGATCACCAGCCGCGCCGACGTCAGGAACGGGTACGTCGGGTGCTCCGTCCCGAGGAGCTCGAGCTCCGCGGTGGCCTCGTCGGTGCGCCCGAGCGCGGCGAGCAGGCGTGCGCGCATCGACACCAGGCCCGGAAGCAGCAGGTCGTTGGCGCTGGCCTTGGCCGTGGCCTGCTTCGAGATGCGTCCGAGGGCTCGGTCGCAGTGGTCGAGGGCGGCGTCGAGGTCACCGACGCGCTCCGTGGCCTCGGCGAGGGCCAGGCCTGCGAGCGCCGCGTTGGTGTGGGCCATGGCGCGCGTGCCCTTCGCGAGCAGCGCCGTCGCGTCGGCGTCGCGCCCGCTCGCGTAGAGCGACTGTGCGATCACGACGCTGCGCGCGATGCGCCGGCTCTGGCGTATGGCGAAGAAGATGAAGAACGCGAGCGGCAGCGCGGCGACCAGCGGAAAGAGCTGCATCGCGTCGCGTCCGACGAAGTAGGCGAGGAGCGCCGACGAGGCCACGATGCCGACCGCGATGACCGCGGCGAAGACGCGCGATGGCTCCGGGGAGCGCTTCGCAAGGCGGACGCGGTCGGCGCGGATGGATTGCCGCGCGGCGTAGGTCGGCGCTGCCTCGGCGTCGTCGCAGGGCTCCACGGCGAGCCGTCGCGGCGCGAAGGGCGCGGCCTGCGGGACCACCGACACGATCCAACGTCCCACGTCGGAGAGCTCGCTGCCGTCGGCGTGCGCCGGGGCGCGGTAGGCGCCTCCCGCGGGCGCGGCGGCCATGCGGGCGAGGGTGCGAGCGAGCACGGCCTCGCGTCCCACGAGCTGATCGAAGCCCGACGCCGCCGACGCCAGCGCCTTCGTGAGCTCCGCGCGGTCACCGCTGCGGGCGGCGATGACCACGAGCGCCAGCATGGCGTTGCCGCGAACGTGCGGCGGGGCGTCTCGGGTCGCGACGACGGCGCGGGCGTCGTCGAGCGTTCCGGTCACGTCACCGGCGGCGGCCCGCATGAGCGCGCGGTTGGCGCGGAGCCCGGCGTGCGCGACGTCGCGGGTGGTCCACGCGAACCACGGGACCGGGATCGCGAGGGCCTCGGAGAGGATCTCGGCGCCGCGCGCCGCCTCGCCCCGGGCGAAGTGGACGTAGGCGCGCTGCGAGAGCACCGCGATGCCGACGAGGCCCCGCCGCGACGCCGCGGGAATGGTCTCGAGAAGCGCCAGCGCCTCGTCGTAGCGACCTTGGGTCAGCAGGTCGTGGGCGGCGTTGTTGACCTGCACCGCCGGCGCCGAGCGCCGCTGACGCAGCCCCAGCCACGCGAACAGCGCGCCGACCATCGCGAGCCCGAAGCCCGCCGGTACGCCCATGGCCGCATAGAGCAGGCCCAATAGGACGAAGAGCACGCCGAGGCCGATGACGCGACGCGACGCGCGCACCAGCGGATGCGGAGGAACCGCCGGGCGCTTCTCGGGTTCGGTCATGACGGCCCTCGCAGCGTAGCCGACAGGCGCCCGGTTGCGGTGCCGCCAGGAGCAATACGCGGCCATCGCCCGTCCGGAAATGGCCCATTTCCAGCCCATTTCACTGGCGGAGCAATATGCGCGTATTGCTCCGGGCCGCGCGGCGGCGTCATCGGTCCCCGAGCCCCGAGGCCCGCTCCACCCGCCGGCGCAGCGCGTCGGCGAGCACCCTGGCGTCGCCGCAGAGCGTGACCTTCGAGCGCGCCCGGGAGATGCCCGTGTAGACCAGCTCCCGCGTCAGCAACGGGCCGCTCTCCGCCGGCAGCACCACCACCGCGTGCCCGAACTGCGAGCCCTGGCTCTTGTGGATCGTCATCGCGAAGGCCGTCTCGTGCGCGGGCATCGCGGTCACGGGCACGGCCTTCACCGCCTCGCCGCGCAGGAACACCACCGACGCACCGGTGCGAGGGTCTGGCGCGACGACGCCGACGTCGCCGTTCCAGAGGTCGCGGTCGTAGTCGTTCTCGGTGACCATGACGAGGCGCCCGCACCACCACGGATCGGCGCCGCCGCCTGCCGGTCGCAGCCTCGCCGTCAGTGCGTCGTTGAGCCCCACGGCGCCAAGCGGGCCCGCCCGGTGCGTGCAGAGCACCCGCACCGCGTCGATGCGTTGCAACGTCGCGCGCCGCGCCCCTTCGTCGCCCGGGCGCTCGCGCAGCGCCGCCAGCGCCAGGCGGAATTCCCGCGCCACCTCCTCGAGCACCCGCGCGTCGACGCGCCCGGCGGTGTGCGGGCGGAACGCGAGCTCCTCGCCGCCGCCATGGATCCGGGCCAGCGCACGGCCAAGGTGCGCGGCCTCGTTCGCGGCGTCGGCGCTGGCCTCGGCGAGGGCGTGCACCACCTCGCGCAGCCCCTCGCGCTCGAAGCGGAACGCCTTGCGGAACTGCACCATCGCCGCCCGCGCCCGGGGCACCACCACCGGCGTCGAAGGTCCCGCGGGGAGGGCGTCGAGGAGCGGGGCGAGGCGCGCGGGAACACCCTCGGCGACGGCCACCATCGCCCCGGCGGCGGGCGCGGTGAGGTCCGCGAGCACGCAGCCGGCCTCGACGCTCGCGAGCTGGTTGCGGTCGCCGAGCAGCACGAGCCGCGCGTCGTCGCGCACCGCCTCGACGAGCTTGCACATCATCGCGACGTCGACCATCGACGCCTCGTCGACGACCACCACGTCGTGCGGCAGGCGCTCCTGGGCGCCGTGCCGGAACCGCGACGGTGTGCGCGGCTGGAACCCGAGGAGACGATGCAAGGTGACGGCCTCGAGGGTGCCGAGCCACGTCCACGCCGCGTCGCTCACGCCACGCTCGGGACGGCGTCCGAGGAGCGCCTCGCGCATGCGCGCCGCAGCCTTGCCCGTGGGCGCCGCCAGGGCGACGTGCGGAGGTGCCGCGCCGCGCGCCACGGATTGCCCGTGCAGTGCGGTGAGCAGCTTGGCGAGGGTGGTGGTCTTGCCGGTACCCGGTCCGCCGGAGACCACGGTGGTGCGCGCGACGAGGGCCACGGCGGCGGCGATCTTCTGCGCGCCGGCGCCGTCGGCTGTGGCCGCGGTGCCGTCGTCGAAGAGCGCGTCGAGGTCGGCCCGCGCCCGCGGCACGTCGACGGAGGCGTCGTCGAGGCAGCCCGCCCGTGCCGTCAGCGTCGCGGCGAGGCGTCGCTCGTACGCGGCCATGCGCCCGGTCTGCAGCAGCGCGCCGAGGCGCACGAAGGGGAGCCCCGCGTCGTCGTCGCCGACCAGCGACGCCATGGGCGCACGGGAATGCCAGCCGTCGTCCGGCCACGCGAGCGCGAGGGCCTCGTCGACGACGATGCCCGCACGCAACGTCGTCGGGTCGACGCCGGTGTGCCCGAAGCGCGGAGCGCGCACCACGAAGGCGAGGCCGAGCAGCACCTCGACGTCGTCGACGCCGGCGCGGCGGCCGAGGCGGTCGACGACGTGAAGGTCGCCGAGGGAGAGCACCGCAGCGTCGACGAAGGGCGCAGCGCGCTCGGCGAGACCCTGCGTCGCGAGGAGCGGGGCGGTCATCGCGCACCTCCCGTCGGGTCCGCGAAGAGCGCCGAGAGGTCCTCGACGATGCGGCGGTCCGGGCGGTCGTGGAAGACGCCGTGCACGCGCCCGCGGTCGTCGCTCGCGGTCTGCGCGCCGTGCATGCCGCGGACGAAGAGGTACAGCGCGCCGCCCATGTCGCGGTCGTAGTCGTAGGCCGCGCCGAGCCGCGCGCGCAGGTAGCGGTGCAGCGCGACGGTGTAGAAGAGATACTGGAGGTAGTAATCGTGACGCACGACCTCCTGCGCCATCCAGGCCTGCCCGTAGTGCGGCGCGCACGAGCGCATCACGAATCGCTGGCCGCTGGCGCGCGGTCCGAGGCGGTTGGTCTTGTAGTCGCAGATGAACCAGCGACGGTGACCGTCGACGGGCACGCGGACCACGAGGTCGAGGGTGCCGGTGAAGAAGCCCGCGAGCGCCTCGAGGCTCAGCGCTCCGAGGAACGCGAAGTACGACGAAGGGAGCGGTGACTCCGCGGGCACGGCGCCGAGGCGCCGGGCGAGGGCCGCGCCGGTGAGCAGCGTCGCTCGATCCCAGTCGTCGCCGCCGGCCACCGCGAGGTCGAACTTCACCTCGCTCAAGCGGTCGCCGTCGGCGATGTCGCGGAGCCGCGCCCCACCCGCCGCCGCGCCCAGCGGCGTGTCGAGGATCGCCGGGATCACCGACGCCAGCACCGCGTCGCCGCGCCCCGTGTCGAAGCCGTTGCGGGCCCCGTGGCGGCGGATCAGCGCGTCGAGGGTCTCGTCGTCGCGGGTCGGGGCGCCGCTCGGAAACGACAGGTCCTCGAAGACGCCGTGGAACCACCGCCCCGCCTCGCGTCCACCGGGGAAGCCGGTCATCGGCACCTCGGGCGCGTCGGACGGGGCGTCGTCGAGGGGCTCGCGAAGCCGCTCGACGGCGGCGTCGGGCATGGGCGCATCGGCGGCACCCTCGAGGCCGGCCTCGTCGTCGCCGCCGCCCTCTTCGCGCACGGCCTCGGAGGCGCGCAGCCCGCCGGAGCGCGCACCCACCCAGCCCGAGTAGCTCTCGCGGCGCCATGGGGTCTCGACGAGGCGAGTAGTAGGAAAGACCTCGGGCGCGACGAGCACGTCGTGCGGGCGCCACGCGGCGTTCGCATCGGGGGCGGAGCGCGCGGTCCCGCAGTCGCGGAGCACGGCGCCGGGCACCGAGGCCAGGCGCTCGTCGATCAACGTGCGCAACGCGGTGGGGTCGCCGTTCTTGTCGAGGTGCGGGCTCACCGCACGCAGCGCCGTCTGCGGACGATCGTCGCCGCCGTCGCCGTGGAGCACGAGGCCGAGGGGCGACTCGGCGTAGGTGCCCTCCTGGCTGCGGCTGCGAAGCGGGCCGACGTAGGCCACGACGCGGTGCCGCGCCCGGGTCAGGGCGACGTAGAGCAGGCGCTGGCGCTCCTCGAGGGCCTCGCGCTTGGCGGCGGCGGCGTCGGCGGGTTCGCAGCCGTCGCGGCCGCGCAGGTCGATGTGCAGCGCGTCGTCGTTCGCACGGTGGAACCGCATCGGCTGGCGCCCCGCGTCGCGCCCCCCGCGCACCACCCGCCCGTCGGCGAGGGACGGCAGGAACACCACCGGATACTCGAGGCCCTTGCTTCGATGGATGGTGAGGAGCTTCACGGCGTTGGCGTCGGACTCGAGGCGCAGCAGCGCGGTCTCGTCGCCGCTCACGTTGGCGAGGGCGTCGCCGCGCTGGTCCACGAGCCAGGCGTACAGGGCGCGGGGGGCGAGGCGCTGCGCGAGGCTGGCCGTGTGCAGCAACTCCACGAGGTGCCGTAGGTTCGTGAGGCGCCGTTCGCCATCGGAGAGCGCGGCGATGCGAAGCACCGGCGACACCGACTTCGCGCCGATGGGCTCGGACAGGAACCGCTCCGCCGCGGCGGCCACGCCCCTCGCTCGCAGCACGTCGCGCTGCGCTCGCAGCGCCGTGAGGAACGCCGTCCAGCGGTCCGTGAGCTCCTGCGCGTCGTCGCCGGCGTGGCCCTCGCGGGTGAGCAGCAGGTCGCGCACGGTCCACCCGAACAGCGGCGAGAGCACGAGTGCCCGCGCCGGGCGCTCGAGGCCGCCGCCGCTCAGGGCGTCGAGCCAGTGCACCAGCGTCCCGCACTCGTCCGTCGCGAACACCGACCCCGCCGACGACAGGATTGCGGGAACTCCCGCGGCCACGAGGGCGTCCTGGATGGAGCGCGCGCTGCGGTTCGTCGTGGTGAGCACGGCGACGTCGCCAGCGGCCAGCGGGCGTGTGCGCTCGTCGTCGTCCGGGAGCGTCCAACCTTGGCGCAGCGCGTCGGCGACGTCGCGGGCGACCACCGCGGGCAGTGCGGCGTCGGCGTCGGAGTTCGAGAGCGCCCCGCCCGCACCCGCGGCGCGCACGATGCCCGCGTCGAACCAGCGCAATTCCAGCGGGCTCACCGCCTTCGCGGCGGCGTCGAGGAGCCGCGGTCCGGCGTGCGCGGCCTTCACCGGCGCGTAGCCGATGGCACCGTCGAGGAACACGTTGGGCTCGGCCCCCAGCAGCGCGTTGAGGGCCTCGACGAGGGGGCCGTCGCTGCGAAAGTTCGTCGGCATCGAGTAGCGCTGCGACGCCGGAACCTCCTCCCGCGCGGCGGCGTAGACCCGAACGTCGGCGCCGCGAAAGCCGTAGATCGCCTGCTTCGGATCGCCGATGAGCAGCATGCGTCCGCGCCCCGCCGTGCCGTCCTCGGCGACCACGGGAAAGATCGTGCGGAAGATCTTCCATTGCACCGCGTCGGTGTCCTGGAACTCGTCGATGAGCGCCACGCGGTACCGATCGCGAAGCCCCGTCACCAGCGCCTCGTTGCGCAGCCCGTCGGCCACGAGGTGGAGCAGGTCGTCGTAGGTCTGCTGCTGGGCCCTCCCCACGCGACGCCGGTGCTCGGACTGCACCCACCGCGCGAACTCCGCGAGCAGCGCCCGCTCGCACCGCGCCCGCGACGCCGCGAGGTCCGCGAGGACACCCTCCATGGCGTCGACGAGGGCGCTCTCGACGTTCGTGGAGCCCTTCTTCTTCGCGGCCTCGACGCTCGCGCGGGCGAACACCGGACCGGCCTCGAGGTCGTCGAGGGCGCCCGCCTCGAGCCACGACACGAGTGCCGCCCGCCGGTCGTCGAGCTTCGCGTCGGACATCTTCTGCTGGTTCAGCTTCGCCCCGCGCAGCGCCGCCAGCATCGCGTCGCCCTCGGGACCACGCACCCGTGCTGCAAAGGTCTGCGCCGCCCGACGATGGGAGGCCAGCAGCGGCCGCCAGTCCTCGTCGGACTCCGGGAGCAGCTTCGCGCCGCGCGACGCCACGCAGGCCTGCGCAAGCGCGGCGAGCCCCGCCGCCGTGAGCTTCATGGGACCGGTGATCCACGCCACGGTGTCGGCGTCGGCCTCGACGAGCGTCGCGGCCATCCAGTCGCCGACGAGCTCGTCGCGGAGCGCCGACGTGTCCGTGAGCAGCTCGGCGTCGAAGCTCGCGCCGCTCTCGAACGCGAGGTCGCGCAGCACGCGCTGGCAGAACCCGTGGATCGTGAGGATCGGCGCCGTGTCGAAGTTGCGCAGCGCCTTCGCGAGGCGCTTCACGCGCAGCGCCCGCTCGGCGGCGGGGTGCGCCGTCCAGGCGCCGTCGGGGTCACGGATGCCCGCGAGGGCAGCGACGCCGGGGTCCTTGGGCACCGTCCCCTCGGCCGCATCGACGGCCTCGAAGTCCGCGAGCGCCGTCACGAGAAAGGCCCGCACGCGGTCGCGCAGCTCGCTCGTCGCAGCCTCGGTGAAGGTCACCACCAGCACCTGCGCGATGGACGGCGGGTCCGTGCCGCCAGGACCCGGCTCGACGAGCACGCGCGCAACGAGCCGCGCGATGTTGAAGGTCTTGCCGGTGCCCGCGCTCGCCTCGACGATGAGCGCGCCGGGCGGAAGCGGAACGTCGAGCGCGAACGGTGCGAACCTCATGACGCGTCGTCCTCCCCTTGGCACGCGAAGACCGTCGACCACAGCGCCCGCGCGGTCGCGTCGAACTCCGGGTGCACCTCGTCGTCGTCCTTCTCCGGCGCGAAGGGCGGCGCCAGCGGAAACACCGCCGCGAGCTCGGCCTGGTCCCCCTCGGCCCCACCACCTGCGAAGGTGTCGGACCACGCCCGCGCGGCCGCGTCCACCGCGCGATGCACCTCGCTGCCACCCTTCTTTCGACCGAGCACCACCTCGGCGTAGGCGTGCGACGTCTTCTCGAAGAGCCGCAGCGGGCGCGCCCGCGCCTTGCGCCACAGGTCCGCGAGGGAGGCCAGCGACGCCACCGGGTCGTCCGGCGAGGCCAGCCACAGCGCCGCTCCGTCTCCGCCCACGGCGAGGCCCCGCACGCGTCCGCCGGTCTGCACCGCGCGGCACAGCACGTCGACGCAGAGGCGCAGCACCCGCCGTGGCTTCGTCGGCGCGTCGAGGCCCAGCGACAGCACCACGTCGCCCGCAAGGTGCGCAAACCCCCGCAGCCGCACCGGACCGGCCTGCGCCTCGAGGGCCGCGCGCGTCAGCGATCCGTGGTCACCGACGGCGCGCACCGCGGTCTCGACGCGCCGCCACGTCTCCACGAGCGCGCGTCGCCCCGGCGTTCCCGGCGGAAGCTGCGCGCGCTTGGCGAGGCGGTCGCCCACCACGTCGCGGTCGCGCTCGCCGGCGAGCCAGGCCTCGAGCAGCGTGTCGCCGAGGCCCCAGCTCTCGAGGCCGTCGAGCTCCAGCGACTCGCGGTCGGCGAGGGCGTCGTCGCGCAGCGCGAGGGAGACACCCAGCCGCCGTTGGAGGAACGTTCGCACGGGCTTGCGCAACCACCCCACGAAGTCGTCGATGCTGGCGGCCGCGGGCGGCGTCTCCGGCGGCAACGGCGGGATCTCGGCGTGGATGCCCGGCCACGGCGAGCGCGGTCCGGCGAGGCGATCGGCGGCGGCGAACATCCGCGCGTCGAAGCGTCGAGGGCGTGGACGCAGCGTGGGCGCCGTCGGCTCCGCGAAGCCCGAGCGCGCGAAGGGCTGCACCGCGTGGCGCCGGGTGAGCACGTCGCGGGCGCGCAGGGGCGTTCCGCGCTCGTCGTCGTTGGCGGGCGCGAAGGTCGCGTCGCAGACGTCGAGGAGGTCGCCCACGGGCACTGCCGGGGCGAGCCCCTCGTTGGTGCAGGCGTCGCGGCCCGCCCAGAAGATCAAGAGGTGCTCGCGCGCCGAGAGCACGCACTCGAGCAGCAGGTTGCGGTCCTCTTCGCGCGGATCGTGGTCGCCGGGGCGCGGCACCGCGAGCGTTCGGTCGAAGTCCCGGGCCGTCGGCGCCCGCGGGAACTTTCCGTCGTCCATGCCGAGCAGGCACAGCACGCGAAAGGGAACGCTGCGCATGGGCTGCAGCGCGCACACCGTCACCGCCCCGCTGATGGCGCGATCGCCCGATTGCCGTCGCTCGAAGCGCCCCGCGAGCACCGCGGCGAGGGCCTCGGCGTGCACCGGACCCTCGAAGCCCGTGGCCTCGGACGCGAGCCCCGCGAGTCCTTCGAGCACCTCGCCCAGGAGAAACGCCGCGTCGTCGGCGGGCTGCGCGAGATCCCGCGCGGCCTCGGCGAGCACGTCGCACCAGGACTGCACCGACCTCGCGGCGCACGCGTCGTCGGCGCCGAGCTGCGCCCGCCAGTGGCCCAAGCGCGCGGCGAATTCGGCCACGCGACCGAAGCTCTCGGCGGCGCCGCCCTCCATCTCGTCGTAGGGCGCGACGCCCGCGAAATCGATGGCGCCATCATCGGGAAGCACCACCCCGAGGGCGAGGCGATCGAGGGCCTGGGCGAGGGTGAACGCGTCGCTTCCCGGGTTGCCGTGGCGCGCGCGCTCGGCGGCGTCGGCGCCCCAGCGGGCTCCGGCCTCGGCGAGGCGCGTGCGCAGCGCCTCGAGGTCGTCGTCGTCGAAGGCGAAGCGGCGGCGCACCGGGTCGAGGGCCGCGAAGTCGAGGAGCCCCGTGAGCGTGAGGCGCCCCGCGCCGAGCTCGAGCACGCGCAGCAGCACGTCGGCCACGGGGTTGCGCAACCGCAGCCCGAGATCCGCGATGGACGTCGGCAGCGCGGGCAGTCCGTCGTCGCGTCCCGAGAACACGGCCTGCACGAGCGGGGCATAGGTGGCGATGTCCGGAGTCATGACCACCACGTCCCTTGGAGCGAGGTGTTCGTGACGGGAAAAGAGACCGAGCAGCTCTTCGCGCAGCGCCTCGACCTGCCGCGTCGCGCCATGACAGTCATGGAACTGCACCGAGTCGTCGCTCGCCTCGAGCACGCGCGACGGGCGAAGGGCTCCGAGGTCGGCGAGGCTGCGGTAGGCGAAGAGGTCGTCTTGCAGCGTGTGAAGGGCGCAGCAGCCCGCAGCCATGTGCGTGCGCGCGCAGCCCGTCGACGGCGCCACGAAGAGCGCGTCGGACTCCTCCTCGGGAGGGTCCGCGAGCTCGAGGTTCTGCACGGCGTCGAGGGCCGTGCGGGCCACCGCACCGAGGGCCGTGAGCAGCGGGTTCTGCTCGGCGCGCAGGGCCTCGACATCGACGCCCGGCGAGGCGGCGTCCAAGCGGCGAAGACGGGCCCGGCTCGCGTCGTCGGCCCAGTACTCCCGCGACGGCGCGACCATGTAGAGGAACACCGCGCGCCCCGCGGCCACGCGGCTCCACGCCTCGAGGTAGAGCGGCGGCACCGAGCTCAGCGCGAAGACGTGCACCGGGTCGCCCCCGGGCGGCTTCACCGATCGCACGCGCAGCGGCAACGACGGCGACGGGAGCGCGGCGCGCAGCGAGGACCAGAGCTTGCGTTGCCACGATGGCGGTCCCGGCGGGTCGTCGCCGTGCTCCCACGCGGCGATCCAGTCGGGGCGAAAGAGGCTCGCGCGGTCGAGCACGTCGGCGGTGGCGCGGGCGAGGGCCCAGCGGTCGCGGGTGACGAGGTCCGCGGCGTCGGGACCCTTCCATTCGACGGCGCCGGGGCGGGGGCGCCGGAGCCAGCGGTCGAGGGGCGCGAAGTCGGCATCGCCCAGGTGCGCCGGGAGCGCGCCGAGGATCTGCCACGCCAGCGCGTCGGGGGCCCAGCGCGCGTCGCCGACGGGGGCCGCGGTGCCCGCGAAGAGATCGCCGAGCACCTGCTGCGGAAACGGGAACCGCAGGTTCATGGCGATGCCCGACGGACCCATGGCGATGCGGTGCCGGAGCCAGCGCTCCATCCCCTTGCTGCCGACGCAGACCAGCGACGGGGCCATGGGGTCCAGCGGCGGGTGCGCCTCGAGCACGGCGGACAGCTTCGCGGCGAGCAGCTCGATGCGGTTCGAGGCGTAGACGGTCAGCGCCATGGGAGGGCGAAGCTATGCCCTCGGCGCCGCGTCGGCACGTGCCTTCGGCGAGGGGCGTGGACGTAAGCTGTCACCGAGGGGGGGACGGGGGTAGGAAAGTAGGAACCTTCCTCGGACGCCTCGGAGCCGTTGCCGAGATCCTCAAGTCTCCGCGAAGTCGTGCGCCGGTCCGGTCCGGCTATGGCGGTCGTCGGCGCAACCTACTTTCCTACCCCCGTCCCCGGCTGCGCCGCGGATTGACGGCCGAGCATCCGCGACCGCATGCTCGCCAAGGTGGGTACGCAGCGTCGCGTTGGCATCGCTTTCGGTTTCGCCGTCGTGGCCGCCTCCGTGCCTGCTTTCGCGCAGCGGGGGTGCGACGTCCTCATGCGCTCGCCCTTCAGCCTCCTCGCGACCGAGTCGGCGCGTTCGGGGACCGCATATCCCGCGCAGACGCACCTTCGGGCCATCGCCTTCGGCTCCACCCGGCGAGGCGCGACCCGCGCCGTGCGTGTCACCATCGACCCCGCGCTGGGCTGGGTGTTTCTTCGACCTGCCGACCTCAGCGCATGCGCGGCGGGGTCCATCGCCGCGCGACCTGGCGACCTGGCGACGGTTCCCGGTGGACCGCTGCCGGCGCACCCCGATCGCAGCACCGTGATCCTCGCGCTGCACGCGCTGAACGGTGCGGTGCACACGTGCCGCAACGATCAGCCCGGCACGGCCACGGTGACCTTCGACTTCGACCAGAGCGGGCACGTGACGGCGGCTGCCGTGAGCGGCATCCCGGCCGGTCCCGTCTCGGACTGCGTCGTGGCGGCGGCCCGTACGGTGACGCTGCCGCCGTTCTCGAACCCGTCCTATCGGACCACCTTTTCGTACCAGGGCGCCGCGGGTTCTCCGTGCGTGCCGTCGACGCAGCCCATGGCCGTCACGGACTTCAACGTGACCTGCCAGGCGGCCAGCGACTGTACAACCGTCAACATCGGCCACCTGACGGGCAGTTGCCGTTGCGACGACGCGGCCATCAACCACGAAGACCTGCCGAGATACCAGCGAGCCGTGGCTGCCCGCACGTGCGGTGCGGAGAGCTCGTCGCCCAACGTCTGCGCGTGCCGCGTGCTCGCTCCCCGCTGCGTGCAAGGCGTCTGCACGATGTAGCGGGTCCCGGGGGCGGACTTCGGCACGTCGGCGCCGTCCAACGCTGGACGGTCGGCGCGCGTCGATGCGCTCGAATTCCGATCCCCGGGGCGACGGTTTCACCGGCGTCCCACTCGCCGTGAGCGTCCCGAAGCACGGGGTGGATTCACGAGAAGCTACCGTGATGAGCCGTGGGCTTCGAGCCGCTCGAGCTGCGTGTCCGCCGCCGCGGGAGCCACCGCGATGCCGGCCACCGGCGCCGGCGGATCGGCGGACTGCAGAGCCGGAGGGCCGTCGCGACCGTCCCACCCGGGCGTGAGGCGCACGCCCACGGTGGCCCCGAAGGGAGCTTCACCGAAGGCGTTGCCCGCGACCTGCACGAAGAACGTGGCGGGCCCGACGGAGTACCCGAGCGAGGCGTAGGCGGTGAGTTGTCCCAAGACGTTCCCGAACGGACTTCGGACGCCGCTCGACGTGCAGGGTCCGACGTCGGCGGAAGGACCGCAGGTGGCGTCGTAGGTGTACGTCGTCTCGACGGCGTGGCGGAGGCCCGCGGTCCCTCCGACGAGAAGGTACAGATGGGGGGCGAGCCGAAAGGTGCCGAAGGCGCCGAGGTTCGGCTCGACGAGCGTGGCGACGCCGTGCACGTCCGTCGTGTCGCGCGAGAGCACCGACGGAGCGCTCGAACCGCACGAATAGCTCGGCAGCAGGTCGTACTGGCGCTCGCCGTACGGTGCCTGAAACAACGAGATCTCCGCCGAGAGTCCGAAGCCGCGCGACGGCGTTCCGGCCACGAGGGCGCGGAGCTGGAGGCCGCCACCGAAGAGCGCGCGGGCGTCGTACGGTGCGACGGCGTCTCCCGTGACGCTCAGCCCGCTCCAGTTGGCGTCGGCGACCTGCAGCGACGCGCCGAGCTCCACGTGGTTCGCGAAGGTGTAGATGAGACGGGCGCCGAGGATGCTCTGCACCGTGCGCGCCTCGCCCGCCGGCGTCGCCGATGCGGTCGTCGTCGGCCGCAGCACGTTCTGCGTGAACGTCCCCTCGACGGCGAGGCGACCCGGTGGCCCCAGCGGGCCCGCCGCGACGGGACCGGTCGAAGGGGTCAGCGTTCCGCTGCCCGCGACGCGAACGTGGATGCTCGAGCCGCCGCACGCCAGGAGCGTCGTCGCCGCGATCGAGAGTGCGAAGACGAGAGCACGCGAAGGGTCCACGGTTCCGACGTACGCACCGAGCGTGCCGCGGCCCCTCGCCGCGCAACGTCGGCGCAGAACGTCCGCGTGCACGGCGACCGGCTCCACGAGGCGCCGTCCGCGGTGGCGACGGCACTGGCCACACGCGCGGTAGAGGTCCACCGGGGTTCGCGGAAACGGCCTTCGGTGAGTCGTTTCCTCCGCAGTCGCCGATCGTGAGCTCGCAACCTGTTGAACCCACCCGGTCCGAGTCCGCCGACGCTCCAGATTTCGTCGCTTCGGACTTTCCGAATTGGGTTCCCGCGCAAGTACCCTGCGCCCACGCCATGGGACGCTTCGACCACCTCGCCACCCGCCCCGCCCGCGGACCCTCGGACCTCCTGCGCTGGCGCCTCGACCGCTTGCAGGGACGGGGTCCCGTGCGCGAGCGCGACCCCGTCGGCGCGCCGGTGCGTCCCAACGACGGCTCCGTGGTGCGCGCCCTCGCGTCGTCGCTGACGTGGGTGGGTCACGCGAGCTTCGTGCTGCGCCTCGGCGGCAAGCTGATCGCGACGGACCCCGTGTTCTCGACGCGCGTGCAGGGCCTCGTGCGCCGCCTCGCGCCTCCCGGCCTGGTGCCCGAGGTGCTTCCCCCCATGGACCTCGTCGTCGTGAGCCACAACCACTACGACCACCTCGACCTGCCGTCGCTGCGGCGCATCGGCCCCGACGCGCGCTACGTCGTTCCACTCGGCAACGCGGGCACGCTGCGCGGCGCAGGACTCCGCAACGTCGTGGAGCTCGACTGGTGGCAGACGCACCGCGAGGGCGACGTCGAGGTGACGCTGGTGCCCGCGCGGCACTGGTCCATGCGCGCGCCGTGGGACCGCAACGACGGGCTCTGGGGCGGCTTCGTCATCAAGGGACCCGAGGGCGTCGCGTACCACGCCGGCGACACCGCGCTCTTCGACGGCTTCGCGGAGATCCGTGCGCGCTGCGGTCCCATCGACTGGGCCATGCTCCCCGTGGGCGCGTACGAGCCGCGGTGGTTCATGGAGCCGCAGCACATGAACCCCGACGACGCGCTGCGTGCCTTCGAACTCCTCGACGCGCGCACCCTCGTGGCGATGCACTGGGGCACGTTCATCCTCACCGACGAGCCGTCGCAGGAGCCGCCGGCGCGCACCCGCGAGGGCTTCGCGAAGAGCTGGGATCCAGAGCGATTGTGGGTGCTCGACGTCGGCGAGACGCGGGCGCTGCCCTCGCGTGGAGCGTGACGTCGCGGCCTCGAGTCCATTTCCGTGCTCTGACCGCGCACAAAATTTGTACCGTTCTTGCGCAGTTGCCTGGGGTGTCCGGACCGATTGCACACGCGATCCGCGACGCGCTCCGTCCAATCCGATCGTGTACCGATTCTGCACAGCCGGTGCGACGAAATTACCGCTTCCCCGCGCGGACTTTTGTCGTGCTAACGGCTTCCTTCGATGCCATCCGGCGCGCACGCAAGGACCTTCTTCACCGCGATCTTCGCGGCTGTGGTCGTTGCGTCGTGCCAGGGCGCCAAGCACCCGCCGGTGTTCGTCGTCGCGACGTCCGACGCGTCCACCGATGCGTCCGCCGACGTGTCCGCCGATACGTCGTACGCCACGTCCTCCGACGGGTCCTCCGATGCGTCTCCGGCGCACGACGGTGGGGGCCCCGCGATGGCCGGACGGCCGCTGTCCCGCCTCGCCGACCTGCCTGTCGGACAGGCCGAGCTCATCGAGGTCGCCCTTGGCGAGGGTGGGCTGACGGTCGCCTGCGGTGCGCGCGGCGGACCCGTCGTCTTCGACGCGCACGACCCCGCGGCGCCCATCGCCTACCCGGCGACGAAGACCCTGTTCGCGGGCCGGGACTACTTCCGCTGCTCGCACGTCGCGGTCGCGGGAACCACGGCGTATGTGTCGTTCCGGGCAGACTCGACGATGCCGTCGTACCTCGCGGCGGTGGAGATCTCGACCATGCCCGCCGTCGTCGCGGCGTACCCGGCGCCGACCGGCAAGGTCTTCGAGTCCGTCCTGGCGCTGGGCGATCTCGCGGTCGTCGCGATGCACCGCGACGGGATCGGGGTCTTCGCACGCGACGGTGGTTCGTGTACGCCGCGAGCGACGCTCGGCGGACTGGTCAACGCCCAGGGCCTCGCGCTCGTCGGCGATGTGCTCTACGTCGCCGACGGTGAGGGCGGCCTCGCGCTCGTCGACGTGAGCGATCCCGCGGCGCCG
>CAIMWA010000522.1 GCA_903845045.1 uncultured delta proteobacterium | reverse complement strand
GATCCCCGAGATGTTCGACGCGGCGTGCGCGGGCACGCTCAAGGCGCTCTACGTCTTCGGCGAGGACGTCGCGCAGACGGACCCGAACCTCGGACACGTGAAGGCCGCCCTCGAGGCCCTCGATTTCCTCGTCGTGCACGACCTCTTCGAGAACGAGACGGCGCGCTTCGCCCACGTGCTGCTCCCGGGCTCGAGCTTCCTCGAGAAGGACGGCACGTTCACCAACGCCGAGCGGCGCATCCAGCGCGTGCGGGCCGCCGTGGCGCCGCCGGGGCACGCGCGCCGCGACCTCGACATCCTGCTCGAGCTGTCGGCGCGGCTCGGCTACCCGATGCCGCACCGCACCGCCGAGGACGTGATGGAGGAGGTCTCGGCGCTCACGCCGCAGCTCGCGGGGGTCACCTACGAGCGCCTCGGCACGCAGGGGCTCCAATGGCCCGTGTGGAGCGCGGAGCACCCGGGCACGCCGATCCTCTACGGCGAGCGCTTCGCGACGGCGGACGGTCGGGCGGTGCTCGCCGCCGAGGCGTGGGAGCCGCCGGGCGAGGCCGCGAGCGAGGCGTATCCGTTCGTGCTCATCACCGGGCGCCAGCTCGCGCACTACAACTCGGGCACGCAGACGCGGCGCACGGGCAACCTCGCGCTGCAGCCCGAGGAGTGGCTCGAGCTGAACCCCGCCGACGCCGCGCGCCTCGGCGTCGCCCACGGCGACGACGTCGAGGTCTCCAACGGACGCGGCGCGGTGCGAACGCGGGCGTGCGTGACGACGCGGGTGGCCGCGGGCGACGTGTTCCTGTCGTTCCACTTTCCGGAGCTGCACACGAACCTGCTGACGAGCAGCGGCGCCGACCCGCTCACGAGCTGCCCCGAGTACAAGGTGAGCGCCGTGGCCGTGCGGCGCCGCGGAGCCAACGCCGCGCCGGAGCCCTTCGCGCAGGGCTTTCGCGCCAACGCCCACGACGCATGACGGCCGCGCGGGAGCGCACGGTGCCGGTGCGTCGCGTGGGTCCCGAGGGCTCGCGCGACGACGCCGACGTGGTCGCCATCGAGGAGCCCCTCGAGCTTCGCGTCAGCGGCGAGACCCTCGCGGTGACGATGCGCACGCCGGGACACGACCGCGAGCTCGCGCTCGGATTTCTCTGGAGCGAAGGAGTCATCGCGTCGCTCGACGACGTGTCGGCGATGGCGCACTGCGGCCGGCCGGGGACCGACGGCTACGGCAACACCCTCGAGGTCACCCCGGCGCCGGGCTCGCGCCTCGTGCTGCCCGACGAGCGGGTGCGGCGCGGAACGATCGTGACCTCGGCCTGCGGCGTGTGCGGACGGCGCACCGTCGACGACCTGCTAGCGCGGTGCACGCCGGTCGCGTCGGACGCGGCGATGACCCCCGCGGCGATGACTCGCGCGGTGGAGTCGATGCGCGCGATGCAGCCTCTCTTCGCCGTCACCGGGGGCTGCCACGGCGCGGGCATCGCGTCCCTCGACGGCGTCGTCGAGCGCGTCTTCGAGGACGTCGGCAGGCACAACGCCGTCGACAAGCTCGTGGGCTCGCTGCTGCTCGAGGGGCGCCTGCCGGCGTCGCGCGCGGCCCTGGTCACCACCGGGCGCTGCGGCTTCGAGGTGGCGCAGAAGGCCATCGCCGCAGGCATTCCCGTCGTGCTCGGCGTCGGCGCGGCGACGAGCCTCGCGGTGGAGACGGCACGGCGTGGAGCGCTCACCCTCGCGGGCTTCGTGCGCGGCGGATCGATGGTGGTCTACGCGGGCGCCGAGCGCGTCGTCACGGCGCGCTGATCAGACGGACCAGAGCGTGCGGAGGTCGAGGCCGACGGCGTCGAAGGGCTCGGCGTTCACGGTCTCGTCGCCGAAGTGCTCGGCCACGAGGATCCACCCCTCGGGGCTCGCGCGGAACACCGCCACGGACTGCTCCGCCGGGTCGACGAACCAGAGGTGGCGCACGCCCTCGCGGAGGTAGACCGGGCGCTTGCGCGTGCGGTCGAAGCGCGCGGTGGAGGGCGAGAGCACCTCGCAGACCCAGTCCGGCGCGAGGGTGATGCCGCCGCGCGCGGGGTCGAGAAAGCCGTCGGTGACGCGCTCGCGACGCCAGCCCGCGAGGTCGGGCACGACGACGTCGGGGCGCGCGCCGAGCCACAGCTCGGGCTCGACGAGGAACACCCATCCGCCGGGACCATCGGTGCGGCCGCCGAACGGACCACCGAGCTCGCTCGTCAGCGCCGTCGTCGCGAGCGCGTGCCGCGGCTTCGGCCGTCCCATGAGCGACAGCTCGCCGCCGACGATCTCGGCCACGGTCTCCGGCCCCGCCGCGCGGTAGGCCGCAATGACCTCGGGCGCGAGGTTCGGAAGCTCGGGGTCCAACGCCAACGCCGCTTCGCCAGCCATGCTCCGAAGCTACCACGCGTCACTCCCGCCGAGCGCGGGGGCGCCCGCGGCGCCGCGAAGCCGGTATGCTGTCGCGATGCGCCCCGCACGCCTGCTCGCCCTCGCCCCGCTGCTCGCCGCCGCCTGCGACGACACGCCCGCCCGCAGCGCCGACGCCTCGGCGGTGCTCGACGTGCCGTCGGACATCGCGGCGGCCACGGACGTCGTCGACGCCACCGTCGGCATGGACGCCGTCACCGACGACGACGTGCCCGCGGACGTGCTGCGTCCTCCGGTCATCGCGCGCACGCAGCCCGAGGCGGTGCTCGCGCAGCGGCGTCGGTCGTGCGCGTTCCAGGCGGGTGCGTGGCCCGCGGAGACGCTCGGCACCGAGGTGCCCGTGGGCGACGCCATCCCCGTGCAGCACGTGCTGGTGATCATGCAGGAGAACCGGTCCTTCGATAACTACCTCGGGCGCCTCGTGGCGCAGGGCTACTACCGCGCGGGCGACTTCACGACGGGCGCCGACGGCGGCGTGGGCGAGGGCTTCGCGCACTCCGACGAGCTCGACGATCCGCCTCCGAGCTGGTCGAACCCCGACTCCCACGGCGCGCCGGTGTACCCGCATCCCGACACCGAGTTCTGCTACGGCGTGAACCACAGCTGGCGCGACATGCACGACGACTACGACGACGGGCGCATGGACCACTTCGTCACCAACAACGACCCCAACGGCCAGCGGTCCATGTACTACCAGGACGACACGGTGCTGCCGTTCTACTACGCCCTCGCGAACACCTTCGCCGTGGGCGACCAGTACCACGCGTCGGTGATGAGCTCGACGTGGCCGAACCGGCTCTTCATGATGTCGGCGACGTCCTTCGGCATCGGCGACAACAGCTTCGTGCACCTCGACACGCCGCAGCACCCGGTGAACAACCTGTTCCTCGAGCTCGAGGCCGCGGGGCGCACGTGGCTCGACTACACCGACGGCCCGCACCAGGAGTCGTTCTATTCGTACTTCGGCCTCGCGCGCCACGAGACCTTCGCGCACTACCGCAACGCGCGCTGCGACCTCTTCCGCGACATCCGCAACGACACGCTGCCCGACGTCGCGTTCATCATGGGCGACGAGGTCGACGAGACCGGCGACGAGGGTCCGTCGAACCTCCCGCAGATCGGCGCGCTCTGGGTCGAGAACATCGTGCGCGCGCTCTTCGCGTCGCCCGCGTGGCGCAACACCGTGGTCTTCATCACCTACGACGAGAACGGCGGCACCGCGGACCACGTCCCCCCCGCGCCGACGTGCGCGCCGGACAACATCGCGCCGCACCTCGGCGACGGCACGCCGCTCACCGGAGCGTTCAACCTCACGGGCTTCCGCGTTCCGTTCATCGTCGTGTCGCCGTTCACGCGGCGGCACTTCGCGTCGCACACGGTCTACGACCACACCTCCGTGGTGCGCTTCATCGAGGCGCGCTTCGGGTTGCCGGCGATGACCGCGCGCGACGCCAACGCCACGCCGCCGATGGACATGTTCGACTTTGCCAACCCGCCGTTCATGACGCCGCCGACCATCGCGGCACACACCGTTCCCGACCCGGTGATGCTCTCGCGCTGCCACCAGGTGCCGGTGCCCGAGGGCTGCGCCGACCAGTAGTTCTGCGGTGCGCGGTCAGCCGCCGGAGAGCATCGCGCGGAGCTCGTCGAGGCGCGGCGCGTCCATCGGCGCGCGGAGGTTCACGCGGTCGCCCTCGGCGGTGGCGGTGAGGTCGGGCAAGGTCCGGCGGAGGTTGCCGAGGGCGTTGGCGATGGCCGTCGCCGCGCCCGCATCGTCGCAGCGCACCACCGCCGTGAGCACCGCCGCAGCGCCGTCGGCCTGCAACGAACCGCTCACCACCCGCGCCCGCGCGAGCGACGGGTCGAGGGTGCCGTCGCCGAGGGCCCGCACGCCGGCGATGAGCACGCCCGGCGGAATGTCGCGCCACGGCTCGGCGAGGTCCGGCGGCATGCGCGCGTGACCCGGGTGCGTGAGCGACTCGGCGAGCAGCGCGCGGAGACGATCCACGGGTCCGAGCATCACGACGCCGGACGGGAGCTGCCACGTTTCGGCCCGCGCCGCCGCGCCGCCGTCGGCCCCGGCGCGCTGCGACACCGCGAACACCGGCACGCCGTGCTCGACGCGGTCGCTCACCGTCGTCTCGCGTCCGCGTTGGGCCACGGCGCAGCGGCGCAGCGCCGCGTGGTCGAGGGCGCCGTCGAGCACGAGAACGAAGTCGTCCATGGCGCTGCCGGGCCACAGCACGAAGACCCGCGCGATGCGGTCGCCGAGCTCCGCGGCGCAGGCGTCGGTGCCCCGCGCGCGCTCGAACCACGCGCCGAACGCCGCGGACCGTCGCATCGCCGCGAGCTCCACCCGCAGCACCCCGCGCGCGCCCTCGGGCACCAATGCCTCGGCGGTGAGCGGACCCTGCACCGCCGGCACCTCGGCCGCGGGCGTCGAAGCTGGAGCGTGGTGCCCGACCCGCGACGCGAGAACCATCGCCGCGATCACCGCTGCCACCATCATCGCCCCGGTGCGCCGCCGTCGGCGGGCTGCGTCGTCCGTCGCCATCGCGCGGGAGCATGGAACAGGTGGTCCGGTGCAGTCACTTGCAAGTGCAGGGATTGCGACGCTATTTGCGTGTCACCGCAGACATGAACCGACGCACCCTCGCCTTCGCGCTTCCGCTGCTGGCCTCCGCGTGTCACTCGGACCCGCTGCCTCCGACCCTCGACGCCGGCCCCCTGGACGTCGGCGTCGTCGACACCGGCTCCGCGATGGACATCGGCACGGTGACCGACACGGGCCCCGCCGTGGACCGCGGCGCTCCCGCGGACACCGGCGCCGCCGACGCGGGCCCGGCGGACACCGGTGCGACCGATGCGTCGACGCCGGCCGACGTGCCCTCGTGTGCGGCCCCCACGCCGCTCGGCGCGCTCACAGGAACGGCGTGGTGCGACCTTCCGCTCGCGCGACCCAACGGGCTCACGCTGCCCGACGGGTTCTGCGTGCGTCGCTACGGCAACGTGCAGAGCGGCCGGGTGCTCGCGCTCGCGCCCAACGACGACCTCTTCGTCGCATCGCCGTCGACGGACACGCCGGGCGGCGCGCCTCCGGGGCTCGGGTCCGTGATGGTGGTCTCCGACGACAACCACGACGGCCTCGCCGACACGCCGCGCACGTACTTCACCGGCGTCGCGTCGGTGCATGGGCTGCTGTTCCGCAACAACCAGCTCCTCTACACGACGCAGAACGCCGTGAGCGCGTCGCCGTACTGCACCGGCGACCGCGCCGCGTCGACGCCGGTGGCCAGCCACGCGCACGTCGCGACGCTCACCGGCGCGGTGCGCTGGACCCACACGCTCTCGCAGGACGCCATGGGACGGCTCTACGTCTCCATGGGGCAGTACGACACCAACGCGTGCCCGGTGATGGACCCGCGCGCGGGCTCGGTGCTGCGCATCGGCGGCAGCGAGCCGGACCAGGGCACCCTCGTCGCCGCGGGCTTTCGCAACCCGATGTACATCCGCTGCAAGGAGTGGGGCGCGTGCTACGCCGCCGAGCTCTCCGGCGACGGCTGGGACGGCATCGGCGGCCACGAGAAGCTCATCGAGCTGCACGACGGCGACCGCTACGGGTTCCCGTGCTGCGTCGACCACGGCGTTCCGGTGCCGGGCCTCACCGCCGCGGGCAACTGCCTCGACGTGCCGACGTCGCTCACGTCGTTTCCGCTGCACAACACGCCCTTCGGCTTCGACTTCGCGCCGTCGTCGTGGCCCGCCCCGTACGGCGGCGGACTCTTCGTCGCGCAGCACGGCTACGTCGGGAGCTGGGTCGGCGCGGGCGTCTACTGGTCGCCCGTCGACCCGGCGACGCACCGCCCGACGCAGTCGCCGGTGGTCTTCGTGAACGGCTTCGGCCACCGCGCCGCCGGCGGCATCGAGCAGCGCACCGCGGACCTCGTCTTCGCCCGCGACGGCCGCGCGTTCTTCGTCGACGACCAGAGCGGCGACCTCTACTGGATCGCACCGACGACGCTGCGCATGCCCGCGCACTGAGCGCGCCGTGCGCGGCTGGATCCTGATCGTTCCCTTCGCAACGTCCTGCGCGGCCCCCCCCGCCTCGATGGACGCCGCGCTTCGAACCGACGCCGTGGCCGATGCAGCGAGCGATCCCTGCGAGCCCTTCGGACGCTTCGGCGCGCCGTTGGGGACCTTCACGCTGCCTGGTCCCGACGGCGTCGGGGCGATGTACATCCCCGACGTGCAGGCGCGCTTTCCGGCGGTGCGCTGGAGCACCCTCGACCGGCTCTACGTGCCCGCGGGAACGTACGCGCTGATCAACCTCGGCAACCTTCCGGTGCGCACCGCGGAGCACCCGCTGGTGATCACCAACCACGGCGGCCAGGTGGTGCTGCGCCCGCCCGCGGGCAGCCACTACGGCTACCTCTGGGTGCTCAACGGCGGCGCGCACTGGGTCGCCACCGGACGCTTCGACCCCGTGTCCGGCACCGGCGACGCGGCGTTTCCGGGGCACCGCTGCGGCGCCTACGCGAACAGCCGCGGGACCTACGGCTTCCTCTCCGACGACGCGTTCCTCAACGCCGGGCACATGGGCCTCGCCATCGGCGACGCGCGCTTCGTCGAGGCCGAGTTCATCGAGATCACCCGCGCGGGCTTCGCGGGTCTGCGCGTGCTCTCGTCGGTGCAGGCCGACGGCACGCGCCCGACCCTCGACGGCTACGACCTGCACGACCTCTACATCCACGACACCAAGAGCGAGGGCGTCTACTTCGGCTGGACCGGCGCCCCGCCGTCGCCGCTGTCGAGCGGGCTGCGGGTGCACCACAACCGCTTCGTGCGCACCGGCGCCGAGGCGCTGCAGGTGCAGAACCTCGGCGACGGCACGGAGATCCATCACAACGCCGTGGCCTTCGCCGCCCTCGACTGGCGCGCGGCGTTCCAGAACTACCAGGACAACAACGCCCAGGTGCAGGTGCGCAGCGGAGCGATCCGCGTGCACCACAACGCCTTCGTGGGCGCGGCGGCGAACCTGCTGCTGCTCTTCTCGGGCCCCGAGGGCAGCGACGGTCCGCGCACCGTGACCTTCGAGGACAACCACTTCGCCGACACGCTCTCGCTCGGCGCGTACCTTGGCGGAACGTCGGGCCCGGGCTCGTCCTACGCGTTCCGTCGCAACGCCTTTCGCGGCCTCGATTTCGGCTACGACTCGCTCGTTCCGACGGCGCCGAACTACGGCGTGGTGTTCCGCGCCGCGGCCACGTTCACGTCGCCGGTCACCGTCGTCGACGGCGAGTGGGAGGGCGCGGCGCATCTCGCCGCGGGGCTCGCGTCGGGCGACGGCGCCGCGGGCATTTTTACCGCCACGGGTAATCGCAACGGCGCGGTGGTCCCGTTCGCGTTCGCCGACACCGGGCTCCCCGACGGCACGCCGACACGGCGCCTCGAGCTCTGGACGGACCGCGCCACCCTCGCCCCCGGCATGCCCGCGATGACCTACGCGCCCGGCGCGCTGGTCATGTACGACGCGGAGCTCTACCGCTGCCGCGTCGCGAACAGCGGACAGGTCCCGCCGACGTCGCCGGCATCCTGGGAGCACCTGCCGCTGCCCGTCGACGACCTTCGCACGGCGCCCGGCACCGTCTGGGCGGCGCGCGACGTGGGCCTCCCGGCGACGCGCTGAAATGGCATTTCGGGACCTTCGCGGCGATCAGTGCCCCGCGGCCGCGAGCCAGGCCGCGAGGTCGGCGCCGTGCAGGTCGAGCACCGCGTCGGCGAGGCGTTCGGCGCCCTCGGAGGTCGTTGCGACACGAACGATGGACGCGCGCTCGGTGGCCGACGGCACACGACCGAGGCGCCGTGCGACCTGATGCAGGAGGCCCTCGACGCGACCTTGGACGCGTCCTTCGTCACGGCCCATGTCGTAGATGTGGCTCCGCATCGTCAGCTCCTTCGGTAGCACGTCGATCAACCGACGGTCCACGGCAAGCGCCGGGAACGCCCGGAGCGCCAGCACCTCGAGCATCGCCGCGAGGTCCGCCGTGCGCGCAGGGTCCTTCGAGCGGGCGACGAGGTCCTGCGCCACTTCGACGACCGCTTCGACGGTGGCGTCCCGGGCCAGCGGCGCAAAGGCCAGCCACAGGTCCGAGCCGCGGTCGCGAAGGTCGGCGATGCGCTGCCGGCGCAGCACGTCGATGCCGAAGCGCACGCCGCTGAACGGCGAGTCTGCAGCGCTGGTGCGATAGACCCCGTCGGTCGGCAGCCGCGTGCCCCCGGTGAGCACCACCACGGTGCCGCGCATCGGCGGCAACGCCCCCGTCTTCGCGTCCCGCGACGCCAGCGCCAGCAGCGCGTGGTACTCGAACATCCGCCACGGTATGTGCCGCGTCCATCGCCACGCCCACTCGACGAAGTGCAGCGTCACGACACCGTCGACGTCGGCCGAGAGCACGCGGTCGAGGCGGCGCTCCCGCGCGGCGAACTGCGTCTCCAGCCACCGCACGTCGCGCACCATCGCGCCGGGGTGCGTCAGCGCCCGCACGAGCTCCTCGGGAAAGAGCCGCGTCACCGCGCGAAGGATCTCGTCGACTTCGGCCATCGGCGTCACCTTTCCACGGAGTGTGCCGAGCCGAATCCTCGGGACTTCGTGGGGTCCGCCAGGGTGGCGGGGTGGCGGCGGGTGGCGGCGGCGGACCGGCGCATATGGGGCCCCATATTCGTGAAAGTGGGGGCCCATCGTCGGGACCCCGGCGCGCGCTCGGAGAGCGTCGTTTTCGCGCCCCTCCCCGTTGTGCCGCAGCCGAAGAGCCCTCGAAACATGGAGTGAAGTCGGATGCCCGGGCGGTCCGCCGGAGTCACGCGGAGGGTGCGATGGCGCTTCAGCCCACCCTGCGGCTTCACCCGCGCCTGCCACGAGCTTTCAGCTCGTGGCGAAGGCGATCGCGAGCGAAATGGTCATTGAATCCCCGACGCCACGCTCCGTACGATGGGCCGAGGAACGGGGTGCATGGGGCGACGGGGCGCGGCCGAGTCGGTGGTCAAGGCGTTGGGACTGTTGCTGGAGCGTCCGCGGTGGCGCCAAGCGGAGCTTGCGCGAGAGCTCGAACTCTCGACGCCGGCCGCACGCAAGCTCCTCCACGAGATGAGCGCCTCCATGGATCTGACGTCGGAACGAGACGGCGCCCACGTCTACTGGACGCTGAGCGACGCCTGGCTCTCGGACGGCTTGCGGGTCGCGCGGGCGGACCTGCCGGTGTTCTTCACCGTCGCCCTCGCGGGGCGCCGCGGTCCGCGCGGCGACGCATTCGTGCGCAAGTGCCTCGTCGCGTGCGGCTGGGGCGAGGCCGCCGCCGACGCGGTCTCGGTGGACGCCGTCGATGAGAGCGCCGAGCGACACCGTCGGCTCCTCGTCGACGCGCAGCGCCTCCGACGCGCTGTGAGAATCCACTACCACGCGCAGAAGACCGGGGATCTCGAATGGAAGGTCGTCTCGCCGCAGCAGATCGACGAGCGCGGAACCCCGACGCTCGTGGCGTGGAGCCATGAACGCGACGCCCTGCGCACGTTCCGTCTCGACCGCATCATCGCGGCCGCGTTGCACCCGACGACGCCGTTTCACGCAGTGTCGTCCTCGGAGCTCGACGAGTTCGCGCGCGGTGCGGTCGACGGCTTTCGCTCGGACGCACGCACGCCGTTCTGGTTCACCGTTCGCACCGAGGCGCGGTGGGTTCGCGACAATCTCCCGCGTCTCGACACGGTGCGCGTCACCACCGTCGACGACGCGCTTCGCGTGGAGGGCGAGGTCGCCAGCGTCGCCGTGCTCGCTCGCTTCGTGGTCGGCATCGGCCCGCACGTCGTCGCCATGGACCCTGCGCTCGCAACCGCGGTGCGCGACATCGCGCTCGCCGCAGCGCATGCCGCCAAGGGGTCACTGAACGGCGGTTCCGTGGAGTCTATTTCGACCACCTCGAAGCGTCAGATAGGCGCCGGCGACGGCGTCCATGCTCCCGACACGAAGCGCCGCCGCCGGTGAGCGCTTCCGATCTCGACGTGCGCGTCCGCTTGGAGCGGGCCGCCAGCCCTCGATCCGTGAACACCGCAGGAGAAGACCCATGACCACGACGCCGACCCTCGATGACCTTCGCAACGCCTGCCAACACGCCACCGCGATCCGCCGCGTCGCACGGATGCAGCCCGCCGGCGGCGTCGGCGACAAGGTGTTTCCGCCGACCTACGAGGGCGGCGAGTACGCCGACGAGGAGCGCGTCATCGACGGCGCGCGCGTGCCGTGCGTGCTGCTCGACAGCGTGCAGAGCCAGGCGAACCGCATGGAGGCGTGCCTGCTGGAAGCGCACTGCGCGAAGGAGATCGCCATCCCGGTGATCACCGTGGACTTCGCCGCGGTGGACCTCGCCGAGGTGGGCACGATCACGAGCCTCGACGCGCCGCACCGCCTCGCCGACGCGATCCTTCGCGACAGCACCCTCGACGGGAAGAAGTTCCGTGACTCGGAGCCCGGCAAAGTGCTCGACACGGCGTCGAACGCGAACGCCACGGGGCTCTTCGGTGTGTGCCCGACGGCGCTGGTCTTCGGCGTGTGGGACTCGGCCGGTCCGCGCGGCGGCCTCGGCGTGAAGTTCGCCCGCGTCCTCGTCGCCGAGATCGTCGGGGTGGACTCGGAGAAGGGAAAGCGTCCCAGCAGCCGCATCGACCCGCTCGGCATCCGAGCGGATGCCGGTCCCGCGTACGAGGCGCAAGACGGATGGACCCTCGACGAGTCCAAGGCGCGCCGCGACAAGGGCAAGCCCGTGCTGGTCGGGAAGGACGGCAAGCCCTCGGAGCTCAACCACGGCAACGTCACGCCGTCGCTGCGCAACGAGAAGAAGCAGCTTCATCACGGCGGCGTCACGTTCCGCTACGCGAGGCACAGCGCGGTGCTGTCGCTCGCGGCGCTGCGGCGGCTGCACTTTCCCGTCGACGGCGCGCCCGGCGACGCCAAGGCGCGGGACCTCGCGGCGCGCACCGTGCTCGCCACGCTGGGGCTCACGGCCATCGCCCTCGCGGCCGAGCGCGGCGCGGACCTTCGCTCGCGCTGCACTCTCGCGCTCGAAGCGGGGACCGCAGCGCCCTTCGAGGTCGTGCACGGCGATGGCACGGTGAGCGCGTTCACGCTGAGCGCAGCCGACGCAGAGAGGCTCCTCGGCGAGGCCGTCGCCGCGGCGCGAGCGCTCGGTCTGCCGTGGCACGCCGAGGGCTACACCGCCGTGCCGCGTCCGGAGTTCGCACAGCTCGTTCGAATCAGCCGCACGAAGGCGATGAAGGCGGGCGCCGAGGAGTGAGCATGTTCGCGCTGTCCTGGCAGTACCTCTCGGGCCGCTCCGTCGCCGCGCAGCCCTCGGACCGCGAGGCCGCCGAGTGGCCGCCGCACCCCGATCGCGTGTTCCAGGCCCTCGTCGCCGCGTGGGGCGAGCGCGGGTGCGCCGCCGACGAGCGGGCGGCGCTGACGTGGCTCGAGGCGCTGCCGCCGCCGGACGTCGTCGCCGCACCCGCCCCCACGGAGGGCGACGCGGCCGTGTTGGCCGCCGCCGCGCCGAAGGTCTACGTCCCCGTGAACGACACCGAAGGTCCCGCGCGCGGGAAGTATGCCGACGGTCACCTCGCGTTGCTGCCGTCGCGACGCCCTCGCAAGGAGCGCTACTTCCCCTCGGTGAACGTGGGCGAGACGGTCACCACGCTGGTGTGGTCCGACGCCGACGCTGGCACGCACCGCGATGCGCTCGCACGCCTCGCCGGTGCCGTCACGTACCTCGGGCACTCGTCGTCGCTGGTGCGCATGTGGATCGACGACGCGCCGGCTGCCGCGTCGCTCCGGCCGGCACGAGCCGGCGACGACGTCACGCTTCGCCTTCGCGTGCCCGAGCGCGGACGCCTCGCGGCGCTCGAACGCGCCTACGCCGGGGGCGGTGCGGGGTGGGCGCGTCCATCGACAGCGACGCCGTGCGCCTACGTGCACGTCGCGCTTGCCGACGCCGCGACGGGGTCGATGTCGGGGCGCATGATCGTGCTGCGACGGGTCGCCGGGGTTCGCGCCGACGTCTCGCGCACGCAGGCGCTCACCGCACGGCTGCGCAGCGTGCTGTTGCCGTTCGCGAAGGATCGCGCGCTCGCACTCCTCGCCGGCCACGAGGCCGACGGCTCACGTCTCGACGAGGCCCACGTCGCGTACGTGCCGCTGGCCTTCGTCGGCTCGATGCACGCCGACGGGCACGTGCTCGGCCTCGGCCTCGTGCTGCCGCGGG
>CAIMWA010000521.1 GCA_903845045.1 uncultured delta proteobacterium | reverse complement strand
GGACGGTCCGCCGGTGCTCGTCGTGTCGCTGCGCGCCGGCGGCTCCGGGCTGAACCTCACGGCGGCGTCGGCGGTGATCCACTACGACCGCTGGTGGAACCCCGCCGTCGAGGACCAGGCCACGGACCGCGCGCACCGCATCGGCCAGACGCGCACGGTGAACGTGTACAAGCTCGCCACGCGCGGGACCCTCGAGGAGCGGACGGTGGCGCTGCTCGCGTCGAAGCGCGACCTCGCGGCGAAGGTGCTCGGCGGCGCCGACGAGTCGTGGATCACCGAGATGGACGACGGTGCGCTGCGCGCCTTTCTCACCCTCGGCGACGCGGCGGAGGAACCATGACGACGCCCGCTGCGCTGGACCTCGACGCCATCGCCGGTCTGTCGCTGCGTGCGCCTCGCGCCGAGTACGCCGTCGGCGAGCGCGGTGCCGGGGGCGTGCGCGTCGTGCGCCGGTCGGCCCCGTCGGAGTCCCTCGGTCGCGTGGTGATGGCGGCGGGCGACGACACCGGAGCGCCGGAGGTGGCGGTGTCGCTGCGGTCCTGGGCAAACGCGGGCACCGGGCGAAGCGGTGAGGACACCCTCGCCGACGGGCTCCGCGCGCTCGTGGTGGAGCACCGGCTGCTCTCGCGTCCGGAGCTCGTCACGGGCCGCACCGGCGCGGAGATTCCCGCGGGCACGGCGGCGGCGCGGGCGCGGGCGGAGCTCGTCGAGCGCTGGGAGCACGTCACGGCGCGCATCCCGCACCAGCGCGACCCCGTGGCCTGCGACGGATGCCGCGCGACCGCCGACGCCGAGATCCGAAAGGGCGTCGAGGACCAGCTCCGCGCTGCGCGCGCGGCGGCCCTGGCAAAGGCGAAGACGATGGGGCGCGACGCCGCGGCGCGGTTGGTCTGGAACCTCGAGCAGCGCACCCGCGACGTACGCGTGCATGCCGCCCTGGTCCGTGACTGTCCGCACGCCGAGGCCGCCGCCGACGCGCTGCGAAGGGTGTGCGCGGCGCACCCGGAGCTGGTCTTCGAGCTGACCGGCGTGCTTCGACCGTGGACGCGGGAGGGCGGCCCGCGCTTCGTGCTCGACCCGGCCCTGCTGTGGTCGGTGCTCTCGCACTGGCTGCGGGGTGCGGCGCCCCAGCGCGGTTCGTACGCGGGGTGGGAGCTGCGGCGGAGCCATCGCCGCGTCTTCGGCCGCGACCCCCGGGCCGCAGTGATGCTCGACGCGGTGCCGGCGGAGCAGCGCGACGGCGTGCGCTTCGCCGCGAAGCTCTGGGGCGCGGACCTCGGCGACCTCGCGCGCACGTGGTCCCTCGTCGACGCCGAAGCGACGGACCCGATGACCCTCGACGTCGCGCCCGGCGAGGACGAGCGCCTCGCCGTCGGTGTGGTGCTCCCGGACGGTGTGGTCGTCGAGCGCGCGGTGGCGGTGCCAGTTCCCGTGCCAGTACCCGTGCCAGTGCCCGTGTCGGCGCCTGCGGCCGCGCCCGCGAAGGCGACTGCGACGCCGAAGGCCCCCAAGGCGAAGCGCACCGTGACGACGGCGCCGAAGGCCGCTGCCGCGACGGCTCCCGCGAAGCCCGAGGGCGAGTTCATGGCCGCGGACCTGCGCGCCATCGGCATCGGACCGAAGGAGCTGAAGCGCATGCTCGCCGAGGGCACGCTCTTGCGCGTCAGCTTCGGCTGGTACCGCTTCGCGTGAAGGGTGGCGGTGCGTACTCCAAGGTGTATCGGCCGGTACACCCAGGTGTACCCCCGGGTACACCGAGGCGTACCCGGCGCCCCTCACCCCGCCTCCCGCGCTCGAAGCGCCTCCCACAGCCCGTGCTCCATGAGGATGCGCACCAGCGCCGCCAGCTTCTTCGGATCGTTGAGGAGCTGCTGGCTCATCGACGTGTGCGCGTCGTAGGACCCGATGACCGCGTTGGTGGCCTCGGGAAGCAGGTCCGGTGAGCCGTCGAACTGCTCCCGGGTGTTGTTCGCGGCCTGCTGCGCCAGCGTCGGCGAAGCGAGCAGCTTTCCCCAGAGAACGTGCAGCGCGTAGACGACCTTGTCCTCGTCGGTGACGTCGCCGGAGAACAGGTCGTTCACCTTCGCGATGATCTCGAGAAGCCGCGCCTTCTCCTTCTCCTGCACCCCGCCGGCCCCGGCCTCGGTGATCGGATCGAGCTTCTTCGCAGGCCCGCCGCCCAGCGCCATGGCCTGCGGACCCTTGTTCTTCAGCGAGTGATGCGTGAGCACCACCTTCGACAGGTCCACGCCCTCGCGCTCGCGCCCGAACTCCAGCAACGGAAGCACCCGCTTGTAGAAGATCGCCCGCTTCTCCAGCGCCGTCGTGCCGTAGTCGAAGATCTGCGACAGGAACGTGTACAGCCGCAGGTACGCGCCCATGTCCGCGCGAAAAAGCAGCAGCGCGTCGAGCTCGCCCTTGGCCGCCGTCGCGGCGTCCGCGTGCCCGAGGTCCTTGGCGGTCTTCCACGCCGCCTGCGCGGCCTTGTAGCGGTGCAGGAGCCGGTCGACGACGGGCTCCACGGCCTTCAACAGGTCGCTCTGCTTCGCCTTCGCGTCGAGCTCCACGGCCACCACGCGCTCCACCTCGAAGTCGTCGTAGTGCCCAGCCGCGTCGAGCTTCGCGCGCAGGTCGAAGACCAGGTTCGGGTCCGTCGTCGCCGAGAGCTCGGCCGTCGTGTGGTACGTGCGAAAGGCTTCGAGCACGTCCGCCGGGTCGTTCACGAAGTCGACTACGTAGGTGGCGTCCTTGCCCGGGTGCGCGCGGTTCAGCCGCGACAGCGTCTGCACCGCCTGGATGCCCGCGAGGCGCTTGTCGACGTACATCCCGCAGAGCAACGGCTGGTCGAAGCCCGTCTGGAACTTGTTGGCCACGAGCAGCACCTGGTACTCGCCGCCCTTGAAGGCCTCGGCCACGTCGCGGCCCTTCAACGCGGGGTTCAGCGTCGCGCTCCTCTCGGTGAAGGCATCGGGCCCCGACGCGTCGTCGAGCACCTCGCCGCTGAACGCCACCAGCGTGCCGATGCCGTAGCCACGCTGGGCGATGTACCGCTGCATCGCGAGCTGCCAGCGCACCGCCTCGACGCGCGTCGACACCACCACCATCGCCTTCGCCGTGCCGCCGAGCAGCGGCGCGACGTGCGTGCGGTAGTGCTCGATCACCACCTCGACCTTCTGCGCGATGTTGTACGGGTGGAGCTTCACCCAGCCCATGATCTTCTTCAGCGCCGCGCTGCGCTCCACGGTCTGCTCGTCGACGTCGCCACCCTCGTGCGCGAGGCGGAACGCCAGCGAATACGGCGTGTAGTTCCGCAGCACGTCGAGGATGAAGCCCTCCTCGATGGCCTGCCGCATGGAGTACACGTGAAAGGGCTCTGGCACGTTGTCGGGGCCGGGCTTGCGCGTCGGGTCCGGACGCGTGCCGAAGAGCTCGAGGGTCTTGCCCTTGGGCGTCGCCGTGAAGGCCACGAAGGTGATCCCCGCGTCGTCGGCCCGGGCGGTCATCTGCGCGGCGAGCAGGTCCTCGGAGCTCACCTCGCCGCCGTCGCCGAGGTCCGCGAGCTCCTCGGGGCTCAGTAGGGCCTTCAACTTCGTCGCCGCCTCGCCGGTCTGCGAGCTGTGCGCCTCGTCGGCGATCACGGCGAAGCGCTTGCCTTGCGTCGCCGCGAGCTTCCGCACCTCCTTCAACGCGTACGGAAAGGTCTGCAACGTGCACACGACGATCTTCTTCGCGCCCGACAGCGCCGCCGCGAGCTCGCCGCTCTTGCTCTGCGCGTCGCCCTTGATCGTCGCGACGTACCCCGTCGTGCGCGCGAAGCCGAAGACCGCCTCCTGGAGCTGCGCGTCGATGACCGTGCGGTCCGAGATGACCAGCACCGAGTCGAAGACCTTGTGGTCCTTCGCGTCGTGGAGCTCGGCGAGAAAGTGCGCCGTCCACGCGATGGAGTTCGTCTTCCCCGATCCCGCCGAGTGCTGCACGAGGTACTTCGCGCCCGGCCCGTCGCGGAGCACCGCCGCCTGCAGCTTCCGCGTCACGTCGAGCTGGTGAAAGCGCGGGAACACCACCCGTCGAAGCTGCTTCTTCGCGTCGCGCTCGGCGACGAGGTAGCGCCCGAGGATCTCCAGCCAGCTCTCGCGCGCCCACACGTCCTCCCAGAGGTACGCGGTGCGATGCCCGCCCGCGGGGTTCAGCGCGTTCCCGGCGCCGCCGCCGTCGCCCCGGTTGAAGGGCAGAAAGCGTGTCGCCGCGCCGTCGAGCCGCGTCGTCACGTGCACCTCGCGGTTGCTCACGGCGAAGTGCGCGAGGGCCCCGCCCGGAAAGCGCAGCAGCGGTTCCGGAGCCAGCCCCTTGGGGTGCGGAAGACGGTCCTTCCGGTACTGGTCGAGGGCGTCGTCGATGCTCTGCGTGAAGTCCGTCTTGAGCTCCACCGTCGCCACCGGCACGCCGTTGAGGAACAGCACCAGGTCGATGCAGTTCTCGTTGGCGACGGAGTACCGAAGCTGCCGCACGACGCGCAGCCGGTTCTGGCCGTAGCGCGCGACGATGTCGGGGTTCATGGCGAGGGCCGGCTTGAACTCCGCGAGCTTCACCGGGCCCTTCACGCCGAG
>CAIMWA010000520.1 GCA_903845045.1 uncultured delta proteobacterium | reverse complement strand
GGTCAGCCTCCCCGAGGCACCCTTGCTGGCCGTGCTCCCCGGCACCGGCGGGCTCACCCGCGTCACCGACAAGCGCAAGGTGCGCCGCGACCTCGCCGACGTGTTCTCGACGCTCGCCGAGGGCGTGCGCGGCAAGCGCGCGGTGGACTGGCGCCTCGTCGACGAGTCGGTGTCGCGGAGCCGCTTCGAGGGTGCGCTGAAGGCCCGCACCGAAGCCCTCGTGGCCCGCTCGCCGCGCGACGCGGCCGGCGCGGGCATGGAGCTCGTTCCCGTGGAGCCCGTGCGCGATGGCGACGTCGTGCGCTACCGCTTCGTGGAGCTTCGCCTCGATGCGGCGCGGCGCGTGGCCGAGGTCACGCTGCGCGGTCCCGAGGGCGATGCGGGCGAGGCGTACACGGCGGCGCACTGGAGCGTGGCGTTTTGGCGCGAACTCGACGACGCGCTCCTCGACTTGCGCTTCAACCACCCGACGCTGGGGCTCCTCGTGCTGCGTTCGGCGGGTGATCCCGAGGCCGTGCGGCGCTTCGATGCGTCGCTGGTGGAGCGCGCGAAGACGGACTGGCTCGCGCGCGAGGTGCTGCTGCTGCAGAAGCGCGTGCTCAAGCGCCTGGACCTCTCGGCGCGCAGCCTCTTCACGCTCGTCGAGGGCGGGAGCTGCTTCGCGGGCTCGCTCCTCGAGGTGGCCCTCGCGAGCGACCGCGTGTTCATGATCGACGACGACGACGCCGACGCGCGGCTGGGCTTCTCGGAGCTCAATTTCGGGGCGTTCCCCATGAGCAACGGGCTCACGCGGCTTGCGTCGCGGTTCCTCTACGACCCGTCGCGGGTCGAGGCGTTGCGCGGCGAGGCGGGGATGCTCGATGCGAGCGACGCGTCGAAGCGCGGCCTCGTGACCTTCACGCCGGACGCCATGGACTGGGACGACGAGGTGCGCGTCGCCATCGAGGAGCGCGCGAGCCTCTCGCCGGACGCCATGACGGGCCTCGAGGCGAACCTTCGCTTCGCGGGTCCTGAGACCATGGAGACGAAGATCTTCGGGCGTTTGAGCGCGTGGCAGAACTGGATCTTCCAGCGCCCCAACGCCGTCGGCGAGAAGGGCGCGCTGACCATGTACGGCCAGCCCGAGCGCGCCGTGTACGATTTCCGCCGCACCTGAACCGCCCGCCTCGCCGACCCTTTGGAGGACCGATCGATGTCATCCGTCGTCAACGACACGCGCATCCCGAACAACGTCGACCTGAGCTCGGACAAGCGCCTGCAGCGCGCGCTCGAGGAGTGGCAGCCGAGCTTCGTCGACTGGTGGTGCGAGATGGGCCCCGCGGGCTTCCAGCAGGACGACGTCTTCCTGCGCACCGCCATCAGCGTGGACCACGAGGGCTGGGCGCATTTCGACTACGTGCGCATGCCCGAGTACCGCTGGGGCATCTTCCTCGCCGACGCGGTGCCCGACCGCACCATCGGCTTCGGCGACGAGATGGGCAAGCCCGCGTGGCAGCAGGTGCCCGGCGAGCATCGCACGACGCTGCGCCGGCTCATCGTCACGCAGGGCGACACCGAGCCCGCCAGCGTCGAGCAGCAGCGCTTGCTGGGTCAGACCTGTCCGAGCCTCTACGACCTGCGCAACCTGTTCCAGGTGAACGTCGAGGAGGGCCGGCACCTCTGGGCCATGGTGTACCTGCTGCACTCGCACTTCGGCCGCGACGGCCGCGAGGAGGCCGAAGCCCTGCTCCAGCGCCGCAGCGGCGACGCCGACAAGCCCCGCATCCTCGGCACGTTCAACGAGCCGTGCCGAGAGTGGCTGTCGTTCTTCATGTTCACGTTCTTCACGGACCGCGACGGCAAGTACCAGCTCCTCGCCCTCGCCGAGAGCGCCTTCGACCCGCTGTCGCGCACCACGCGCTTCATGCTCACCGAGGAGGCGCACCACATGTTCGTCGGCGAGACGGGCATCCTCCGCGTGGTGCAACGCAGCTGCGAGCTCGCGCGCCTCGACCCCAACGGCGACGTGCGCGCGCAGGGCGGCATCGACCTTCCGACGGTGCAGAAGTACCTGAACTTCTGGTTCAGCTCGTCGGTCGACCTCTTCGGCGGCGAGGTGTCGTCGAACGCCGCGTCGTTCTTCGCGAGCGGCCTCAAGGGGCGCGCGAAGGAGGCCAGCTACCCGGACCACGTCGCCCTCGAGGGCTCGTACAGCCTTCCGCATCTCGAGAACGGCCGCCTCGTCGACAAGGACGTGGCCCTTCGCGCGGCGATGAACGAGGTGCTCCGCGACGAGTACGTCGAGGACTGCCAGCGCGGCGTCGACAAGTGGAACCGCACCATCAAGGAGGGCGGCTCGGACTTCGAGCTGAAGCTCCCGCACCGGCGCTTCAACCGCAACGTCGGGCTCTACGCCGGGCAGCGCTACGACGTCGAGGGCAACCCCATCACCGAGGCGCAGTGGGCCGAGCGCGCGGGGTCGTGGCTGCCCTCGGACGCCGACCGCGCCTACGTGGCGTCGCTCATGACGCGCCCGGTCTACGAGCCCGGCAAGATGGCCCACTGGATCGCCGCCCCGAAGCAGGGGATCAAGGGCCGTCCGGTGGACTTCGAGTACGTGCGCCACGCCCCGGCCTGAACCTCCCTCCCCGGCGCGCCCCGACCGCGTTGCAGCCCTCCGTGCCATGTGGCACACCGCCGTCCTCGCGGCTGCGCCGGGCGCGCAGCGCAGGAGGAGCACACAGATGATCACGAAGCTTTGTTCCGCGGCGCTGGTGGCGGCGCTGGCGATGTCGGTGGGTTGTTCGCACGGGTCCGCGGCCGCGGGCGCGTCGACCACGTCGGGAGCGACGGCGACGGGTACGGCGTCGACCGGTGACCACGAGGCCGAGCTGCGGCGCATGACCGTCGGCGAGCTCTCGGAGCTCATGGACCACCACGAGCAGGTCGCCGTCTTCGACAACAACAGCGAGGCCTCGTACGTCGAGGGTCACGTCCCGGGCGCGCGCCTCGTCGGCCACGACCAGGTGACGGCGGCGGTGCTTCCCGCCGACCACGCCGCGCGGCTGGTGTTCTATTGCCACAACGAGCAGTGCCAGGCGTGCCACCACGCAGCGCGGCAGGCGATGTCGCTGGGCTACACCAACGTGTACATCCTGCCCGAGGGCATCGTCGGCTGGCGCGGCGCCGGCAAGCCCACCGTCGCCGGGCACAACCCCGCCTGATCACCGGGCCTCCGGGCCCCCGAGGTGCGTCGCGCGGTGCTAGCATCCGCGCCCGATGAGCACCTCCTCCCCCTCGGTCTCCATGGAAATGTCCGGCTCCGCGGTGAGCGCCGCGGACGCCTCCAACGGCGAGCTCGACGCGATGCTCGCAGACCTTCGCGCCAAGGCCGCGCCGTTCGCGGCGCTGGGCCCGTCGGAGCGCGCGGCGCTGCTGCGGTCGTGCATGGACCCGCTGCTCGCGCAGGCGCGTCCCTGGGCCGAGGCGGCGATCAAGGCCAAGGGCCTCGACGCGTCGCTGCCGCAGGCCGCCGAAGAGTGGCTCGCGGGTCCGATGGCGACGATGCGCAACCTTCGCCTCCTCGCCGAGGCCCTCGAGCGCGTGGCGTCGCAGGGCCACCCCGGTCCCGCCGACGGAAAGATCCGCACCGACGCGCACGGACGCACGGTGGTCGAGGTGTTTCCGACGAACCTCATCGAGACGCTGCTCTACGGGGGGTTCACCGCTTCGGTGCGCCTCGAGGCCGGCGTGAAGCCCGAGGACGTGCGCGCCAACCAGGCGAGCTTCTACCGCGGCCGTGATCGCAAGGGCGGCGTGTCGCTGGTGCTCGGCGCCGGCAACGTCGCGTCGATCCCGCCGATGGACGCGCTCTACAAGATGTTCGTCGACGGCAACGTGTGCCTGGTGAAGCTCAACCCGGTGAACGAATACCTGCAGCCGCATCTCGAGAAGGGCCTCGCGCCGCTCGTGAGCGCGGGCTACCTGAAGTTCGTGAAGGGCGGCGCGGCGGTGGGCACGTACCTGGTGAACCACGCCGAGGTCGACGACGTGCACATCACCGGCTCGGACCGCACGCACGACCTCATCGTGTGGGGCCCGCCGGGCGCCGAGCGCGAGCGCCGCATGCGCGAGGACGATCCGGTGCTGAAGAAGCACATCTCGTCGGAGCTCGGGTGCGTGACGCCGGTGGTGGTGGTGCCCGGACCTTACAGCGCCTCGGAGCTCGCCTTCATGGCGCAGAACGTCGCGACGATGATGGTCAACAACGCGAGCTGCAACTGCAACGCGGGCAAGATGCTCGTGACGTCGAAGGGCTGGTCCGACCGCGAGACGTTCCTCGGTCTCATCAAGGAGCAGCTTCGGGCGCAGCGCTCGCGCAAGGCGTACTACCCGGGAGCCTTCGACCGCTACGAGAAGCTCGTGGGCTCCCGCGCGAACGCCGAGAAGCTCTCCACCGCCGCCGACGGCGAGCTGCCGTGGACGGTGGTCTTCGGCCTCGACAGCGCCGACACGTCGGAGACGCTGTTCACCACCGAGCCGTTCTGCCCGATCCTCAGCGAGACCTCCCTCGAGGCGTCGAGCGCGGCGGACTTCCTCCGCAAGGCGACGTCGTTCTGCAATGACCGGTTGTGGGGAACGCTGTCGGCGGTGATCCTCATTCACCCGCGCACCGAGAAGGAGCCCGACGCGGCGAAGGCCCTCGACGACGCCGTCGACCAGCTTCGCTACGGCGCCGTGGGCATCAACCAGTGGACGGGCATCGTCTACGGCCTCGTGACGCCCCCGTGGGGCGCGCACCCGTCGTCGACGCTGAAGAACGTTCAGGGCGGACTCGGCTGGGTGCACAACACGTTCATGTTCGAGCGCATCGAGAAGACGGTGCTGCGCGGTCCGCTGGTGGTCGCCCCGAAGCCGCCGTGGTTCGTGACCTCGAAGACCTCGCACGAGCTCGGACCGAAGCTCGTCGAGATGGAGTACGCGCCCAGCCTCTTCAAGGTTCCGGGCATCGCGATCACCGCCGCGCGCGGCTGACCGTCACTGCTTGAACGCGACGAGCACCGCCGCGAGCACCACCCCGAACGCCGCCCGGGACGGTGGCAAATGAGTAACTTGCACCCGCGACGATCGTGCATGTCGGGAAATCCCGCCCAATCGTCATCATTTTACTTTTTGCCACCGTCCCCCTTCCTACTCGAAGCGCGCGACGCTGGCGTGCGTGCGACGGATGCGTGCGCGTCGATGTCGGCGAGGCAGGGTGATCTGGTACCCTCCGCCGCCATGCGAACGCTCCTCACGCTGCTCGTCGCCACGGTTCCGGCATCGCTCGCTTGCTCGTCGGGCACGTCGACCGCCACCGACGCGGGGTCGCTCGTCGACACCGCCGCGGCGACGGACACCGCCGTCGGCGACACCGGGGCCGCGAGCTCCGACGCCGTCGCCGTGGGCGATGCGAGCGATCCGCTCGTGCGGGTGCCGCCGATGCGCCTCGCGGCGAGCGCGATGGACCGCTGCGTCGGCGCCTACCGCAGCACCGCGCCGACCGCCGGACAGAACACGAACTACCCCATCGACGGGCAGATGCGCAGCTTCTGGCTGATGCTGCCGCCGGCGTCGTTCACCGGTCCGAGGCCGCTCTTCGTGGGCTTTCACGGCACCGGCGGCACCGGCCGGGAGTTCGCTGCGGACAGCTATGGCAAGCTCGCAGACTTCGTCGCGCGGGGCTTCATCGTCGTGGCGCCCGACGCCGTCGGCAACGGCACCGTGTGGCCCGTCTGGGACGCGCTGCGCCAGGCGGCCGACGTCTCGGCGCCGAACTTCGACCTCGACTTCGTCGACAGCCTGATTCCGTGCGTCGCGGCGTACCTCCCGGTGGACGCGAACCGCATCTACGCCGGCGGCCACAGCGCGGGCGGGATCATGACGAACTACGTGCTCGAGCGCCGCTCGTCTCTGCTCGCTGGCGGCATCGTGGCGTCGGGCGTTTACGACCTCACGCAGCCCGCGATGCCCATGGCCCTCGGCGCGATGTCGGTGCTCGTCACCTGGGGCGGCACCGGCGACATGTACTCCGGCGGGACGTCGGGGGTGCGCGTTCCAACGATCAACTTCGTCGAGCAGGCATCCCTCGCGTCGCGCTACTACGCCGGGCAGCCGATGGTCGGCCAGGCGAACTGCAACGCCCCGGTGGGCCACGACTGGCTGCGCGCGATCAACCCGTGGATGGTGGATTTCCTCCTCGCGCACCCGAAGGGCCTCGACAACACGACGGCCGCGCCGCTGCCGCCGGTGCCCGCGGGGTCCGGTGCGACGTGCACGAGCGATCCGTTCGTGTCGATGACCTCGACGGCGATCATGTGTCCCGCCAGCGCGACGACCGATTGCCACGCCGTGTGCCAGCTTCTCGCCGACTGCGCGGTGTCGAACGCCACGGTGGGTCCGGTGCTCGCGCCGCAGCTGACGTCGCTCGGGTTCGCGGGCACGAACAACCGAGACTGCGGCGGCTGCGTGACGCGCTGCGAAGGACTCGCCACGAGCGCCGCCGACCGCACCGTGCTCACCTGCCTGCGGATGCGGCAGGAGTCCGCGACCTGCGGCGCAGGCATCGCCGGCGCGATGCCGTTGATCGACGCCGTGAACACGTGCTGCACGGCCCACGCCGACTCGCCGTTCTGCGTCGAGTCGTGCCGGGTGATTCTCGGCAACACCGTCGCGCGCACGTTCTTCCCGACATGCACGGCGATCGTGCACTGACGCGACATCGGCCATGACCGCTTGCAACGGTGGCAAGCGAGCGACGTTCACCCGCGTCGATGGCGCATCGCGGGAAGGGTTGCCGAGTCGTCATCCCTTTCCCCTTTGACCACGGTCCCCCTTCGCTCCCACCATGGGCGGGTCATGTCGCTCCAGGTCCGATCGCTGGTTCGCGCGGAGGGTGAGGTCGAGGTCGCACTGCACGAGGTGCCCGTGCCCGCACCGGGACCCGACGACGTCGTCGTGCGCGTCGACGCCGCGCCCATCAACCCGTCCGATCTTGGGGTGCTCTTCGCGCGCGCCGACGTCGGCACCTTGCGCGCGACGGGCACCGCGGAGATCCCGGCGCTCGCGGCGAAGATTCCGGCCGCGGCGATGGCGGGCCTCGGCGCGCGCATCGGAACGGCGATTCCGGTCGGCAACGAGGGCGCTGGGGTCGTCGTCGCGGCCGGGTCGTCCCCCGCCGCGCAGGCGCTGCTGGGACGCACCGTCGCGGTCTACGGCGGCGGCACCTACGCGCAGCACCGATGCCTGCCGGCGAGCCTGTGCCTCGCGCTCCCGGCGGGTCTGAGCGCGGAGCAGGGCGCGTCGAACTTCGTCAACCCGATGACCGCGCTGGGCATGCTCGAGACCATGCGCCGCGAGGGGCACACGGCCCTCGTGCATACCGCCGCCGCGTCGAACCTCGGGCAGATGCTGGTGAAGCTCTGCGCGCGCGACGGCGTCCCGCTGGTGAACCTCGTGCGCCGCCCGGAGCCGGCCGCGGTGCTGCGCGCGCTTGGTGCCGAGCACGTCGTCGACACGAGCGCGGCGTCCTTCGAGCAGGACCTCGACGCGGCGCTCGCCCGCACGGGCGCGACGCTCGCCTTCGACGCCATCGGCGGGGGCCCGCTGGTGGACGCGATCCTGCGCGCGATGGAGCGCGTCGCGTCGCGGGACGCCGCGCGGTACAGCCCCTATGGATCGACGACGCCGAAGCAGGTCTACGTCTACGGCGGCCTCGACCGCGCGGCGACGACGCTGACGCGCAACTACGGCATGACCTGGGGCGTTGGTGGATGGCTCGTGAGCAACACGCTCGCGAAGCTCGACGCAGGCGCGGTGGTCGCGCTGCGCACGCGCGTCGCGAAGGAGCTCGGCACGACCTTCGCGAGCCACTACACGGCGCGCATCACCCTGCGCGAGCTGCTCGACCCCGCGGTGGTGCAGCGGTACGCGAAGATGGCGACCGGCGAGAAGTACCTCGTGGTGCCGACGTAGGGAGTCGTCGTCGGCCGGCGTGGCGCCTGTCGAGGCCTCCGCCGGGCCCGCGATGCCTCGCGCGCGAGGGCACGCCCGGAGGCATCTTCCACCGGCACCGTCGCACTGCCAACGTTGGCAGCGAAAACGGCAACATTGGCAGCGTCGCTCCGTCGGTCGCCAGAGCATGTGCCGCACACCCGCGTCGCGGCTCAGGCAGCGCTCGCGTCCACCCGCGGAACCCGCACCGTGAACGTCGCCCCGCCGCCCGCGGTCTCCGAGTACGCGACGGTCCCTCCATGGGCGAGCGCGACGTTGCGCACGATGGCGAGCCCGAGCCCGGTGCCCGACGGACGCGACGAGTAGAACGGCGCGAACACCTTCTCGCGCAGCGCCTCCTCGATGCCCTCGCCGTCATCGCACACCGACAGCGCGAGCGCGTCGCCGTCATTCGTCGCGCGCACGCACACACCCGTGCACCCCGGCGCGCGCAGGGCGTTGTCGAGGAGGTTGATGAGCGCGCGGCGCACGAGCTCGGCGTCGACGAGCACCGCGGCGAGGTCCGCCGCGACGTCCTGCGCGACGGCGGGCAGCGGCGAGAGGTCCGCGACGCCAGCGAGGGCGGCGTCGACGGCGGTATGCACCAGCGCGGCGACGTCCACCGGCGCGCGGCGGAGCGCAGCGGGACGGCTGAAATCAAGCAGGTCCGATACGAGCCGCTGGAGCCGCCGGGCCTCGTCGTCGAGGATCCCGAGGAGCATCGTCTGCTGCGCGTCGAGGACGCCGCGGCGCACCGTCGCGAGCACGTTGAACATCACCGCGAGGGGGTTGCGCACCTCGTGGGCCACCATCGCGGACATCTCCCCGAGGGCCGCCAGACGCTCCTGCCGCACGAGCACCTCGCGGGTGTCGCGCAGCGCGCGCAGCGCCGTCTCGAGCGCGCGGGCGTTCTGCACGAAGCGCGCGGTCACGCTCACGCCGACGCCCACGATCACCCCGAGGAACCCGACGCTCAACAGGTACGGCGTGGGCAGCGCGAAGGTGAACACCACCGTGTCGTGCAGCGCCGTCGCGGTGAGGAAGAGCAGCGCGATGCCCTGCGCCCGCCCGCCCGGTCCCGGGTCGCGCAGCGTGCGCACGCCGAGCACCGCCAGCGCGACGACGTAGTAGACGGACACGAGGCTGCCGAGGGGTGTCGGGACGACGTCGCGGTAGGTGAGCGCGAGCCACGAGACCTCGCGGGCGACGACGTGGTTCGAGATCGCCACGCCGGGGACGAGGCTCGCCAGCGCCATCGCCAGCGCGACACCGATGACGACGCGCTCCCAGCGCGCGAGCGCGCGTCCCCGCTGTGCGGCGTCGAAGAAGAACCAGCACGCGCCGTGCAGCCCCGCGAGAAAGAGGTTGAAGCGCGCGAAGCGCCCGTACCAGTGCAGCGGCACCGCTTGCGAGGTGACGGCGTCGCCCGCAGCGAACAGCGCCGACAGCATCGCCGCGAGCGCGTACCAGCGCAGCGACCGCCAGCCAGGCGCCGTGGAGAAGCCGAGGCTCAGCCCGGCGAAGAGGAGAGCCGAGAGCGCGGCGCAGAGGGCGATGAGCGCAGGGAGTGCCAGAGCGCCCAGGATACGACGCGAGGCCCGCCTCGGGGGCGCCGTCGGCTCAGCGCGCCGGGAGCTTCGCCGTGAAGTGCGCGATGGCCGCGCGGTGGAGCTTGAACACCACGCGGTTCACCACCACCACGGCGCTCACGTCGCACACGGTCTCGCGCACCGTGAGCCCGTTCTGGCGCAGCGTCTCGCCGGTCTCGACGAGGTCCACGATGACGTCGCTGAGGCCCACCAGCGGGGCCGTCTCGACGGAGCCCTGCACGAAGATCACCTCGACCTCGGTGCCGGCCCGCGCGAAGTGGTTGCGAGCGATGCGCGGGTACTTCGTCGCCACGCGCAGGGCGCGATCGCGGGGGGCGCCCACGAACGCCTCGGGCGCGGCGACGACCATGCGGCAGCGTCCGAGGCCCGTGTCGTGCGGAACCAAGAGGTCGGCCTCGCGCTCGAGCAGCACGTCGCGCCCGACGATGCCGAGGTCGCACGCGCCGTGCTCGACGTACGTCGGAACATCATCGGGCTTGAGGAGCAGGAAGCGCATGGGCACGCCGTCCACCGAGGCCTCGCGCACGAGCGTGCGATCGGTGTCCGACAGCGCCTCGGCGGGAACCCCGGCGGCGCCCAGCGATCGCGCGAGCTGCTTCGCGAGGCGCCCCTTGGGGACGGCGACGGTCAGCGCGCGGCTCACCCCTCGCCGCGCCCCCGCTCGATGCGCGCCCCGAGCGGCGCCAGCTTCTTCTCGATGGACTCGTAGCCCCGGTCGAGGTGGTACACGCGCAGCACCTCGCTGCGATCCGGGGCCGTCAGCGCCGCGATGACGAGGCACGCGCTGGCGCGAAGGTCCGTCGCCATCACCGACGCACCCGAGAGCCGCTCGACTCCGGTGACCGTCGCCACGCGTCCGTGCACGTCGACGTGCGCGCCCATGCGCCCGAGCTCGGGCACGTGCATGAAGCGGTTCTCGAAGACCGACTCGGTCACCACGCTGGTGCCCTGCGCCAGGGTCATCACCGCCATGAACTGCGCCTGCATGTCCGTCGGAAAGCCCGGGTGCGGCGCAGTGCTGATGTCCGTGCCACGCAGCGAGCGGGCGCCGTCGGAGCGCACGCGCACGCCGCCGTCCTCGCGCACGAGCTCGGCGCCGGCCTCGCGAAGCTTGGCGAGCAGCGGCTCGATGTGCTCGGGGATGGCGTCGCGCACGAACACGTCGCCGCCCGTCGCCGCCGCCGCGAGCAGGAACGTTCCCGCCTCGATGCGGTCCGGGATGATCGCGTGGTCGACGGCGTGCAGCACGTCGACGCCCTCGATGTGGATGATGTCGGTGCCCGCGCCGTCGATGCGCGCGCCCATCTTGTTGAGCACCCGCGCGAGCTCCTCGATCTCGGGCTCCCGCGCCGCGCCCACGAGCTGCGTGCGCCCCTTGGCGAGCGCCGCCGCCATCATGAGGTTCTCGGTGCCCGTCACCGTCGCCATGTCGAGGTGGATCGTCGCGCCGACGAGCCGCTTGCTCTCGGCGACGACGTAGCCGTGGTCGAGGCGGATCGTCGCGCCCATGGCCTCGAGGCCCTTGAGGTGCTGGTCGATGGGCCGCGCGCCGATGGCGCAACCGCCCGGCAACGAGACCTTGGCGTAGCCGTGCCGCGCCACCAACGGCCCCAGCACGAGCACCGACGCCCGCATCTGCTTCACGAGCTCGTACGGGGCCTCGGGACGCGACACGGACCCCGCGCGAAGCTCGACGAGCGGCGGCGCCACGGTGCTCTCGGCGCCCATGAAGCGCAGCAGCGCCGCCATGGTCTCGACGTCGCGGAGCCGCGGAACGTTGCGGAACGTGCAGGTCCCGTCGGTCAGCAGCGACGCGCAGAGGATCGGGAGTGCGGCGTTCTTCGCGCCGGACACCTGCACCACGCCGTGCAGCGGCCGGCCGCCCTCGATGACGAGCTTCTCCATGGGCCTCGGGGATCTATCACAGCGTCCGTACGACGCCGGGGTGAAAACCGCGCGCGGTCAGCCGCCGCCGACGGCGAGGTTCACGCTCACCTCGGTGTCCAGCGCCTCGCCGGCCCCGACGGGCTGGATGCGACCCACGCCGTTGCGGAGGCAGGTGTCGAAGCGCGGGTCCGGGCTGTTCGTGACGCCGCCCAGCGAGACGCGGCCCTGGGCGCTCACCGAGAGGCGAATGCGCACCGAGGTGTCGTGGAGCGCCGGGTTCATGCGAAGCAGGTTCTGCCAGCAGGTGTGCGCCACTCGGCTCTCGCCAAACAGGCGGCTCGCACGGTTCGCCCGAGCGGCTCCGGTTTGCTGCGGGTTGTTCTCCACCGTTGCCGACGCGGGGGCCCGCGCCGTGGTGGTGCTCGCGCTCACTGGACCTCCGGTCGGCCCGGTCTCCGTCGCCATTTGCCTGAGCTGGGCGAGCTCCGCCGCCGACGGCGTCGGCGCGGCGGAACCCTCACGGCCCCCGACGCGACGAGGAGCGCGGGGACGCGGCGAGCCCGGCGTCGGATCGGCTTCGGCGACGGCGGGGTCCGTCGTCGGCGCAGGCTCGGGATTCGCCACCGGCGCGGGGACCGGTGCCGGCTCCGGCGCGGGTGCGGGCTCCGGAGCCGCGATGACGGCAGCGGCGGGCGCGGGCGCGGGGGTCGGCGCAGGCGCCGCGGGGTGATTGTTGATGCGCCCGGCGAGCAGCACACCGCCGAACACCCCGATGACGAGAATGCCCGCCATGAGCACCACGACGCCCACGGACATGCCCACACGCGGCGGCGGCGGCGCGGCGAAGGCGGCAGCGGCCACGGCGGAAGGCATGGCGGCGACCGGGGCGGCGGGAGCCACCGGGGCGAACGGCGCGCCGCTCGGACCGCTCGGGGGCAAGCCGAAGGACTCGAGGGTGGGCGCCGGCGACTGCGGCAGCGGCTTGCGCGCGAAGAGGTCCGGCGGAAGGTCGTCGTGCAGGCCGCCCAGCGCCGACGGCACGTCGGAGACCGGCGGCACCGACGAGATCGACACCTCGGGCACCGACACCGGCGACGGGGCCGGCGCGGACTCCATCGGGGCGATGGACATCGCGGGAACCGACAGCAGCGGCGCCGCGGGAGCGCCGACCACCACGTCGGCGAGGGCCGCCGCGCGGTCGTGCGTTGCCGGCGGAGGCGGCGGCGCGGGCTTCGCAACGGGCGCCGGCGCGG